>CAZXOC010000143.1:0-17970 GCA_964642165.1 uncultured Planctomycetaceae bacterium | reverse complement strand
TCTGTATCTGTGGTTCGGCACAGTGAATGTAGATGTACCAGCCTTTCGAGTCATACACCATGTAGAAGGACGTCTCACGGCCCTTGAGCTTTGGGTCAGATTTCACCTCGCGTGACACCGTCGCATCAAGAATGAGCCCTTTGGCGGCCGCACTGTTGTAGGGAACGAAGCGTGATTCCTTGCCAATCCCCATCTTGACCATCTTCGACTGTGACCATGCGGCCACACCGTATGGGGGACTCTCCATATAGCGACATTCGTAGACTTTGCGGCGCGGCTTCTCGGCCGCCCCCACACTGCCCAACGCCGCACCCAGAACGAGTATTGACAGGGCTACTCTCATGGTCTACTCCTCCATCGCCGTCTGGATCTTCAGAGTGTACTCAATCATCTCCATGCGCACCGCGTTCAGGTCCGCTGTCTTCGCATCGAGCAACTCCAGCCACATCAGCGCCTTCTTCGCAGCGTAGACGGCTCGCACTTGGCCCGTGGCAATCGCCTTTGCCGCAACCTGCTTGAGTTTGGTCGCATAGCGGACATCATCGATCCCCTCTCGGTAACCTTCCCAGGCAATGGTGTCAATCACGCCACGTGAGGTCGGGTAGACCAGGTTCATCGGTCGGAACGAGCCTCCCATGAAGTCATTCCACACGTTCTGCTTGTATTTCTTGTACAGCGTCGGATGCAACGCGGAGTAGTACTTGTAGTTGAATGATCCGTCATAGTGGGCCTTGTATCTGGCGAGGCCCTCCATGCGTCGGAAGACATCGGGATTCTCAGGGCCGGTATGCGGGCCGGCGTAGCTTGCGACCTTGGCTCCCAAGGCATGCCACGTGGCAACATTCTCACGGCTCGGCCAGCCGCCGTGATTAGCGTAACTGATGCAGTAGCCCGCCAGGTCGAAATGTCTCCCCCGATGTGTCGTCACCCAAAGCTTGACGCCCAGGGCGGTTGTGTACTCCGCCCGCTCGCGCATGATCTTGACGCGGTCCACCCCGGCCTCGTCCCAACTGGTGATGTAGACGTCGCGGTGCCCGACCTCGCCTGTCAGCGTCTTGACCAAAGCGTCGATGCGAGACTTGTACTCCTCGATGGTCTTCTCGCCCGCGGGATATGCCCAGCCCCTGGAGATGAGCGGCTTCATTACGAATCCCGCAGCCTTCATCATGTGCAACTCGTGCTGCAGATTCGCAATCGCCTTCGCACGGTCCTTTTGCCGACTGAGCGTCAGGTCGGAACGACAGTTGTAGACGTTATGGTCAAGGAGATTCCGGTATATGGCCTTCTGCTGTCGATCCGCGATTTCAGGAGCTATCCCCAGTCGATTACAGATGTCAAGAACGCCCGTGCCATAGAGCGTAACCAGATAGGGAAGGTCCAGGTCGTAGTACGTCCTGGGCATGGGCAGTTCGAATGGAAGAACGCGCACTGATACAGTCATCGCCCCGACGCCCTTGCCATCGGCAACCAGCGTGATCTTGCCGCTGTAGATTCCCGCTGCGGCCGTTCCAGGGACCTTGACCGTGATCCAGATCTGCTTGTTCTCGCCCTTCCTGAGACGCACGGGCTGGAGCGTCTTACTATCCGCAACGGGTTCCGTCAGGTAGTTGAACGCGTCAGTCGCCTGGTCCTTCGGATAGCTGATCGACTGGTACTCGTCACCCACGCGGAGATAGTTCTCCTTCTTCTCGCGATCGACCCGTACGAGCGTTTCATCGTTCAGGAGCAGTTCGGGCACGAGTTCGCGACGACTGCTATCGCCGAAGTAGCTGTACCATGCCGTTCCACCCTGGTACCAGCACTTGACGACTTTGATGTCGACGTTGGCCGCGGGAATCGCACCTCCGGGCCCTAGCAGTGGTGACGCCTTTAACTCGAGCCTGGCCACGTTCACTCGCGGCGAAATCACGAACGAAACCGGTTCAAATGCGCCCTTGGCTGCGACAATCCGCAGTTGCGAACTCAATCGCCCGTCACGGGGCAGGGTGTGTGGCAGGCGAGGACACGAACTCAACGCCGGCACGGTGTAACAGACCAACGGCCCTTCACTCCCAAACCCCTCCGTAGCGGCACCCGCCACGGGAGTTCCAGAGCCCATAAGCACGACAGCCAGCAACCCCGACAAGCTGAATCTGAGTATCACGTGGTACCTCCTTTCTACCCAGTCGGATCGACAAGGCCGTTTTGCGTGAAGTGATCATACGGCCAATCGTGAGCGAAAGCCACTCTTGGTGACTACTCGTACTCCCCCTGCGAACGTCCTTTCTCAGAAGTCAGTCGTCGGCCTGCAGAGCGACTCTCGGTGTCCTGGTCCAGCGAGTTTCGGCCCGCACACTTCCCGAACAGACTTGGGGGTCTTGACCGAACAGAACCACGCGGTAAGCTGTGGCTTCACTGACACTAACGAGGCCACGGAGGCTTTCCCTTGTGCGATCAATCTCTTCCAGACATTCCGCTGCCTTCCGGATGGGATAGCGGCGTCAAATCGGCCATCCTGCAAGTCATTTCCCTCGCCTACTACGCCATCGCAGCGGCCCGCGGCTGGGCCGCCAACAGCATCAACGCACGTGTCCGGCTCGCAAGCGACAACAAGCAGCTCAAGCAGGAGAACCAACTCCTTCGCGAGGAGATCCGAATCAAGGACGCTCGCATGGTCAGAATCAATCCACGACGTCGGCCATACTACCCCGCGGCCCTCCACGTACCGGCTCCGCGCGGTGAGATACATGCGTCTGGCGTCGGATGCCGCCACGACCAGTTGACAGACGGTGCCGGCCCGGAGGTCCCGGCCGGCTCTACGCCAGGTGCGGGCGCCGTCGTCGGTGCGGTAGACTGCCGCCGGGGCTCCGCTGGTGACGCACCAGTAAACGCCCTTCCGGGTGGGATGGGCTACGAGATCGCGGACGCTGCCCGGGGCTGCGATGCCGTTGTTGCTAGCTCCCCAAGTGTGGCCACCATCCTCGCTGGAGTACACCCCATGGCCGGTGGCAATCGTGAGCAGGCGCCTGGCCTGTCTCGAGCTGGCGGGATCCACGAGCAACGCCCTGTGCAGGCCGGCGGGCAGGCCGGTCTTCGGTGTTCCCACCTGGCGCCACGTTCTGCCCCCATCGGTGGACTCGGCGACCACTCCGCCGCGGCCCGAGGTGGATCGCCATCCGAAGGCTGCCCAGCAGTGTTCCGCGTCAGCCGGGTCAAACGCCATCGCCAGCGGCCCTTCTCGAAAGCGGCGATCGATGCCTTCCACGCTGCGGCGGAACGTGCTGCCCGCATCGGTTGAGACCAGCAGCCCGAGGTCGGCATACCCGAAGTAGAGCCGCTTCGGATCCCCAGGATGCACGAAGACGTTCAACATGCAGGTGACCTCGAGTCCTGTCCCGCGGAAGCGGCCGTCGGCGAGCTGTCGGCAGTACCGCTGCCGCCACGTCGCTCCGCCGTCGGACGTCCTGAAGACGTGCATCGAGCTGCCCCAATAGAGGACGTCGGGATCGAAAGGCGACATGCTCAGGCACGTGACGGAAGCCGCGTTGAACGTGATCCAGCCGGGGTCGGCGATGTTCGTGATCGACTTCCACCGCCGTCCGCCGTCAGTGGTCTTGTACATCCTGTGATTGCCCCATCCGAGCCCGCCCACGTAGGAGATGTCGGGGTTCCTCGGATGCACGGCCAGCCGGTCGTAGTTGAACGTCTTCTGTTCGGCCTCGCCGGGCTTGCTGACTCGCTGCGCGAGGCCGTCCAGGCATGGCCGCCAACGGTTGCCGCCGTCGGTGGACTTGTAGACGCCGCCTTGCCAGGGCTGCCTGCCGGCAGCGGCGCGCACGGTCAGGTAGATGACCTCCGGTCGCTCTCGGCACAGGGCCAGGCGGCGCGCGTGACCGTGCGGCAGGCCCTCGACCGTCGGCTTCCACGTCTTGCCCGCGTCGCGGCTCTGGAAGACACCGTGCTGGCAGGCGAGGTAGAGATGCCCGCTGCCCCGAGGGTCGAGAAGGAGGTCGCTGATCCAGGCGTTCGCGGGCAGGCTGCCTGCCTCGTTGATGCGGGCCCAGTGCGCTCCACCGTCCGTCGTCTTGAAGACCGCTCCCGCGCCGTAGTCCCGAAGCCGCGGGCGTCCGATGCCGGCATAGAGCGTCTCGGGCGCCTTCGGGTCGATCAGCAACGCGCCGATGGGGGCCGTCCAGCGGTACCGGCCCTTCGGCGGGAAGCCGTCGCGCAGCCACCGCCAGCTCTGGCCGCGATCGCTTGACTTGTATACCCCGCTCTCACACCCGAGGTAGATCACGTTCGCGTCCCGCGGATGCGGGGCAATGCACTCGACCCAGTAGTCCTGAAGGCCCGCGTTCCGGATCGAGTAGCTTCGGCCGCCATCGGCGGATCGGTAGAAGCCGCCCACGTCGCAGCCCACGAACAACTCGTTCGCGTCGTGCGGGCCGGCGCAGATCGACTGAATCCAGCCGCCCCCGCCCGGCCCGAGATTGCGCCAGGCGGGGCTGCCCGGGGTCGCTGCATCTAGGCTGCCGGCGGGCAGTAGTATGGCCCACAGCGCTAGAGATCGCATCGGTCAGTGGTCCTCCGGAGTGCCGCCGTCTCGCAGCTCCCTTGCCGAGATC
The DNA here is from genome assembly GCA_964642165.1 of uncultured Planctomycetaceae bacterium. Classification (GTDB taxonomy): domain Bacteria; phylum Planctomycetota; class Phycisphaerae; order SM23-33; family SM23-33; genus CAYRVX01. The sequence continues at coordinate 13,366 of CAZXOC010000143.1, read as the reverse complement.
GCGAAGAGAATGAGCGAGACGTCCAGTTCATTGTCATCATGGGCGACCCGTCTGGCGGTCTCACGGTCAGCCTCCGGGTTCCCAGAATCTGCGTACGGTGCGCAGGAATCGAGCGTCAGCTGTGCGGAGGCTTGGTGACTTACTGTTCCTCCTTCCCCTTGCCCCGTAAGACGAGGATCCCCCACGGTCGCAACGCCGGAATGCGAATGCCGCCGTCCGGACCAGTTTTCAGGGGGGTCTGCGTCTTGAGCGCCGCGTACTCGCCGCTCCGGTCCGCCTTCACGTGCAGGGCCTTCTCGTAGGGCGGCGGCGTCAGCAAGGTCGCGCAGTCAGGGCCTGCCTTGACGATGCGCGGCAAGTCCAGCTTGACGACCGCCGGTTGGGGCTGATCGGACCAGTCCACCAGGTGGACCACCACCGGGGCCTCGGGCAGGTTGGGCTTGGCGCGGAGGAAGGCGAACAGGCCCGGGTGGTCCGACGGCAGGCAGATCGGCGGGCCAGGGTCGCCGTACAGGTCGCAGCGGATGCCCTTGCCGACGGCGCCGGCGTACTCGTAGCCGTCCAGATACTCCCGTGCGGCCCGGACGAATCCCAGCAGGTCCGCATACTGCTCGGGCGTCCCGAAGTAGCGTGGCGCGTCGCGGGGCATGTAGACGTCCCAGGGCGCCATGCACAACCCGCCGCAGGAGTAGGCCGTGGCGATGGTCCGTCGCGTGCGCCTCAGCCAGCCGGGAAGGTCGCCCCGGTCGCCCTTCTTGGGCATGGTGATCACCTGCACCCGGCCGGACTTGCGTGCGCTGGCGTAGAGGTTGTGCAGGTACACGGCGGTGGCGTGTCTGAACGCCAGCTCGCCGAAGACCCAGTCGAACTGTTTCTCCAGATTCGACCACCGCCGCGCGCCGTTGTTGCACGACATCGGCACTCGCCGGCGGGCGTAGGCGTTCAGGGCCTTGCGCGTTCGCTGGTGGAACGCGATCGTGGCCTCCATCTGAAAGGCTTCGAATCGCTCCTTCATCTCGCCGCCCCTCCAACGGCGAAAGGCGTCGCCGGCCGGGGCCTTGCGCGCGAGGAAGTGCTCGCGTACGTCGAACGTATTCGGATCGGCGACGCCGAGTTTGCGGCGCTGCTCGGCGTCGGTGGTGCGGGCGAGGTGTCGGCGAAAGGCCGCCACGCAATACTTGCAGAAGCACCCGCCCCAGAAGCAGGCGAAGTGGTTGGCGCTCGGCTCGTCCCGCTGCATGACCTCGGCGCCGGCGTCGATGTACCGACTCAGATACGCCATGTAGCCGCGCTCGAGCTCGGGGTTGTTGATGCAGCCCCAGATGGTTCGCTTCCACGTGCGCTTCCAGTGTGCGATGCACGGCCGGCCGGCCAGGTCAACGACCACGACCTTCTCGAACCAGTCATCGGGGGCGTTCTCAACCGGGATGTACGACGGCGCGGCCGCCGCCCCGCCGAACACGCGCCCGCTCGCCCGAACGCGGCCGATGAAGGCCTTGTCGGTGATGTACGCCCATTCCAGGCGCGTGATATGGAAGGCCTTCAGGGCCGCCATGGTGTCGTGCGGGTCCCTCGCGTTGGCCGGGTGCAGACGGAGGCTCCGCATGATGACGTCCGACGCCCGGGGCGCCCCGGGCGGCCGGGCCACTGACCGGGCCACGTCGCAGGGCCGCGGCGCGGCGACGGCCTCGCAGCAGAACACGAACACCACACCGGTCAGCCAAAATGATCGCATGCCCGCCATCGGTTCCTTTCCATGCCTGGGTGTCTTCTGTACGTCGGTCGTCGACTTGGGGTCACGGGTCCCGTCCCGTACAAGATCGCTTTCGAAGCCAGCTTGTGGCTACCATGGACGCCGGCACGTTCGCACTCTAGCATATGATCGTCGTGGTTGAGGAGAAACGGAAGACATGGCTTCGGCAGTCGGACGGATCAGGCTTTGTTGGGTCACAGGTATGCTGGCGGTATCGGGGGCTGCCCGGGCGGAGAAGCCCGTGTCTCGCGCTGTCTTTGTTGAGGACGGTAAGCTCATCGAGGTCCGGCAGGAAGGTAAGGGGTGGCTGACCAGGGATGGGCTCTTGACCTGCGGCGGCACGGGTCCAGTGCTGATAGCGCCGCGGGAGCTGGGCGGCGGCGCGTTCCATATCCGGGCGAAGCTGACGATCCGCAACCTCGCCAAGAGCGCCGCCTCATTTCAGATCGGCGGCGGGCACTTCGGCTTTGAGGGCCGCCACGGACGACCGTTCGTGGAAGGGCCGCCTTTCCGTCCGGCCGGTGACAAAGGCTACGTGCGGCCCGGCAAGGCGCTGGTGGCCGAAGGCAAGGCGTTTCTGCTGGAGGTGATCCGGCGCGGGGGTGAGCTGGCCTTTCAGATCGACGGCGCAGTTGTGTATCGCACCAAGGTCCCGACCGGACGGCTCGGAACGTTCGGCTTCCGCCCTTGGAGAAGCACGATGGAGATCGCCGACTTCAGCGCCGAGGGCGACCTCCGGCCTCTGCCGAAGCCCGTGCCCGAGACCGTGCTTTTCACCAGCGGCGAAGGCGGCCATCACTCCTACCGCATTCCCGCGATCATCGTCACCGGCAAGAGCACGGTGCTGGCCTTCTGTGAGGGCCGCAAGAACAGTCGGAGCGATACCGGCGACATCAACCTGGTGATGCGCCGCAGCACTGACGGCGGGAAGACCTGGTCGCCACTGCGGATCATCTGGGACGACGCGGGGAATGTCTGCGGTAACCCGTGCCCGGTCGTCGACCAGAGCACAGGCACGATCTGGCTGCTGCTTACGTGGAACCTCGGCTCAGATGGTGAGGGCGGCATCAAGGCCGGCAGAAGCAAGGACACGCGCCGCGTCTACGTCAGCCACAGCGACGACGATGGCGTGACCTGGTCCAAGCACGTCGACATTACCGCGACGACGAAGAAGCCCCAGTGGCGCTGGTATGCCACCGGCCCGGGAGTGGGCATTCAACTGCAACGGGGCAAGCACAAGGGGCGACTGTTGATCCCCTGCGACACCAGCATCCACGACGACGGCAAGCACCCGTACCGCTCGCACGTGATCTACAGCGACGACCACGGCAAGACCTGGAGGCTGGGCGGAGTGGCCGACGAGAAGACCAACGAGTGCCAGGCCGTCGAACTGGTCGACGGGCGGATCTACCTGAACATGCGGAGCTACCACGGCAAACACTGCCGAGCCGTCTCCACCAGCTCCGACGGCGGGGCCACCTGGTCGGCCGTGGCGATGGAGCCGGCCCAGCCGGGCCCGGTCTGCCAGGCCAGCGTGCTTCGCTACTCGGCCGTCGACGCCGGCGACAGTCAGAACATCCTCCTCTACTCGGGTCCCGGCGGTCGCGGCCGCGACCACATGACCATCCGCATGAGCCGCAACGAGGGCCGCACCTGGCCCGTCGCGAGGGTCCTTTGCGAGGGCGGGAGCGCCTACTCCTGCCTGACCGTCCTGCCCGGCGGCGATATTGGCTGCCTGTACGAGAAGGACGGGTACCGGACCATCGTCCTCGCCCGTTTCCCGCTGGAATGGGTTACGGCCAAGCCCTCGCGCTAGTCTGCGTCGCGCGGTGGTCGGCGCGTAGGCGAGAACCTGGCGTGCGAACAACAACTGGGTTCCTTTGAGGAGCCGATACCTGTCCGCCGCCCAGGCGCCCAACGGGGTGATCTACCTGTTCGGCACCCGAATGCGTTGCGTGGCGTTCAACGAAGCGTGGCTTTGCCAAGGCCGGCCGTTGGCGGACAAGTGAAGGAGAACGCGCGCATGATCGTGAGCGGACGGGGCATGGTCCTATGCTCTTGCTTCCTGGTGGGCACGGTCTGTGGGCCAGCGGCCCGGGCCAGGGACGGCAAGAAGAACAGGCCCTACCGGCTGAAGACGTTGAGCGTCAAGCAGCCCCTGCTGTGGGGCGCCAAGTGCAGGCTGCCCGACGGGCGCGGTCTGGCCTTCGGCGGGCAGGACCGCAGCAGCGCTGATGGCCGACCGCATACGAGGGTACTTGTTGACGGCAGTTGGCGGGCCATCCATCGTGAGCTTCGGAAGGCCAACGCCCTTCAAGGCCTTCGCGACCGAGCGTGGCGGCTACGCAACGAGATCAAGGACATCCGCGCCGTCGCGCGGCGGCTTTGGTTCCGGGGCCTGCCGGCCGAGGAGGAGGCCGGCATGGCGGCGCGGCAGGTCCGCCCGGCGCAGCAGGCTTTCTTGAAGGCCCTCGGCGCCCTGATTGGCGACCTTCGGGCGGCCAAGGGGTTGGGCGACTACGAGGTGGGGCAAGCCCGCTTCGCCGCGGCCGGGAAGCTCATCCGGCCGATCCAGCGGCGCGTCGAGGCGGCGGATATCAGGGCGATGCGCGAGTGCCAGGTCCGCATCGCCGTCGCGGCCGAGGCGCTCGACGCCGAACCGCCCGCCCGCGCGTTGAGCCCGATCGCCTATGACCCGAGGACCAAGCTGTTCGTGATCTTCGGCGGCGACCACCTGGACTACCTGACCAACGACACGTGGGTGTTCGACCCGGCCGGGCGGCAGTGGCGGCAGCGCCGTCCGACCTCGGCGCCCGCGCCGCGGGCGGGGCATACGCTCACTGCGAGCGGCGACGGAACCATCAAGCTCACCGGTGGCTTCACGTACTACTCCAACACTGACTACTGCGGCGGGCAGTACGTGGACCTCTCCGATGGGGACTACACGTACGACGTGGCGAAGAACACCTGGCGCGGCGCTCGCCTCCAGCCGGGCGACGCGCGCGTCTATCGCACCGGGCCGTTCCATCCGGGCTTCTACATGCAGGGAGACCGGCCGGACGCCGCGGCCTTCGAAGCGACGCTCAAGGAACTGCCCGCGAACCAATGGGTGGCGACCGATCCGCCGTACCGGCCGCGGCTCAACCGCGACTGGGGCACGGCCGTTATCGACACGCGCCGCGACATGCTGCTTCGCTGGAGCGGCGGGCACTCGGCCCACGGGGGCACGGACGTGCCGCACTTCCACTTCGCCACCAACCGCTGGGAGCTGGCCTACCCCGTCGAGTTCCCGCTCGGCCAGCTCTACAGCAACACGTCGTATCCGGGTGGGTACAACCTCAACCTCCGGCCGGGGATGACGGGGCACACGTACCAGAACTACGGCTTCGACCCGATCAGCGGGAACATGGTTCAGACCGGCCACTACGAGCACTTCTACGTCTACGACCCCAACCGCGCCGACTGGGTCTCGCGCGGGCCCAAGCCCAAGGGAATGCAATACAACTCCTGCTTCTACACCCTCACGCTGTGCACCACGTCCAAGGGCCTGCTCTGCTGGACCAAAGACGGCCGGCTGTACCTGTACAAGCACGCCGCCGGCGAATGGGCGGCATTGGAAGCGACCGGCGCGAAGCTGCCCGGCGCCGTCGTGGACCACTCGACGCTGGCGTTCGACTCCCGGCGCGGCCGGGTGCTGTTCTTCGTCAAAGCCTACGGCAAGGCTCCCTACGACGGACAGGTGTACGAGTTCGGCCTCGAGTCCGGCCGCGTCGCGGCCCTATCGCCGGCCAACGCGGCCTTGGCCTCCCGGGCGGCGTGGATCGACCGGTGCTGCTATGACCCCGTCAACGACGTCGTCCTGATGGCCACGTATCTCGACCGCGACAGCCAGCGGTGGACGCCGACGCCCGCCTACGACTGCGCCCGGAACGAGTGGACCGCGCTGAGTCTGAAGTACGACGTGAAGCCGGCGCGCTACCGCGCCCGACGGGCCATGCCGCACGGCCACTCCGCCGGCGTGATGTTCGACCCGAAGCGCAAGCTCATCTGGGGCACGGACACCAACAGCCAGGTCTACGCGCTGAAGCTTCACGCCCCGACGGCCCGTGCCGGCGGTGATTGAGCGAGCGGGCGCCGAGAGGAATCCGAATGCGACGAATGACAGTGGTCGTTGCCCTGGTGCTGTTCGCGGCTACGGGCCTGCGGGCGGCGGCACGTAAGGCGCCGGACAAACTCGTCACCTCGCTGACCGTCGAGCAAGCCGACGGCGGAACGAACATAGTATTCGCCGTCCGGGCCGCGACCGACGTGGAGGTGGCGATCCTCGATGCCCACGGCAAGGTAGTGCGTCATCTCGCCGCCGGCGTTCTGGGCGTCGGCGCCGCGCCCCCGGCGCCGCTCGCACTCGGCCTCCGCCAGCGCCTGACATGGGACGGCAAGGACGACTACGGCCAACCTGTCGCCGACGCGTCCGCCTGCTCCGTCCGCGTGCGGGCCGGCATGGGCGTCAGGCTGGACCGAATCGCCGGTGGCGATCCCTACGCGTACTACTCCAGGGACATGGGTCAGGGCGATCATGCCGCCTGGCGGATCACGGGCCTGGAGGCCAAGCCCGACGGCGCGGTGTACGTGCTGGGCAACGCCAACAACTACGGCCCGGCCGCCCTCCGCCGATACGACGCCAACGGCAGCTATCTCAGCACAGTGTATCCGCCCCCCGCCGGAAAGAAGGCCGACCAGGTCAAGGGGTGGGGCATCCACGCGAGAGAGGATGGCACGTACAGCTTCCAGTTCAACGATCTGGACTCGCCGGCCTTGTCGAGCACGTTCATCTGCGGCAACCGGGGCAGGATCGCCACGTTGATTCCGTCGCCCGGCCGGGACCGGCTCCTGCTGACCCACGAGTACCGGTTGATGACGGTCAACACGGACGGAACGATCCCGGCCGAACCGGTCCTTGAAGGCAGGCTCGTCAACGAGCCGCCCATGGTTCACCCGGAGAAGAACACCTGGAAGGTCCCCTGGAAGCTGACGGGCCAGATGCACACCTGCCTGTCTCCCGACGGCAGGCATCTCTACATCGCCGGCCTCTTCGCGGGAACGCTGGGCGAGAGGAGACGGCGCATCGGCGCGGAGGCGACGGGGTTCTGGCGGGACGGCAAGGTCTTCAAGGTCGACCTGACCACAAGAAAGGCCGAGGTGTTCTTCGCGCTGGACGAGGACAAGGTGATCCGCGACCTGAAGGCCCGCGAAGCCTCGCCGATCGCGGACGCCCGATACGGCAATTACGCGGCCCTGCAAGGCGTGGCCGCGGACGCCGAGGGACGGGTGTTCGTCTGCGATCGCCAGAACCGGCGGATCGTCGTGCTGGACAGCGCCGGCAAGCTCCTACGCGAGATTCCCCTGGCGCATCCAGACGCGATCGCCGTCCACCCCAACTCGAAGGCCCTCTACGTGACGACGCGCACCGGCCACTACCACGGCAAGGGCGAGCTCAAGCTGTTGAGGTTCGGCGACTGGACGCGCGATACGTCCCCCCAGGCGACTTTGCCCCTGTGCGAAGTGCGCCACTTCAGCCAGCCGACGCACCTTGTCGCAGTCGAGGTCCGAGGCGAGGTGTTCGTCTGGGTCGCCTATTCGGCGCTTCCGGTTCGGGTCTACCGCGACAGCGGCGCGGACCTCGCGCTGGTCAAGGACTTCTACGAGGCCGGCCGGCAGCGCGCCCTGGACCTCCAACACTTCGCCGCGGACCCGAAGACCGAGGGTCTCTACTTCGCAGACGGCTTCGGGTTCTGCTCGAGGATCGCCGACTGGGCGAACCCGGAGTTCCTGCCCTGTTTGGAGGGCGAAGGCAAGCCCGTCCGGGCGATCGCCCTGGCGATCGACGCCCGGAACCGGTGGCTCTACACCCGTGACGACCGCAAGCCGGTCATGCGATACAGGCTTGGCAGCGACTTCCTTACCCCCGGGCCAGTCGGCGGATCGGGGACCAACGCCTGTACGCCGAAGCTCAGCAACGACTGGCGCATCGGCCTGGGCAAGGGCGACCGGGGCATCGCCGCCGCCCCCGACGGCAGCCTCGCAACCCTGGGCGCGCTGGGCACGGGCCCCGACTACGGCGGGTACCTGCGCTTCTTCCAGGCGGACACAAACGAGGCACCATGGGATGGCCTTCTGTTCAGGAGCTTCGGCCAGAAGGTCCGCGCCGCGGGTGTCCGCTTCGACCGCCGGGGGAACCTATACGCCGGCAAATACGACGGCCCGCCCAAGGACCCACCGAAGGGCTTTGAGGTCGACAGGAACTTCCTCCAAAGCACCGGCCGCATCTATAAGTATGCCCCCACGGGGTCCCTGACGGCCGGCGGCCTGTTCCCGACGGCGCCGGTCAAGCCGGCCAAGGTCTACGACATCCACTACGGCGTCATTGGCCCGCACTTCAGCAGAACGCCGCGTTTCGGCGTCGACGGCTGGGGCCGCATCTACTATCCGACGTCCCTTCTGCCGCAGGTGTCGGTAATCGACAACGAGGGCAATACGATCCTCCGTTTCGGCACGTACGGCAATCGCGACTCCACCGGCGGCCTCCCGGGCGACCTCGTGCCCGTCCAAGGCGTCCCCATGGCCTGGCCCAGCAGCGTGGACGCCACCGACGACTACATCTATGTGTCTGACATCGTGAACATCAGACTGCTACGGCTCGCCAAGACGTTCCAGGCGACGGCCGCCGCAAGAATCCGGCAGCAATGACGCGGCATTCCCAACGTCCAGGTTAAGGCTATCCGAATGACCCGATCGACAATCGCCCTGGCGCTTGCGGCGTGTGGGGCCGCAGGGGTGGACGCTCCGAGATATCCGACCCCGCTTGAGTGCCCAGGCTTCGCGAGGCCCCGGTTCACATCGCGGCCGGTGGAGAAGGCCTACCCCGGGATCCAGTACTCGATGCGCCCGGCCATCAAGGGCGGCGAATACCCCTACAGGTTCTCACTGACCAAGTCGCCGGCGGGAATGAAGATCGACGCGCGCAGCGGCGCGATCACCTGGCCGGCCCCCGCCGCAGAGGGCACCCACGGGGTCGAGATCTCGTTGCGCGACGCCGGCGGCCGGATGGCCGCGCAGGCGTTCACGCTGACGGTCACGAAGGCAGGCTTCTACTTCCTCAGTCCCGAGGGCAACGATGGGGCCGACGGCTCGGCGGCCAGGCCCTGGCGGACCGTGATGCGCGCGGCGAACCCGCCGGAGAGATTCTCCTACCCGCCGGGCGCCATGGTCGTCCTGCGCGGCGGCCGGTACACGGTGAAGGCCCCGGCCTCGCCCGGTAAGCGCAACGAGAACGTGCTGCGGCTCGACGCCCGATCGCCGCGGTACTGGCTCGCATACCCGGGCGAGAAGCCGGTGATCGACCTCGGCTGGAGCGCCGCCAGGCAGAAGGCTGTCCACGAGCAACAGGCCGCCGCCGACAAGCTCGCGGGGGCCGGCAAGGCGCCGAGCACGCAGGGCTACGGCCACCGCATCGCGGTCGGCCGAGGCTGCGAGTACGTCTACATGGACAACCTGGAGGTGAAGAACGCCTGCTACTACATGTTCGTCCTGTGGGACGGCGGCAAGACCCTCCACCTCCGCCGGATGAACCTGCACCACCTCTGGGCCGACTGGGCGGAGAACCCGGCCTTCATCTTCACCTTCGCCGGCAACCGCAAGGGCGACTTCCAGGCCTGGGGCGTCCGGCCGGAGTGCGACTACTATCGCAACTTCGTCATCCAGGACTGCTGGATGCACGACCGCTTCTACGTCGCCCCGCGCGGCGGGCACGGCGGGGCGATGGTCTTCTACACCGTTCGCGACGCCGTCGTGGAAGACAACGTCATCGAGAACATCCAGCGCGGTGAGTGCTTCGGCGACAAAGACAACGGCTACGGGAATACCTACCGCGGCAACGTCCTGCGCGGGCGGTGCTCGCTGCTCGGCCAGTGGAACAACGACGAGATCGAGATCTGCCACAACACGGTCGAGGGCGAGATCCGGGCGGGCCTCCAGCCGGGATGGCTGCGGAACGTCTGGATCCACCATAACACGATTCGCGGAACGGTCTCGCTGATGGGCGGCGGAACCAAGGTCCCCGAGAAGCTCGATGAGAGCGCCGGCGATTTCTCGAGAGCAACGACGGCGGATTCGGCGAGGGCGATCCGCCAGTACCCCGCCGGCAAGCGGCTCGTCCACTTCTACCGCAACGTGATCGCCGCGCCGCCGGCCGATGCCGGCGACCGCCGGGTGCACGTGATCCTCCGCCTGCCCAACAACAGGAACTTCGCCGAGCGATGGCGCTTCGTCCGTTGGGACGAGAACGTCGTGGACGCCGAGTCCCGCATCGAGCTGCTCTGGAACCGGTTCACGGACTTCTCGATCATGAAGGCGGCCGGGTACGACGCCAAGGGCTTCCTCGAAGAGGTAACCCTCGACGCCAACGGGCGGCTTCCCGCGGACTCTCCTCGCGCGGGCAGGTTCGGCAGACTGTCTCCCCCGCCGGCGCGACAACGCAAGGAAGCTCGGTAGGCGTTGAGCCGGCGGAACTGGCCTCGACGCAATGGCCCGGTATAATGCCGCCATCGATGAAAGGAGCGGCCAACGGGTGACCAATCCCGTGGTGTCACGGGTGCCATGCTGAGCGAGATTGCTCTCGAAGTCACCCCTTGGCTTCCATCCACCCCATGACCTTCACACCTTGGCAGTTCTTCGTTGTGGCCGTTGCCGGCTGGATGAACCGGCAGCAGCAGGACGTGATCGCCTACCTGCGCGAGGAAAACCGCATCCTGCGGGAGAAGCTTGGCCAAAAGCGGATCATCCTGAACGACTCCCAAAGGCGTCGGCTCGCGGCGACGGGCATGAAGCTGGGGAGGGAGCTGCTGCGCCAGTTCGGCACGCTGTTCTCGCCCGAGACCATCCTGACGTGGCACCGCAAGTTGGTGGCCCGCAAGTACGACGGCTCCGACCGCCGGGGCAAGCGAGGACCTGCCCCCACCAAGGCCAACATGATTCGCAAGCTGGTGCTCCAGATGGCCGAGCAGAACCCCTCGTGGGGCTACGGCCGGATCAACGGCGAGCTGAAGAAACTCGGCTACGAGGTCCACTGGCAGACGGTCCGAAGGGTCATGCTCGACGCCGGCCTGCTGCCCGATCCGGACAAGCCCTACAAGACGACGTGGAAGACCTTCATCCAGAGCCACTGGGAGAGCATCAGCGCCTGCGACTTCTTCAGCGTGGAGGCTTGGGGGCTGAAGGGCCTGACCCGCTACATGGTCTTCTTCGTTATCGACCTAGCCACGCGGCGCGTCCAGATCGCCGGCATTCATGTCGATCCGTGCGAGGCCCAGATGCTCCAGTGGGCCCGGAATCTGACCGACGCCGAGGACGGCTTCCTCAAGGACAAGCGGATCCTGATCCATGACCGCGATCCGCTGTTCACCAAGAAGTTCCAGCAGACGCTTGGGGCGGCTGGCGTGCGGTGCTTGAAGATGCCCAAGTGGTCGCCCAACTTGAATCCCTACGCGGAAAGCTGGGTGAGGGCAGTGAAGGCCGAAGTCCTCAACAAGATGATCCTGTTCGGAGAAAAGCACGTTCGGTTTGTCGTCGAGCAGTACGCAGAACATCACAACCTCGAGCGTCCGCACAAAGGGCTGGATTACTGCCGACCGGTCGAACCGGACATTCCCCCGACTCGGGAAGGCGAAGTCAAGTGCCACGAGCGGCTGGGCGGGTTGCTCAAGAGCTACTACCGCGAGGCGGCATGAAGGCTCTTACGGGACATGTAGCGGTTGAGGAAAGGGCGATGAAGGCGTTCGATGCAAGCCGGGTCTGGGTCGATGAGTCAGGAGACTACTACCAGGTCATGTTCGAACAGGGGCTCGACGGATCTGACCAGTACCTGCTCATCCAGCGGAGCTTCGAGATGCCCGACGATGGTAGGTGCTACGTCGAAGACAAAGCCATGGCCATGACGGGGCATTACTGGGTCCGAAAGGCTGAATTGGGACGCGGGCATTTCTCAGCCGAGCTCGCGGGCTCCCACGCTAACTCGGTGGAAGTGACCTTCGACACTCCTGAGGCCGACTTCGCGGAGCTTGCGAGGGTCGTCAAGATCATGCTTCCGCACGTGCTCCCCGTCGGAGATGTCGCGGACATTATCCGCCGTCAAGAACACCGAGAGTAGGTTCCTCTTTTTCGCTCCCAGACGGCGCCGTGGTTCCCGAGCGCGCTCGGGGCGGCTCCCTGCGAGGGCAACGTCACCGGAACACCATTGCGATCCCGTCCACCTGCTTCGCCATCCGGTGACCATCCGCGCGGTCGCTCTGCTGCCGCTCCAAGGCCTCGGCTGAGACATGTAACCCCAGACGAAACGCAAGCCAGCGCGGCCTCTCGTGGACCCGTCGAAGAAGCTCTTGGCATGGCGCCGCAACCGGAGGTGGTCCCCAGCCGCCAGCTGCCCCCCGGCTCTCAGGGGGCCCGTTACTTCGCCTCGACGTCGTAGCAGAGCAGCAGGCTCTGGTCACGGATGTACAGCTTGCCGTTGGCGATGACCGGGTGCGACCACGCCGGGCTCCTGGTGCGGTCGGGCTGCTCGAACCGCCCGTGCTCGACATACTGCTTCCCGTTCGGCTCGATCAGCACCACGGTGCCGTTCTCCATGCGGTAGTAGAGCCGGCCGTCCGCGAAGGCCAGTGAGCCCTTCCCTCGGCGCCCTTCGTCGGCGCGCCGGTCCCACAGCGTCTTGCCGTTCTTGAAGTCGAGGCAGACGAGGGCGCCGCCCTCATTGCCGCCGTTGGCGCCGTACAAGCAGCCGTCGTGGAGGATGAGGCCCCCGTGATGGTTCTGCATGTCCCGGGTGAAGAAGACTTCCTCGGCCTTGACGCCGCCGCTCGCGTCCTTGATCAGCTTCACCAATCCGCCGCCCGCGCCGTAGGCTGAGGCGGCGAAGATGTGACCGTCGTGGAACAGCGGCGTGGTGCAGTTGATACCCATTCTGTTGACGGCCCGGTCATAACGCCAGAGGAGCTTCCCGTCGGCCGCCGAGACCCCGACAACCGAGTTCGAGGTGACCTGAACGTACTGGCGCTGCCCTGCCAGGTCGATCGCGATGGCCAAGGCATACGCCGCTCCGGCCCCGCCGCGACCACGCCCGAAGCCTCCCGGGCGACCGCCGGAGCCCCTCGGCCGAAAGCTGAGTCGGCCTACGTTACTCATCCGGCCGCCTTCAAATCCTCTCTCCGCCTGCCAGACCTGGCCCTTGGAGTCGGTAAACGGCGCGATCGATCCGGCCTGGATCCGTATCGTCGCCGCACCCTTTGCGGCCTTCGCCTGCGGGATGATCTCAATCGCGTTGATTGCCGGGTTCTCGACCTTGGGCGTAAAGACGATGCGGAATTCCCCGTTGGTCACTTCCACAGGCACGGTCTCGATATAGGCGCGTCTGGGACCGCCCGCCTTCACCCAGATGTCGAAGTCCTTGAACTGACGCCCCTGGACCGTGAAGGAGAAGACGCGCTGGCCGGGGCCGGTAATGCCTCGGCGTCGCGGCGCTGTTGAGCTTGGCCGACCGGCTGGACCTCGTCGGCCTGATCG
>CAZXOC010000142.1:9119-18065 GCA_964642165.1 uncultured Planctomycetaceae bacterium | reverse complement strand
GCCATGCGGGCCCATTCCCAGAGGCGGTGCGGTTCGCCGCGGACGGTGTGGATGTCCTTGAGGATGATCTCGACGGGCGTGCCGCGCGTGGCGTCGAGGATCTCGCGGAGGTCCGCCCGCGCCGGGGCGGGGTCCCACGTGTTGGCGGCCAGCACGGCGGGGTTCGGCTTGGCGGAGTAGATGAAGTCGCCCGCGACGGCCTCGGCGCCCTCGCGCACGTCGACGAACGGGCTCATGCTGATCCGCCGGAGGCGCGGGATCCGCCGCACGAGGCCGATCTTCTTGTGGTACGGCTCGCAGCAGCCGTAGCAGTTCAGCCCGAAGCGCTCGAGGATCCGCAGCTCGTGCTTCAGGGCGAACTCCCAGTGCATCTCCGGCGAGACCTCCGAGAAGATCTGCGGCGCGGAATTGCCCCACATGTCGATCATCCGCACGCGCGCGGGGTCGAAGCCCGCCTGGGGCAGCTCGTCGGTGATGCCCAGCCCGCCCGAGCCGACGCGGTTGTTGCCGTTGTTCAGCTCCAGCACGCCGAGGGCCTCGTACTGCTCGTACTTGTGCAGCATCGCGTCGACCATCCGCCCGATCGCCGCGTGGACCAGCCCCGGGCGGTCCACCATGTCCACGTACAGCTCCTCGATGCCGTACCACTGGATGAGCCTGTCCCAGGGGGCGAACCACGTGCCGGAGACGCCCACCCTGCGGACGGTCAGGATGTCCCCCAGCACGTCGGCCAGCAGCGCAAGACGCCGCTCCGTCTCGGCCGCGTCCACGGTCACCTCCGGAAAGCGGATCTTCGCGACGTCGGCCTCGGAGCGGATGATCGGAAGGTAGTCCACGGCGCTCTTGACGAGGTCGCTGTCGGTTCGCGCCACCTGCCCCTCCAGCCCGTAGCCGGTGTCCGAGACGGCGATCGGGCAGCCGATCCAGTCGTCGACGATCATGTCGGCCGGGAAGTGCCGCCACGCATGCAGCACGCGCCGCAGCCGCGTCTCGATGCGGCGGAGGAAGCCGTCGGCGACCGTCGGCTGCACCTCCGGACCCATCTCGTCCCAGCAGACCTCGTTGATCCACACGAGCGGGCGCGTGGGCTCCAGGCGGTTGAGTCGGCGCCACAGATCGCGCTTCTCGTCGTGGCCGGGCAGGGCGGCGACCTCGGCGACCTCGCCGGCCAGTCGCCGAAGCGTGTCCCGGTCGGTCCGCGGAACGGGCATGATCGTCTCCGTGCCCCGGCATCGGGGCGGGCGACATCATACGCGGGAGAGCCCCCGGTGCAAGCCGCCGGAGCGGCTGTTCGCGGCGCCGTCCTCACAGGCGCTGAACCGCGTTGGTTGTCTTAAGGATGTCGACGTCGGTGTTCCAAGGTCGCGGGGAGGGCTTCGGCGGCTGGGGCTTCGGGACGGGCAGGGCTTTGCGGAGCTCGGCGGCCCGCTTGCCCCCGATCACCTGAAGGACCCACCTGGCCCGGCCGCCCCGGCGCTCGTCGGCCGAGACGTCCTTGTGCGTCGACAGGATGTCCTCGATGCGTGTTCTCACCTCGGGCGACGGCCTGCCCGCCAGCGCCCTGTGCAGCAGCGGGCGGGCGGGCTTGCCCAGGGCCTTCAGCTCGGCCGTCGCCTTCTGCCGCACGCGCCAGTCGTCGGCGTCCAGCCGGGCGATCAGCTCGGCCACCGCCTTCGCCAGGGCCTGGTCGTCGAGGACCGCCAGCGACTTCTCGATCCGCGCCACGGTGTCCTGCCCCGCGGAGATGAGCGTCCAGGCGGCCTCGTTCGCCTTGACCGGATCCGTGTCCGCCAGGTCCGCCCAGAGCCGCCCGAACCGTTTGGCGTCCAGCTTCACCGGCGCGTCGGGAAGCGCCGAGACCACCACGCGGCCGATGCCCCAGCACTCGTTCTTCACGGTGCGGTTCTCGGGCTGCGCCTCCGTCAGGCGCGCGGTGACCTCCAGGGCGGCGTCCCGGTCCACGTGAGGAAGCGTATACGCCAGGCAGTAGAGCGAGCTGCCCTTCACGTACTTGACGGCCCCCGTGCACGCCGGGTGCCTGGCCCACAGGCCGTTGTCCGGGTAGCTCTGCACGCAGTTGCCGACGACGGCGAAGCTGGCGTGGAGCAGCGTTCGGCCGCCGAGGCGGAGGGTGATCGTATCCGGGGAGTCGGTGTCGCCCCCGTGGGCGATGCCGCTGCCGTCCCAGCTCTCCAGGAGGTGAAGGTCCACCCGCACGTGCAGGAACTTGTGCGCGGGGAGGCGCGGCAGATCCAGGCGGACCGTCTGGTTGTGCAGCGGATAGAACATGCCCTGGCCCTTGTCGAGCGGCAGGGCCTTCTTGCTGGACCAGCCGTCGGTGGCGCCCTTGTCGAACGAGCTGCGATAGACCACGGTCCCGGGGACGGGGGCGAGCTTCTTCCTCGGCGGCGTCTCCGGCGGAGGCGCGGGCCGGGGTCGCGGCAGCGGCTCGCCCAGACCCGCGCCGGCAGGCGAGATGGCCCCGACCAGCGCCACGAGCCTCAGCGTCACGGCAAGCGGTCTTGTCATCGGACTCGCGCCTCCCGACCGGTCGTCACAAGCTGGGACGCCGGCGCTCGTCGAAGGTTCCCGCCGGCTCGGCGCGTGCCGGCAGGGCCTCGCGGCCGGGATGCCGGCACGCTCGCGGACCGCGCGGGGCGCTCCCCGGCTCGCCTCATTGCGCCATCTGGAAGCGCTGGAGGTCGGCCTTGAACTCGCGCTTCTCCTGCTCGACCTGGGCGGCGGTCGGCTCGCGGATCTGCATGTTCCGGTCGAATTCCGTGGTGAAGGTGTACTCGACCTTCTTGGCCTCCGCGCCGGAGGCCTTGGCGGGCACGTCGATCTCCCAGCGGAGGATGCCCATCTTGCGGAGAGTCTGGAGGTAGAGCTCGTCCTTGCTGATGGGCTGGCTCATCTCGCCGAGGGTGACCTTGATGTCGGCGCCGCGGGCGTCGGGGAGGCGGTCGAGCAGGCGGACGGCGACCTGCTGGTCCTTGTAGTTGTTGACGAGCAGGCGGTACTTGAAGGTCTGCACGCGGTTTCCGCCCTGGACGTCGTCGGTCTTGTCGGCCAGCTCGCGCTTGACGCGGAGCTGGGAGTCCACGCCGAAGCCGACGGTGAACCGCTGCCCCTTGGCGACGAGGGGCACCTGCCCGGTGCCCATGAACTGCCCGTTCATGTAGGTGTTGACGTTGCCGGCCAGCAGCGCGACGTTGGAGCTGTTGAGGACGTCGGCCTGCTGGTAGACGTAGGGGGTGAGGACCGGCGTGGCGAGGTAGTAGAACTTGCCGTCCAGCTTCATGGAGGCGATCTGGATCATCTGCTGGTCGCTGCGGCTGGGCAGGCTGATCCGCCCGGGCAGCTCGTAGCTGACGCTGAGAACCTCCACGTCGGCGGCGGCGACGTCCTGGGCGGAGAGGATCACGTCCCGGGCGGCCTGGAAGTCCATGATCTGGAGGCGGTTCGCCTCGGCGTTGACGGCCCAGTCGGCGTCGACCTGCTCGGGGAGAGTGGGGTTCGCCGCCCGCTGCTGGAGGGCCTTGCGAATGTTGCTTCGCGCGAGTCGCTGGCCCCCGAGGAGCATCGGCAGGGTCTGCTCCGTGGGGGCGGCGCCGCCCTTGCGCTGCGCCGGGGCCGCCAGGGCCACCCACAGCGGCGTGAGGATCGGCGAGGAGGCCACCATCGACGGCGAGGCCGTCGAGAGCTTCAGCGCCACGCCGTCCCAGTCCTCGCCGCTCATCTGCTGGACGAGAGCGCTGTACTCGAGCTCGACCTTCTGCCCCAGGGCCGCGCAGCGAAGCGTGTAGCTCGGCGTCCAGGACGCGCCGCTGACGAGGTAGCTCAGGCGCACGGTGGCCTTGCCGCCCCCGCGCTTCTCCAGGAACAGCACCGCCTCCCGCGCCGTTCGCGTCGACCTCTTCGTCAGCTCCTGGCGCTGGCGCTGGAGCAGCGCTGTCTTCTCCTTGAGCTTCAGGCCCTCCTCCTTGCGCTTGAGGGCGTCGTCGGTCAGCCCCTGGCGCTGCTTGAAGAGAAACTCCGTCAGCGCCACGACCGAGTCGACGTTCAGCGTGCCCTTGTCCAGCTCCTTGGTGGCCTTGGCGGTGGTGAACTTCTCCAGGCTGCCCAGGTAGGTCTCCTTCTGCTTCTGGAGGGCGTCGGCCGCCTCCATCTCCCGAAGCTGCCGGGCGAGCTGCTCGAGCTGCTCGTCGAGCTGGCGGATCTCCGGGCGCGGCTCTTCCCGGACGGGCTGCGTGCGATACCGGACGGCCCGAATGAGCAGGTTCTTGTCGCCCGTGGCGTAGAGGCTGCCCGTGACGATCTGCTCGGGCAGCTCGGCGACGACCAGGTCGACCGTTCCGGCCGCGGCGTCCACCTCCACCACGCGGGTGACCAGCGCCTGGCCGCGGTAGACGGTCACCTGCTCGATGCGCCCCTTGGTCTCGATGGGCTTGGCGGGCGCCGTACCGGCGAAGACCACTGCCGCGAGGCCCACACACATCCACATGGTGCTTCTGTTCATTGCCTTCTCCTTATGCTGTCTGGCCCGTTGCCGCGTGGAACGACCGCCCCATGCCCGAAGCGGCCCGGCGAATGCCCTGGGAACACGACGTGGCGCGGGCAGGTCCGGGCGCGGCGCGCAGCGCACCTGCCACTGGGTTGGACGGGCCCACGGCGGTCCGGGTTCGGAACAAGACTACAAAACCATCGCGACGCCGGGCGGTTGGCGGCGGGCCCGCGAGCCGCTAGAATGCCTGCCGGCGGGGGCCCGGGCGCCGGGGGCTGCGGCAGCTGCCCCCGCGTCCGATGGCACCCATGGGCCGGTCGGGCCAGTCCGGAGGTGGCGCAGCCGTGTCGAACCAGGCGGACAGGCAGGCGGGCCGCGGGCGGCTCCTGGACAGGACCATCGCCGTCGGCGAGGCACCGAACGGGCGTCCGGGGGGCAGCGCGCCTCGGCCCGAGCGGTCGGGCCGGGCCGCCCGCGGCGTCCTTGGAGCGGCGATGTTCCTGGCGGCCCTGGTCGCCGTCGCGGCGCTGGCGTGGCGACAATGGCGGCCCGGACCCGGGCCCGGCCTCGGACGTCTGCTTCCACGGATGCCGACGAAGCGCGTGCCCGCCCTGTACGAGCCGCCGAAGGGCCGGACGATCCTCGTGTTCGTCGACGACGTGATCGAGCCGGTCGCCTACCGGCCGATCAAGCCCGAGTTGACCGAGCGGCTCAACCGGGAACTGACCGCACACGGGATCGCCGCCGGCGTCGTGCCGCACGAGCGCCTGGCGGAGCTCCGAGCCACCACGCCCGACTTCGACAGGTTGGCCGTCAGCCAGGTGGGGCAGAAGGCCGGCGCCGACCTCGTCCTGTACGTTCGGCTCGACGAGCTGACGCTGCCGGACGCGGCCGCCGCAACGCCGCCGGGCGAGGCCCGCCTTCGCACGAACGTCCGCATGGTGGACGTGACGAAGGGGCGCCTCTGGCCGAGGGATCGGCCCGACGGACATCCCGTGGGCCCGGTGGAGCTGCCCGCCGCGACGGCCGGGGGAACCGGCACCGCCGAGCTGGCCGCGAGCTTGGCCGGGCGAATGGCCGACCGCATCGCGCGGCTCTTCTACGTGCACGACGTGCCCGCGGCAAGCCGCCCGTCCGGGTAGCCCGTCCGGGCGGGGCCGGCTCCCGGGGCAGGCCCGCCAGCAACCGATGGGACAGGTCCCTTGACCGCTACAGGAATTGTGGAATACTGGGGATACGACACTCACTCGCCCAAGTCGAGCGGACGGGAAGCGGAGCGACGGATTCGGTGGACGGGCTGCTCGCCGGGCCTGTCGCTTTCTCGCAACCGGCCGTGCGGTCGTGTCCGCCTCGGGCCGTGTGCCTTGTCAGGCTGTCAGGCTGCTGCCTGACCCGATGATGGCAGGACCATGAGCAGAGCCAGCAAGAGAAGGCGGCGCGAGCGGCCCCGCCCCAAGCCGGGTCCCCCCAAGCCCGGCCCGTCTGCGGACGCCGGGCCCGCGGCCGACGGCAAGCCGTTGGAGCCCCCTGCCCTCGGCAGGCGCAGCCGCAAGGAGCTGTACCTGAACCTCGCCACGCTGGTGATCCTGTTGGGGCTCGGCACCTACCAGTCGATCCGGTACTACCGCCACATCCCGGTGCCCCACCCGGACTTCCCGTGCTTCGCGCCGATGGGCCACGAACTGCTGGCGGGCCGGCTGCCGAAGAGCATGATGCGGGCGCCCCTGGTGGGCCTGATGCAGGCGGCGCTGAGCAAGGCGGTGGCCCCCCGGCACGGCGAGACGGACTGCCACCCGGACCTGACGGCCGGCTGGCTGCTCAACGCCCTGCTGCACCCGCTGAACGTCGTGCTCCTCTGGCTGATCGGGCGGCGGCTCATCGGCCGGTGGGGCGTCTGGCTGGCCATCGCCGTGGCGGTCAGCCCGTTCCTGCTGACCGCGGCCGTTCAGCCGATCGCCGAAACGGCGCTGCTGTTCTTCATCCTGCTGAGCTTCTACTTCATCCTCAGGCGGTCGAGGTGGGCGTACCTGTTCGCGTCGCTGGCGATGATGGCCCGCTACGAGGGAGCGGCGCTGATCCTCGTCGCCTTCGTCATGGACATGATCCATCGCAGGGGATGGCGCCGGAGGCTCGCCGCCGTGGGGCTGTCGGCCCTGGCGACGCTGCCGCTGGCGCTCTGGATGCTGGGCACCTACCTCCAGTGGGGCAGCCACGGCATCCATTACTTCAAGGTCATCCGCTGGCCGAGCCAGCTCGGCGCCGTGTTGCTGCTGCACCTGACCGCCACGTGGCACGTGACAATCCTGCCCCTCTTGACGGCCACGGGAAGCTCGCTGGCGGGCACGGAGGCGGCCGTCATCGCCGGCTTCGCGAAGGTCCTGGGGGCGCTCCTGTTCCTGTTCGGCCTCGGCTGGGCGGTGTACAAGCGGCGGTGGGAGGTCCTCGCCCTGATGATCTTCCTGGTGGTCTACCTGGCCATCCACGTGCTGCACCCGTGGCTGGTCCACCGCTTCTGCGTGCCGTACTTCTGGATCGTTCTGCTGCTCTGCGCGTACGGGGCCCGGGGGCTGTGGGACCTGACCGACCGGAAGCACAAGGCCTTCCGCATCGGGCGGGTCGCGCTGCTCGTGGTGCTCGCCCTGGCGTCGCTGTATTGGCTCACGCGGCTGTGGCCCGAGGTCGCCTCCACGGTCGAGAGGAGCCCGAACTCGGCGTACATGGCGCACATCGCCCTGGCCGCGGGGGCGGCCGTGGTGGCGATCCGCCTGGCGCTGCGCCTGGGCAGGCCGGCGGGGCGACTGATCGCCGTGTCGCTCGTGGCGGCCACGATGATCCTGTCCAACCAGTTCCTCCTGGCCCTCTTGATGGGCCACGGCGACCGCGACCGGGAATTCAAGCAACTGCTCGACTGGTACAGCCGCCACGCCGCCAAGGGCGAGCTGCTGGTCACGACGCTGCCCTACACACTCGAGGCGCTGGCGCCGCGCTACGCCCCCTGCCTCCTGCACCACAAGGAGATCCCCGGGGAGACGAGCGCGGAGTTCGTCCAGGCCTGCTGGGATCGGGGCGTGGCGTACGTGGCGTGGGATTCGCGGATCGGACTGCTCTGCGGCGACGCGAACACGCCCCCCGACCTGTGGTACACGCTCTGGAAGATGCATCGCGTCCGGGCGCTGGGGCGGCCCAGGAGCACGGGCCCGTTCCAGTTCGTCGGGCAGACGCGCAACCGCACCTCGGGCCACTACATCAACGTGTTTCGCCTGGCGAGGGTCATGCGGCTGGACGAGCCCGCCCGCGTGGCGGAGCGCCCCGTCGCGCCGGATCGCCCGTCGAGGCGCTCGCCCCTCATCCTGAGGTACGATCCCAATGAGTGACGAGCCGGCCCAGGCGGAGGCGGGCCGCATCGTCGCCCCGGTGACGCTTGACCGGCGCGTCGAGGAGGACGACGCCGTCTCGCACAGCCTCGCCGTGCTGGCCACCGTCTACCACTACAATCACTGGATCTTCGCGTCCGTCCGCAACCACCTGCGGGCGACGGTCGTCGAGGTGGGCGCCGGCTTGGGCAACATCACGCAGTTCCTCCTGAACCGGCAGCGCGTCGTCTGCCTCGAGCCCTTCGAGCCCTATCGCCGGCACCTGCGCAAGCTGTTCGAGAAGCACCTGAACGTCGAGATCTACCCCCACGCCATCGAGGAGTGCCCCAACGCCAACGTCCCGGCCGGGGAGTTCCTCTCCGTGGTCTGCCTGAACGTCATCGAGCACATCCGCGACGACGTCGACGCCATCGCCCGGATGAGGCGGCTGCTCCGGCCCGGAGGCCGCGTCATCCTCCTGGCCCCCGCCATGCCCTGCCTCTACGGCGAGCTGGACCGGGCCATGGGGCACGTGCGGCGCTACACGCTCGGGTCCCTGCGACGCGCGTGCGTCCGGGCGGGCCTCAGGCCCACGCACGGGCGGTACATGAACGCGGTCGGCGCGCTGGGCTGGTGGTGGCGCGGCTGCATCCAGAGGAAGTCCAGAATCCCCGCCTCCGCGACCCGCCTGTTCGACCGGCTGGTCCCGTTCGTCTCCGCCGCCGAGCGTCTCCTGCCGGTCCTGTTCGGCCAGTCCGTCCTGGTCGTCGGCGAAGCGTAGCGCGGGTTTCGGCGAGCCAGCGCCGCCCGGCGGAGCTTCCGATCGTACGGACTGACACTGGAGAACTGGCGCGGCGGCCTGCGATGGGGGCTGCTGCTTGTCGGGGCGTTCGCCGTGCCGTGTGTCGTGGCCCTGGCCTTCGGCTGGTTGCGCATCCGCGTTCCCGAGTACTGGCTCTCCAGCCTGATCTTCCAGTTCGTCTTCGCCGGCTTCGGGGAGGAGATCCTGCAGCGCGGCTACTTCCAGTCGCGGATCA
This sequence comes from uncultured Planctomycetaceae bacterium, assembly GCA_964642165.1. Classification (GTDB taxonomy): domain Bacteria; phylum Planctomycetota; class Phycisphaerae; order SM23-33; family SM23-33; genus CAYRVX01. Next base: position 9,171 of record CAZXOC010000142.1, on the reverse strand, counting down.
ACGCGGAGTTCGGCCGGCGGCTGCGTTTCTGCGGCATTCGCTTCGGCCCCGG
>CAZXOC010000142.1:0-9019 GCA_964642165.1 uncultured Planctomycetaceae bacterium | reverse complement strand
CGGCAGCGTGCTGGCCCCGGCCCTGTTCCACGGCGCGGGAGACGTGGTCCTCATCCTCACCAGCGGCAACGAGCCCGCCCGGTGGATCGTCATCTCGATCGCGTGGTCGCTGTCGTGGTTCGTCCTGTTCTTCACGTCGGTGGCCACGGCCGGGCGCGGGGACCCGAAGCCTGCCCCGCCGCCGGGCCTGCGGCAAGGCCCGGTCCGCGGGCTCGCGGGCGGGCCGTGACGCGCCCGGCCGCTTGGCGGCCCATCGACGCTTGCCCTTGCCGACTGCCGTGATAGGATCATCGCGATGATCCCCGCGGACGTCTGGCCGCGGGGGGCCTGCCGATGCGTCGACCCACGGGCTCCCGACCTTGCGGGGGCTCCGGCGGGACGCGCCCATGCACAGACGGGAAGGGACGGAGACATGTTGCAGCCACCGGCGGCCCTTTCGATCCTTGTGGGGATGCTGGCCCTTCTCGACGCCGGCGCGCCCGGGCGGGCGGAGAACTGGCCGCGGTTCCGCGGGCCGGGCGGCATGGGGCACACGACCGATGCGGACCTGCCGGTTCGCTGGGGAGGCAAGGACAAGGAGAACGTGCTCTGGTCGGCGCCGCTCGTAGGCCGGGGGCACGCCAGCCCGATCGTCTGGGGCGACCGCGTCTTCATCTGCACCGTGAACTGGCCCGCGACGGTCAAGGATCGCACGAAGGTGATCCCGGACCACCACGTGCTGTGCTACCGCGCCAGCGACGGCAAGCGGCTGTGGGGCACGACGATCCCGCCGGGGCAGTGGCTGCGGACCGACTTCCGAAGCGGGCCCGGCGGGGGCTACGCCGCGCCCACCCCGACCACCGACGGCAAGTACGTGTACTGCGCGTTCGGCTCGTCCGTCATCGCGGCCGTGGACTTCCACGGGAAGATCGCCTGGCGCAAGGAGATCGAGCCTCACACCTTCGACGTGACGGTCGGCAGCAGTCCGATCCTCTACGGCCGGACCGTCATCCTCGTCTGCGCGATGGCCAAGAAGAGCGACTCGCGCATCGTCGCGTTCGACAGGGACAGCGGCGACGTCGCGTGGGAGGCGCGCCTGCCCACCACGGGCTTCGGCCACAGCACCCCCATCGTCATCAACGTCGCGGGCAAGGACCAGATGATCGTGGCGGCCTCGGCGTCCAGCAAGGCCCTCGACGCCCTCCAGAGCTTCGCCCCGGGCAGCGGCAAACGCCTCTGGTGGTGCTGGGGCTGCGCCGACGCCGCCAGCCCGGTCTACGGGGCCGGCGTGGTCTACGTCGACAGCGGGCGCGGCGGGCCCGGGGTGGCCGTCGACCCCACCGGGCGCGGCGACGTTACGGAAACGCACGTCAAGTGGAAGCTCCGCAACGTGGCCGGCAGCATCGGCTCGCCGATCATCGCCGCGAAGCACCTCTACCGGCTGCACGGGCAGTACGTCGATTGCTGGCGGGCCGACACGGGCGAGCGCGTCTTCTCGAAGAAGCTGCCGGGCATCTCGTCCGCCTGGGCCAGCCCCATCGCGGATGCCCGGGGGCGCGTCTACTTCGCCAATGCCGGCAAGAGCTACGTCCTGAAGGCGGGCGGCGACTTCGAGGTGCTGGCCGTCAACGACCTGGGCGACGGGAACCACCCCTCGCCCGCCGTCGCGAACGGAAGGATGTTCCTCGTCGGCATGAAGAACGTCTTCTGCATCGGCGCAAGGTGAGCCCCTCGCGCCGCCTCGGGGTCCGGCCACCGCGTGGCCTACGGCCGAAGGCGCTCCAGCACGCCGAACTTCGCCAGCGCCGCGGCGACGTGATACGTCGCCAGGCGCGGCTCGGGCGGCAGGGCGGGCCGCCCCCAGTCCTTGCGGGGCAGCTCCTCGTGGTGCCACAGGCCGTCGTCGCCCTGGTGCTCGCGCAGCCAGGGCACGGTCCTGGCGACCAGCGCCTTGGCGGCCGGGCTGTCGTACAGCGACAGCAGCGACAGCATCCCCGCGGGATAGGCCTGGTCCCACTCGCCCAGCGACGTCTGGTAGCGCGAGGCCTGGAAGACGGCCAGGTGCTCGGTGAGGCTGCCCGCGCAGGCCGGGTGGGCGGCCAGGGCGCGGTTCGTCTTGGCCCAGCAGTCCCCGTTCTGCCAGCCCGTGCCGATCAGGGCGTAGCAGCCGCCATCGCCCGGGAGGCGCCGCCAGGTGAACGGCTCCAGGTGCGTGCCGACCTCCGGCAGCTCGGGCCGGTGCGACAGCCGCACGCACTGCCCGGCGTCGGCGGCCCAGCGCAAGGGAGAGAGGTCGGCACGGCCGTCGGCCGATCCGGCGCGGACGTCGAAGTCCGGTTCGCCGTCGTCGGCCGGAATGTCGGCGTCGAAGAGCCCCAGAGCCCCGCAGCCGCACCAGTAGCCCCACTCGCCGCCGAGGTGGAAGGCGGTATGGATGTATCGCCGCAGGCGCGGGTGGTCGGCGTGCCCGCAGCGAAGCAGCGCCTCGGCGGCGACGGCCGAGACGTGTGTGATCCGCGGCTCGCATGCCGGCGGGTGGTGCCGCGCGCACGTCGGGATCACCCGCTGGGCCTCCTGGGCGCGGAACGGGTCCTGCTCGGCGTCGGGGAAACGCCAACTGTAGAAGCTCACGCGCTCGTCGGGCGGCACGCGGAGGATCTCGCAGGGCGCAAGTGGGCGCGGCTCGGACGCAGTGCGCCGGGCGAGCCACTCGTCGAGGCAGGCGTCGGTGAGCATCCACGTGCCCGGGCGCGGCGGCGGCTCTCGGCGGCTCAGCAGCCACGCCGCCGCGCGTCGGATCCGCTGTCCCGTCGCCTTCTCGCCCAGCGCCAGCAGGCGCAGGACGGCGTACGCCGTCGATGGAACGGCGCCCCACGAGCCGTCGGACTGGCGGCCGGCGTGGAGGCCTGCAACGAAGCGCCTGCGCAACGCGTCGTCGTCCGGGCCGGGTCGGCGCAGAAGGCGGTTTCGCGTCATCCAGGCGACCCAGTCGTCGCCCTCGGCGAGTGGCGACAGCGGGTCGATGCGGAACGGCTGGGAGCAGAGCAGCGCCTCCAGCTCGTCCAGGCGCCCGGCGGTCCAGCCGGCGCGCGGCGGGGCGGGCACCACGTGGCGGACGATCTCGCCGTCGCGGACATCGTCGAGAAAGCGCGGGCCCAGCACGTCGTCGGCGTGCTCGACAACGCGGACCGGCAGGAGCCGCGCGCGGGCCTCTTCGACGACGAGAATCGCCCCGGCGGCCCCCGCCGGGCCCAGGGCCGCGGCGACGGCCTGGGATGCCGGCAGCCGGACGGGCTTGCCCGACGCGAGAACGACGCCGTCCGGGCGATTCTCCAGTGTGCAGCCCCTGTCTCCCACGGCCAGGCTCACCCGCTCGCCCGGTGCGAAGCCCGCCGCGCGCAGCGCCGGCGAGTGGACCTTCACGACGCCGTTGCGGTTCACGCGCACGGGCTGGAGCGGCTGCGGCGAGGCCGGCTCGAGGTCGCGCCCCATCAGGTCGGCCCAGCGCTGCGTGCCGAGAGGCGCTCCCATCGCCTGTGCTCCCTTCGGGGGCTATCACCCCCCGGCCTCGGGCTCAGGCGGCCTGTGGATCAGCGTCCCCGCTGCCAGCGCACCTGGCGCTTGCCCCAGACGGTTCGCCAGAGCCCGCGGGGGCGGCGGAGGAGGAAGTCCCGCCAGCGTCGGATGCCGTCCGTCGCGCGCTCGGAGAGCACCGTCGTCCAGAACCACACGCCCACCTCCTTGGGGAACCCGCCCTGGTCGGCCGGCTTTATGGGGATCTCAATGACCTGCTCGGGGTGGCGCAGACCCCACTCGATGAAGCGGGCCGTCTCCTCCAGCATCCGCTTGCGGTACTCCTCCCAGGTTTGCGGCTCGGTGGTCCTCACGGAGGTGCGTTCCAGTCGTCCGTCGCGATGGGCTATGCCCAATATCCTACCAGACAGATCCTTCGGCGCCGCGCCTTTTCCGCGCCGCCGCGTCAACGGCTCGGGCGGGCGACCAGGATTCCCCAGGGCCCGAGCGGCGGGACGGCAACGCCGGTCCACGTGCCGTCCCCGTCCGTCTCCGCGCGCACGGGCACGACCTTGGCCAGCGCCGCGAACCGGCCGGCCTTCTCCGCGGCGTCGTGGGACCGGGCGTCGTAGGCGGGCGGCACGAGCAGCACGACGCTCGGTGCAGCGCCGGCGAAGAAGCGCTTGCCGCGCAGGCGGACGGTCGCGGCGGCGGGCTTGTCGCCCCATTCCACCAGGTGCACGACGACGGGCGCGTCAGGCGCGCCCGGCACGGCGCGAGCGAAGGCGTACAGCTTCCCGCTGCCGCCGACGACCTCGATCGGCGGCGCCTTGCCGTGTCGCGGGTCGGCCAGGCCGGCGCCCAGCGCGCCCGCGTCCTCGTAGCCGTCGAGGTGCCGTGCGCAGGCCCGCACAAAGCCGTACAGGTCGGCGTACTGCCGGGGTGTGCCGAAGTAGCGCGGGGCGTTGTTCGGCATGTAGACGTCCCAGGGCACCATGCAGTGCGCCCCCAGCGCGTAGGCCGTCGCGATCGTCCGGCGCGTCCGGCGGCACCACGCCTCCGGCTCGCGGCGGTCGCCCTTCTTGGGCATGGTCATGACCTGAAGGCGGTTGTGCTTCCGCGCCTCGCGGACGGCTTGCCAGAGCCGCACCGGCGTGGCGCGGGCCATCGACAGCTCGCCGAAGGCCCAGTCGAAGCACCGCTCGACCTCGCTCCAGCGGCGTACGCCGTTGTTGCAGGACATCGGCACGTGTCGGCCCGCGTAGGCGTCCAGCGCGCGGCGGGTGCGCCGGTGGAAGGCGACGGTGGCCTCGAGCTGGAACGCCGCGAAGAGCTTGCCCAGTTCCCCCTTCGCGCCGGCGCGCTGCACGTGGCGGCGGCAGTCGAACGTCCGCACGTCCCCGATGCCCAGGCGCTCGCGCTGTCGCGCCGTGGTGTGCCGCGAAAGGTACCCGCGGAACGCCTTCACGCAGTGCTCGCAGAAGCACCCGCCCCAGCGCGTGGCGCTGGCGTTCGCGCCCGGCTCGTCGCGGTGGATCACCTGGGATCCGGCGTCGATGCAGCGCTTCAGGTAGGCCAGGTAGCCGCGCTCCAGCTCCGGGTTGTTGACGCAGCCCCAGAGTGTCCGCTTCCACTGGCGCTTCCACGGGGCCGTGATGGGGCGTCCGCCGGCGCCCCGGATGACCACGCGCCCGAAGACGGCGTCGTCGCGAATGTCCTTGTCGTAGGACGGTGCCGCCGCGGCCGCCCCGAAGAGCCGACCCGACGCCTTGACCTTCGCGATGAACGCCGCGTCGTGGATGTACGCCCACTCCAGCCGCGTCACGTGGAATGCCCGCAGCGCGGCGAACGTGTCGTGCGGGTCCTTCGGGTTCGCCGGGTGGAGACGCAGGCTGCGCATGACCACGTCGCTGTGCTTCGGTGCCCCGGGCGGGCGCTTCCGCGGCTGCGCGACTTCGCGGAGCAGGGCCGGCCGCGGGACGGCCCTCGGCGCCGGCGTGGCACCCATCGCCAGCCCCAACAGGATGTACCGGGTATGTCCGAAGAAGCTGCTCATCCGCTCGGCTCCATCATGGCAACGTTCCTTGAGTTGAACCTGCGCGACTCGGGCAAGGCGCTCCGGCCGGGCGCATACAATTGTCGGGCCGCCCTTCGGGCCCGAAGGAAGGAGATGGCAGATGCACGACCCGACGCGACCGCCCGCGACGCGGGCGCGTGGCAGGCGAAACCCGGGAGGTCCGAGCCGCTGCCGACGGGCGTTCGCCGCCGGGGCCCTCGCGGCGCTCGTCCTCTGCGCCGGCTGCGGCAGTGGCGCCGGCGGGCGATTCGTCGCGCTGACGTCGGAAGCCGCCTTCGAGGAGGAGGTGCTCCGTGCCCATCGGCCGGTGCTCTTCGAGTTCCATCGGGCGGGCTGCATGGCGTGCGCGAGCATCGGCCCCACGCTGGCGCGGGTCTCGGAGGAGTTCGCGGACCGGGCCAGGTTCGTCAAGGTCGAGCGCAGCCGCGCGGGGAACCTGCGATACCGCTACGCCGTGGGGGCCTATCCCACCGTCATCCTCTTCCTCGGCGGCAGGCAGCGGGCTCGCTGGGTCGCCGAGCCGTCCGGCAGGGCCTACCGCGAGGCGCTCGATGCAGCCCTTCGGGAGGGGGCCGACCGCCCCGGCGACCGGAGCCCGCCCCCGCGGCTGAAGCGCCTATGGTTCGCCGTGGATGACGATCAGCGCGGCGTCGCGCCGGCCCTTGTGGAGCTTGCGAACGAACCGGTCGAACTCCGGGCCGCGAACGGACAGGGAAGGCAGCGACTTGCGGCATCGCTCGACGTCGGCGAGGGCCTCGTCGCCCCTCGCCTGGCTGTTCCATCCTCCAATCCGCCGGCCCACTTGCACGCCCGGCGCGCTTCGGGCGACACATCGGCGGTGCCTGTCGCTGCGCCGGTTGACTCACCCGCCTGCAGACAGACAGGCGCAGCGGCTAGCGAGTTACCAGAGCGATGAAGCAGCGCAGCGAAGCGCTGCACTGCGGCACGTGCGCGTCCTGGACACGGACGAAGCGGGCTATGCGAGGTCCGTGAACGGCCTTGCAATATGACACGCCCTTCTGGAGTATCTGCTTGAGGATTCGCAGCGCCTCTTTCTCATCCGCGTGGCATCTGACCCTGGCGGTTGGGTTGCGCCGGATCAGCTTGCACTGGGCTATGCCATCCGGGTCCGAAAGGAGCCAGTTCTCGAACCTGCGCCAGGAGAGAGCGATCTCGATCCTGCCTGCCGCTGTTGGGCCCTCGGTTCGTGCGACTTGGTCGCGCAACTCCCCCAGGATCTGCGCCTCGACCTCGTGTCTCGTTCCGCTCCGCAGCTCTCCATCCAGAACGACGAGCACGCGATGAGCCCCCTTGAGCAGTTGTGCGCGTACGTGTGGGAGGAGGGCCTTCTCTACCAGCACGTTGACCGGTGCGTCCGTCGGTTGGCCGTGAATGCAGGACGGCCTTGTGTGCCGGACGCCGAGCCGATCGAGCATCTCGGGCAGCGCCTGGTACTCCGTGCTGCCCTCTACCACCATGCCTACCAACGGGCTGCGCTGCGCGCCCCCTGTGCTCACTCGTCAGGTTCCTCGAACGGGAGCGGAAGCTGTTCTGTTGGCACCGCTCTCATCGCCCCGGAGTCCCAGTACGCTCCCAAGTCCATGATCCCTTTGCGGATTATGTTTCCCACCTGGCCGTCCACATCCGTGACCGGACAGATCCGCGTCTCTCCTCTCTCGCGCTCCACGACCAGAAGCTCCTCCGGACGGAGCTTCGAGACAAGCACAGGAGAGTGGGTTGTCAGGATCACCTGCTTCCTCTCGGAGAGCTCCCTCGCTGCGTTGACGAATTGCCTGGTCACCCATGGATGGATGCAGTTCTCCGGCTCTTCCATGACCACGAGGGGATACCTCGGATCCACAATGGGGACGAAGATGCCGATCGTTCTCAACGTTCCGTCCGACAACTCCGATGCGTACTCCCTTCTGGCCGTGCCTTCCTCCTTGATGAAGAGCCCCAACTCCCGCGTCTCGACATAGTCCGTCTCGAGTTCCTCCACCGTTGGCACGGCGACTCGCAGATGGTCGACCAGACGTGTCATGGCCTCGGGCCTCTCACGGCGGAGCCAGGCCAGTGCAGCAGGCAGGTTCTCGCCGTTCCTGCCCATCTCGCTGCTTCCGGAGGCCGAAGCCGGGCGACGTGTGTGTGGAGGCATGACCTGGAAGACCCGGTACGACGAGACATGCTGACAGAAGAAAGCGAAGGGCGGCAATCCCCGAAGTCGACTCGTCAGGAACAGGTCGTCGCGTGGTCCCCTCTCGCTCCACTCGTTCAACATGCTTCGGAGCAACTCCTCCGGGAAGAAAGGCAAACCTATCTCCCCAATGATGCGCAACGCCGGCTGCTTCGAGGGACGAGGGTAGCGGTACCAGAGGGCCTCCTGCCATGGCTTCACCGGAGGGAGCCCGCGCCCTTCGACCCGAAGCTCCTCGCGGCAGACCGAGAACTCGGAACTGATCGCCTGCTTCGCCGCCCGGAAGGCGAACGTGTACGTGAAGCGCAGTTCCTGTTGCCCGCGATCCGTTGAGAATCTGATTCCGTCTGCAACCAGACTGAACTCGATCGGCGCCCTTGCGCGACGGACTCTTCGGAAGCAGATGTTCTCATATCCGCCCTTCTCGGTTACTGCCGCGGGGAGTCCGTTCCTCGCGACGCTGGAGAGGAAGTCGACGGCGTCGGCGAAGTTGCTCTTCCCGGCCGCGTTTGCCCCCACGAGCGCGCAGAAAGAGGGCACATCAATCGAGACTCCATGCAACGACTTGTAGTTGCGGATTGCCAGTCTGCTCAGCACAGGCGGCCCTCTTGCTCGACTGTCGGCATCCTACCGGCGTCCGGCGCTGGATGCAATGCCATCGCGCATCCGACGCGAGCCCTTCTCGGCGATCCCTCGGCCCTCACCGGCAGCTCACAGCTCCCCCTTGAGCTTGCGGAGGAGGTCGAGGGCGTGCATGGGGGTCATTTTGTCGAGGTCGGCGTCGCGGATCTCGCGGGCGACGCGGGTGGCGGGGTCGGCGAAGAGCTGCATCTGGGCGGCGGCTTGCTTGGCGCGGGCGGCCAGCTCGGGCATGTCGAGGCCCTCGGCGAGGTGCGCCTGGAGCTGCGGCAGGAGGTGCCTCGCGCGGTCGATGACCTGCTTCGGCACGCCCGCCAGCCGCGCCACGTGCACGCCGTAGCTGCGGTCCGTGCCGCCCCGGACGATCTTGTGCAGGAAGATGACCTGGTCGGCCCACTCGCGGACGGCGACGTTCAGGTTCCGCGTGCCGTCCAGGAGCTTCTCCAGCTCGGTCAGCTCGTGGTAGTGCGTGGCGAAGAGCGTGCGGCACTTGATCCGCAGGGCGATGTGCTCGCTGACGGCCCACGCCAGCGCCAGCCCGTCGTAGGTGCTCGTGCCGCGGCCGACCTCGTCGAGGATCACCAGCGACCGGCTGGTGGCGTTGTTGAGGATGTTGG
>CAZXOC010000141.1:0-18083 GCA_964642165.1 uncultured Planctomycetaceae bacterium | reverse complement strand
TCCAGAACTTGGTCCACTCGCCGGCCCCGTCGATGTCGGCCGCCTCGTACAGCTCCCGGGGCAGGGAGTCGAAGAAGCCCTTGAGCAGGAAGATGAAGAAGCCGTTGGCCATGCCCGGAACCACGAGGGCGGCGAAGGTGTTCAGCAGGCTGACGTAGGGCTTGCCGATGATCGCCGGCACGGCCCAGACGCCGACGAGCACCGCCGCGCCCAGCGCGATCGTCAGCCGCAGCACCTCCGGGATTCGCCGCGCGAGCTTCCACAGCAGGTAGACGCTGACGCCGAACGCCGCCGCCGCCCCCAGCAGCGGCCAAAGCGGGAAGCGCTTCAGCAGCAGGAAGGCGGGGATCATCGTCACCTCGCCCGGGAAGGCCATCGTCGCCATCAGCAGCAGGAGGATCTTGTACGTGCTGGGCGGCTTGAAGCGGCTCAGCGCGTAGGCCCCGAGCGGGTTGACCAGCAGCGCCGAGGCGACCGCGAGCGACACGTAGATCAGCGTGTTGACGATCCCCCGCCCGTGCAGCAGGAGGTACCCGAAGACGTGCTTGTAGTTCCGCGTCGAGAACTCCCATCGCAGCTCGCGGGTGCGGGCCATGCAGTCGTGCCAGTCGGCCTGGGGAACGGGCAGCTCGAGGGGCGCGATCCGCTCGACCGCCACGCCGCGCCGCTTCGCGACGAACTGCTCGAAGAGCTGGCGCGGCCCGACGACCTCGATCCCTCCGGCCGGACAGAGCCGCCGGTCGCCCAGGAAGTTCGCCCAATCGACGGCCTGGAAGCGGTGCTCGGGCACCTTCGTGGGCATGGGCACGTCGTCGAAGCCTCGGTACTCCGTGCCGTACTTGGCGTTCAGCTCGGAGACGTCCCGGTAGATCTCCGTCGCCAGGTACTCGCGGAAGCTGCCCCCCAGGGCCGCGTCCAGATTCACGAAGTGCAGCGGCATGACCTCGCGGACGTACTCTTCCCAGTCCTCGCGCCGCGGCCCGACGGCGGGCGCGCGGGAGGCGAGGAACAGCTCCCGGTAGCTGCCGTGCGACGTGCCGTGGGCCTTGTTGTACTCGGCGATGTCCTGCGTGTAGTTCCGGACGAGGAAGCGGCGGAACGCCCCGTCGACGTTGTCCAGGACGCGGTCGTGGACGGGGCGCGACTGGGCGAACGGCTGGAACGCCCGGCGCATGGGCGTGGCCATGGGCAGGTAGCGCCCGGGCGGCGCCGGCGGGGGCATCACGCCGTTCCACGTCGTGACGGGGAAGGCCATCGCGTCGCGGTAGGCCTTGATGTCGCCCGCGAAGCGGTCGAACATCCGCCGGCGGAACAGCCGGGCGTTGATCGGCAGGAGCTTGGCCCCCCGGCAGTGGCCGAGCCGCCACCACGGGCAGTTCGCGCGCCAGGCGAGGAACTCGCCCAGGTGCTCCGAGGGCTCGGGGCGCGGGATGTTGCGCCAACTGCCGATCCGCCGGCCCCAGGCCGCCTCCGCGTCGGAGAGGTTCACGTCGTGCTTCGACTCGACGTACTTCTGGAACAGCACCCGGTCGTCGAACCAGAACCGGGGCCAGGGCGTGACGTAGACGCTGTCGGCCTCGGACTTCATCGACCCGCTCACCATCAGCATGAACGGGTAGATCATCGTGATCGACCCGAAGATCAGCAGCGCGTAGATCGTCCCGTAGACGAGACGAACCCGCCGACTGCGGCTGCCGACCTTGCTGATGATGGGCATCGTCTATTCCTGGCCTACTGCGGAGCCGCCGTCACTTCCCGACTCCCTGCGCGGTCCGGAACTCCATGCGGCTGAGGCGCTGGAGCTGCACGACGGTGAAGCCGATCAGCATCGCCCCGAGCACCCAGGCCATCGCGGTGGCCGGGCCGAAGCGCAAGTACGCGAACGCCTGCCAGTAGATGTGCAGGCCGACCACCTCCGTTCGCCCGTAGGGCGCGTACGGCCCGCCGCCGGTCATGGCGAGGATGAGCTGGCTTCCGGTCCGCATCACGCCGATGACCGCCCCGATGAAGTTGATGAGGATCAGCGCCTTGATCCCGGGGACGGCGATGTGGCGGACCTTGTCCCAGAGGCCCGCGCCGTCGATGTCCGCCGCCTCGTAGAGCTCCTCGGGCACGGTCTTCAGCGCGGCCAGGTAGATCAGGCAGCCCGGGCCCATCCCCGCCCAGATCGTCGGCAGCAGGCAGCAGAACAGCGCGAAGTCCGACTTCAGCCACGCGAGGTCCACCTCCGCCAGGTCCACGCCGGGAAGGTGGTTCAGCAGCGCGGCGGCGTAGTTCACCAGCGTGTTGATCGTGCCGTACCGCCCGTAGAAACCGCGCCACAGGAAGATGGTCACCACGCCGATGAGGACCGTCGGGAGGTAGTAGATCGTCCGGAAGAGGATCTTGCCCCGGGGCACCTCGGTCAGCAGGAACGCCAGCACGATGGGCGCGCAGAAGCCGAACAGGATGAACATCACCGTGTACTGGAAGCTCACCCACACGGCGTGCCAGAAGGCCTCGTCGAACAGGACGTTCGCGAAGTTCTCCATGCCGACCCACCGGCTGAAGCCCCGCACGTTGTAGTCCTGGAACGCGATGATCGTGCCCCGCAGCAGGGGCCAGTAGCGCCACAGGAGGACCGTCCCCACGGCGGGGATCAGCAGGATGTAGGCCCACTTGTAGCGCCCGAACTGCCAGGAGCCCTTCCGCTTCGCGCTCGGATCGAGCGCCTGGGCACGGGAGAACACCTTGAAGACGCGGTAGAAGACCGCCGCGAAGACGAGGAAGATGGCGATCGCCACCCCCAGCGCGACGTTGTTGCGGAAGCGCTGCTGCTCGGGCGTGTAGATGTGGAGCATCTTCTCGTTGGCCCGCCGCACCGCCGAGGTCAGGATCTCGCGGATCCGCCGCTTGGCGCGGGCGGCCTGGTCGGCCTCGGCGCGGGCGTTGCCGGCCTGCCGGGCCTTCCAGGCCTCCCGGAACGTCTCCCGCACCACGTCGTCCGTGGTGATCTGATCGATGGCCTGCGAGACGTACGTGTAGACCATCTGGCAGTTCTTGCCGTACGGCTCCGGGATGCCGTGCTTCAGGGCGACCTGGGCGGACTCCTCCCAGCCCTTCGGCACCTGGCGGACGTACTCGGGGTAGCCGACCTTCTCCAGCAGCGCCGGGCGGACGTAGCGCCCCTGGCCGTTCTCGATCATCGTGCGGGCGCGGAGGACGCGCGCCTCCGGGCCGTCGAAGAAGCGGATGTACTCCCACGCCATGTCGCGCTTCTCGACGTCGGACTCGAGCCCCGCGTAGATGCCCACCATGCGCGAGTTGAACTCGCTGCCGCGCAGGCCCGTCGGGCCCTTCGGCACCGGGCCGAAGCCGTACTGCGTCGGGTCGCGCTCCGCGAAGAAACGCTGATCGAGGTAGTTGAACTCCAGGCCGCTCTTGACCTCGCCGCCCGTCTGCGACTCCCCCAGGTACACCACGCCCGTGAACTCGCCGGAGGAGTTGGCGAACCGCTCCAGGAAGAAGCGGGCGACCATGTAGTAGGCCTCGACGGCCTCCTCGCTGTCGAAGACGCACCGCCAGTCGCCGTTGGCGTCCTCCTCGACGATCCGCCCGCCGTAGGAGTACAGGAAGCTCATCGTGCTCCAGCCCAGCTCATCGAGGCTGATCTTCAGGCCGTAGCGGTCCTCCTTGGGGTTCGTGAGCTTCCGGCACCACTGGAGCATCTCCTCGATGGTCTCGGGCACGCGGTCGGGCAGACCGGCCTCGAAGAGCAGGTCCTTGCGATAGAACAGGGCGATGAAGTCCGGCCCGACGGGGAAGCACCAGACGTGGCAGTGTTTTTCGGGGACGGGGCCGTCGCCCTCGCAGTAGGGGCAGTCCGCGCCGTACGGGCACTCGCGGCGCATGACCTTCCAGCACTGGTAGGGAACGCGGTCGGCGATCTCGCGCGCGGTGTTCGGGCCCTTCTTCAGCTCGGCGAGGTAGTCATCGAGCCCCAGCAGGTGCCCGTTGGGGATGTCCACGCCGGCGAGCTTCTCCACGTACGCGTCCAGCGGGTAGAGGAACTTGTTGCGGATGTACGTGTCGGACTGGCGGAAGTTGACGTACAGCACGTCCGGGGCGATGTCGCCGGCGATCTGCATCAGCGGGCGGATGTCCATCGTCGGGCGCCCGGGGATCACGATCCCCGTCGTCTCGACCGGCTTGACGTTGGGGAAGCGCCGTCGGAACTCCTCGATGATCCGCCGCTCGGCGATGGAGGCGACGTCCACTTTGGTGTGCTCGGGCACGCCGTAGGCGCGGAGGACGATCTTGCGCTGTCCCTCGGCCGCGGGCGCCGGCGCGCCCGCAAGTGCGGCCGACAGAAACGCGGAGATGAGCGCGCAGGGTTTCATGCCATCCTCTTAAATCGAGCGGCCGCCGCGCGGTTACCCTCGCGCCGCGAGGTCGGCCTCGACGCAGGCCTCGAAGAGCCGCCGCAGTGCTCCGTCGGGCACGGAGCCCACCTCGGCGCGGGTGAGGCGTTCGACGGCCTCGAGGCTCCGCCCGCCGTGCGTCCAGAACAGCGCGGCGTTCTGCCAGCCGCTCCAGCGGCTGAGGCCCTCGGTGCGCTGCGCCGGCAGCGTCTCCAGCGTGCACGTGCCCCAGGTGCGTCGGACGTACCGGGGGCGCCCGGTCGGCAGGCCGCCCAGCGGCTCGCCGCCTGGCGGGCCGTACCGCGCGGCGACGGCTTCGTAGATCGACGCCGAGACGCCCCACCGCGCGGGCTCCCGGAGCATCCGCCCCGCCACCCAGCGGCGCAGCTCCAGCGCGTCGCCCTCCCGGTCGGCCTGAAGCTGCTCGTCGATCCACCTCGCCGCCCCCGGCAGCAGCGCCGCGACGTGCCGGTCGTCCAGGTCGGCCATCGTATACGCCCAGGCCGCCACCAGCAGCAGGTTGCTGCGGAGCGTCACGTCCGAGCACACGTCGGGCGTGTCCGCGCTGGAGTGGTAGCCGGTCGCCGTGCTCCCGGTGCCCAGCCACAGCGTCGGCACGCCGCAGTTGGGGTCGGCGATCATGTCGTCGGACGACGGCGGCTCGCACGGGCAGCGAACGTGGTAGCCCCCGCCGCTCCGGGCGGACAGCAGCCGCCCCAGCTCGCCCGCCACGGCCCAGCCGAAGTTCGGCATCGACAGCGGGCCGTAGTGCAGCCCCATCGGGCGGTCCGGCTCGGTGGCGTCGCCGGCGGCGTCCACGTTCATCCCCACCAGCGCCCGCGCGAGCAGATCCGGGCGACCCGTGGCGAACGCCAGCATGCCCAGGCATTCCTCCGTCGTGACCACGCGGATGCTGTACCGCGGGCGCGGCAGCGCGCCCGCCTCGATCAGCCCGGCCAGCAGGCGGAGGGCCTCCACGTAGATGCTCACCCCGCTGGCGTTGTCGTGGGCGCCCTGCTCGCAGGCGTGGCCGAAGAGCCACACCTCGCGTGCGCGCTGGCGCCCCGGCAGGACGGCCGTCGCGCACTGCCCGGCGCCCTCGTACAGCCGGCTCTCGCAGAAGCCCGTCACGCGCACGTCCGGCTCGGCGGCGAGGCGCTCGCGAAGGCGCCCCCCGGCCGCGGGGCTCAGGCAAAAGCCCGCAAGCACCTTGTCGCACGCGCGGAAGTACCACCCGCCGGGCCCGTCGGCCCACGTGTTGCACCACTTGGTGGTGTGCTCGTCGGCGCCGCGCGTCTCGCCGAGGTAGTCGCTGACGACGGCCAGCGGCTCGGCGCCGAGCAGGCGCTGCTTCATCTCGCGAGGGGGCCTGGCTGTCAGGACGAACCGGCCGCGAACGTCGTCCGGGCGGAGGTCCTCCAGGGCGTCGCCGTCGACGATCGGCGCGGTCGTCTCGGCCAGCGGGCCGGACCAATAGACGACGGCCTGCGGGCACGTCGACCGGTCGGCCAGCACGTCCTCGCCCAGGCTCAGCCGCGCCGCGGAGCAGTCCCACGCCAGGTGCGTGGTCCAGTCCTGCCAGCGGGTCCGCCCGTCGGCGGCGTAGGGCACGAGCTCGGCGTCGCTCAGGCCGGCTTCGGCCAGCACGTCGCGGGCGATCTCCGCCGCCCGGCGCTGGTGCGGCGTGTCGAAGTGCCGCTCCTGCTCCCACAAGGCCACCAGCAGCTCGCGGTGCCGCGTCGCGTCGCAGGCCGGCTCGATCGTCTCGATCAGCGATTCCATCATGTCGCGCAACACCCTCCCGTTCCCTGGACCCCGCGAGGGCGGGCCGCGTCAGGCACCGCCCCACCGCGGGATCGACCAGTACGCCATGTAGTTCGACCAATTGTACAGCGGCGGGCGCAGCGGGGCGTACCTCGGCCCCGCGGGCGGCTCGCCGGCAGGACCGTAGATCCAGACCGCCTCCGTGTCCCAGACGACCAGGTTGTCCCGCCCCGTGCCGAAGAGGTCCAGCACCTCCGAGCAGAGCTCCGGGTGCCCGTCGTCGGGGAAGGCCACCACTCGCTCGCCGTCGGCGCCGTGCAGCCCCCCGTGCTCGGGATGGGCCGAGTAGTAGATGAGCTCCCGCCCGTCGCCGGTCCAGTTGACCGGCTGGAGCGTGTTGCCGCACACGGGCTGCGCCCGCGACCAGACGAGCTTGCCGCCGCCGTCGATCAGCGCCACGATGCCGGGCGCGCCCCAGTACGTGCAGAGGACGTACTCCAGCCCCGGGCGATCGGGGCGGAAGTTGCCGATCCCCAGGCGCTGGACGTGCCCGTGGTGCACGACGAGCAGGTCGCCGCGGAAGCTCGATATCAGGAGGCCGTCGTCGCCGCCCGCGCGGACGACCCTCGGCTCGCCCCAGCCCTGGATGTCGCCGGCGAAGATGGCGTCGGCGTGGTCGCCGAAGTGCAGGTTCTCGAGGATGCGCCCGCCGCTGTCGAGCGTGTGGTAGCCGGCGACGATCTCGTCGCGCCCGTCGCCGTCGAGGTCCGCCACGAACGGGAAGTGGCCGATGTTCCCGCAGAACGACCACAGCGGCTCCATCTCGCTGCTGAAGGCCCACAGGTGGTGGTAGTGGTCCTTCAGGAGCACGTCGCGGCGGGCGCCCCGCCCGGCCAGGTCGGCGAAGGCGATCGCGTTGATCCACGGGCGGGGGAGGTCCGCGCCGGTCGGCGAGCCGAAGTTCGTCACCACGTGCTCCAGCAGCGCGTTCGCCGGCGGATGCTCCGGCACGGGGCAGGCGAACTTCCGCTCGCCCGTCGCGCCGTCGAGGAACTCGACCTCGAAGTTCCGCACGCAGACCACCTCGGCCCGGCCGTCGCCGTCCACGTCGTGCACCTGCAGCGGCAGGTCGCACGTGATCATCGGCGGATCGGCGCGCGGCGAGCCCGACTGCCACAGCACGTTGCCCTGCGCGTCGATGGCCGTCAGGGCGGCGATGGCGCGGTAGGCGTGCTCGGCGCGGTGCAGGCCCGGCTGGGCGAGAAGGATGTCCAGCCGCCCGTCGCCGGTCAGGTCGCCGAAGCGGACCTGGCGGTTCGTGCCGAAGCCGCGCGCGTCGATCCTGCGCAGCAGCTCCATGGTCGGCAGGTCCGGCCGGGGGCCGGGCCGGCGAGGCGCGGGCGTCTCGCCCTCGACGCGAAGCGACCGGAACGCCGCCGGCACGTTCGCCAGCAGGCCGACCGCCCCGTCGATGGCGCCGAGCATGGGCACGTCGAAGAGCCGCTCGCCGTTCAGCAGGCACGCCAGGCGATCCTCGCGGGCCGCGACGCCGAGCGCCACCCACCGCCCGGCCGCTGCCACGCCGGCCGACTCGCCGAGCAGCTCGAAGTGCTCGCCGCGTCGCCGCGAGAGCTTCAGCCCGTCGCCCTCCAGGTGCAGGCAGAGGTAGTCCAGCGCCGTGCGGTACGCGAAGACCAGCCCGGCCTCTCCCGAGGGCTCGTCGCACCGGACCTGCACGTCGGCCGCCTGCACCTTCCGGAAGCGGGCGTCGCGGACGAGGATCGTGTTGTTGTAGCGGCTGCGATGAAGCTGCCGGAGCACGCGGGCGCCGTCGTCCTCGTCGACGCGCCAGTTGGCCTGCTTCCACGACCAGTGGTTGGTGGGCTCGGTCCAGCCGGCGTAGCGCGCATCCGGGCGAACGCAGTGATACTCCCCCACCGCGCCGCTCTCGCGCGGCACCTTCCCGAGCGGCAGGTGGTCCCACGAGAGGTCGATCATCGGGCGTTCCCGGACGCGCCGCGAAGCGTCAGCACGGCCTTGCGGACGGAGAAGGCATCGTCGCCGGAGAAGACCAGGTGCAGCGTGAGCCCGTCGTCGCTCATCCACTTGGTCGGCAGGCCCGCCGACTCGCCGGGGCCGACGTCCCAGGCCTTCGTGAAGTACGCCGTCGTCCACGGGCCCCACGGCTCGGGGGCGTCGAAGACGGCGATCCCGCCCGAGAACCGCGTGTCGCGCCCGCCGATCGTCTGCACCCACAGGTAGCGCTTCAGCGGCGCGTTGTAGCTGACGTTCGAGCGATAGCACAGGCCCGCGTGCTCGAAGACCGCCCCGCGCCGGCGGATGTCCCGGCTCCAGACGGGCGAGCCGGCGCCGTCGAGCTTCACGAAGAACTCGTACGCCCCGCGGTCGACGATGCGCTCCTTCGGCACGCGGGCCAGGATCATCCGATCCGACGGCCTGTACGCGCTGTCGCTGTCGAACGAGTAGACGTAGACGTACCCGTCGCGCGCGCCGGCGTAGTCGCGCCCGAAGTTCAGGAACGTCGGGCACGCCAGGCCCTCCCTGAACCGCCAGTCCGCCCAGCTCCACGTGCGGCCGTGGTCCTTCGACCAGGCAAGCTGCGAGAGCCCCGCGTTGCGGACGAGCATGTAGAGCGTGCCGCCGACGCAGAGCATGCCGCTGGCCTTCCTGCCCTTGGCGCCGCCGCCGGTCTGCTCGCCGGTCTTCGAGCGAACGTTGACGCCCCGGAACCGCGGCGGCGAGCCCTCGACGCGCGCGAAGCCCAGGCTGAGCTTGCCGCGGACCTTGGGCACGAAGCCCCAGCCGTCGCCGTAGGCGGTGTAGAGGTGGCCGTCGTCGGCCCAGGTGATCGGCCAGTTGTCGCTGCCGGGGGCCCGGCGGACGATCGCCCCCTTCGGCGCCCAGGCGAGCGAGGCGATGACCGGGCTGGGCGGGACCGGCGCGCCGCCGGGCGCCTGCTTGGCGGCCCGGGCGCCCCGCGGGCCGCGGACGCCCTTCGGCGCGTCCTTCACCGACGCGGCGATCGGCCCGAAGAACGGCGCGAGCTTGGCGTAGCCGCTGCCCCGCGGGCCCTTCCAGCTCTTGCCCGCCCGCGCCGCCACCACGTCCAGCGACGGGACCACGAGGATCAGGCTGTCGTACAGCCCCCACGACCAGTACGCGTCGCGCGGGACCTTCTTCAGCGTGCCGTCGCCGTTGTTCCACCACAGCAGGCCGTAGTGGTTCGACGCCTTCGGGTACGTCTCGCCCTTCACCACGGGCAGGCCCTTGACGGCCCTCGGCGTGACGCGGCAGGCGGCGACGAACTCCTTCGGCAGGACCTGCTTGCCGCCCCAGCGACCCTCGCGCAGGTACAGCAGGCCGATCCGCGCCATCGCCCGGACGTTGGCGTGCACGCCGCTGCCGAACTCCCGGCGCATGACGCCCGCGATCTTCGCCGGGCGGTACGCGTTGCGCCGCCACGTCAGGTCGCTTCGCGCGATGCCCAGCGGGCGAAGGACCCGCTCGAACATCAGCTCATCCACGTCGCGCTGGTAGGCGAGCGTGACGCACTCGGCCAGCCAGTTCGGCCCGCTGTCGCTGTAGGACCACTTCGTGCCCGGCCGAAACAGCAGCTTCGCCGTGCCGCCGGGCTTGTCGTACCCGGCCGTCTGCGTCGCCAGGTGGAAGATGGTGATCTCGTCCGCCCAGGCGGCCCGGCCCTTGCCGGGCGGCTCGCCGGTGAGGGCGGGGTGGTGCTTCTTCGCCTTGTCGGCCAGGCGGATCCGGCCGTCGGCGATGGCCAGACCCAACGCCGTCACGCCGATTGACTTGGTCGAGGACTTCAGGTCGTACCGCCGCTTCGGGTCGCCCCACTCGCAGACACACCGGCCGTGCCGCAGGATGCAGCCCGACCCGCCGCCGCTCAGCGCGTACTTGCGCGCCCTGGCCAGCAGCGCCTCGTCCATGCCCGCCTCGCCGGGCGGCGCGGCCGGCCAGGTCGCCGCGCCCGCGGCCGCCCGCGGGCCCTTGTCTCCCCTGTCGCCGGCCTCGACCGCCGCCACCAGGAGCTTCAGCGCCTTGTTCTCCCGCTCGCGCCCTCGCGTCTTGCTGTCGTTCCAACTGACGATCAGGTCCAGGCCCGGCAGGATGACCATCGCGCGGATGCCGCCGTGCCCGAAGGCGCCGAACGTGTCCTTCGGGGCGTCCGGCCAGTGACGCTTGCCCTCGCGGTCCACGCCGTTGGTCCACCACAGCCAACTGTAGCTGCCCATGTGGTCGGTCTGGTTGTCCGGGATGCGCTCCGAGCCGATGGACCGCTGGCGCGGGATCATCTCCGCCGCCTTGCTGCCGGCGCGAGGGATGGTGTTCGGCAGCGGCTCGCTCGCGGCCATCTTCGTGTACTTCTCCGCGAGCAGCCGCTTGCCGCGCCACCGACCGCCGCGAAGGTACAGCAGCCCGAAGCGGCAGAAGTCCCGCGGCGAGACGGCCACACGCCCGGCGCGGTTCTTCGCGCCGAAGGCCAGCATCGTGGGCCGGTCCTCGCAGCCCAGCGGGCCTGTCAGCAGGCGGCCGAAGACCTCCTTGTCCACCGTCGCGTACGTCGAGCCGTAGACCTTCAGGAACAGCACGTCCCAGAACAGGGCCATCTGCCAGTCGTTGTAGGCGTAGGCCTCGCCGGGCTTCTCCGCCAGGCCGTAGCACGAAACCTGGTTGGCGAAGTGGCGGAAGGTGATCTCGCGGTCCTTGTGGCCGAGGCCGGCGTTGATCCGGGCCAGGCGCGGCTCGTACGTGACGGCCTTGGCGTCCACGCCGGGCAGCTCGCCCAGCTCGACCGCCTTGAAGAGGAAGTGGCTGTAGAAGACCTTGGCGGCCGAGGCGACGTCGCCCCGCTTTGCCGCGTCGCCCCAGGTGTAGACGAGCCGACCGTGCCGGACGACGCAGCCGCGCCCGCCGGCGCAGTCGCGGAAGGCCTTCAGCTTCGCGGCGTCCAGGCCGACCTCCGCGGGCTCGCGCCGCGGCCAGGTCTTGCCCGGCCAGACCTCGCCGCCGATGAGGGGAAGCTGCGCCATGGCGATCACCCCGGCCGCGAGAAGGTGCGGCCGCCAACGCGGAACCACGGACGTGAACATGACCCACCTCGAGGGGAGCTTGCGTCACTCGGCCTGCCGACGGATAGCTCGTACCGCGCCGGCGTGCGCCGTGCAAGCCTTTGGGCCCGCGCCGCAGACGGTTGTAATGGCACGGGTTTGCGGTACGCTGGTGGCGGCATGCCCCCGCTGCGAGGAGAAGTCGTTCTGGTCGCGGCCGTCCTGCTGACGGCCGGCTGCCAGCGCGCCGGCCGGGCGCCCGCCAAACGCCGGCCGGCCTCGACGCCGGCGGCGCCGCGCCCCGGCCACGTGATCGCCAACGCCCTCGGCATGAAGCTGGCCTACTGCCCGCCCGGCGAATTCGTCATGGGCAGCCCCTTCGACGAGGCCAGGCGAGAGAACGACGAGGCGCGCCATCGCGTGCGCATCGGGCGAGGCTTCTACCTCGGCGTCACCGAGGTCACGCAGGCGCAGTGGCGGGCGGTCACGGGCCGGCCTCGCGGCGAGCCGAAGGGCGACGACCTGCCCGTCAACAAGGTCTCCTGGTCCAGGGCCGTGGCGTTCTGCCGCACGCTGGGCGAGAAGGACGGCCGGGCCTATCGCCTGCCGACCGAGGCCGAGTGGGAGTACGCCTGCCGCGCCGCCGCGGCGAGCGCGTATGCCGGGACGGGCCGGCTCGACGAGATGGGCTGGCACATGGACAACAGCGGCGACGAGCCGCACCCCGTCGCGCGGAAGAAGCCCAACGCCTGGGGCCTGTACGACATGCACGGCAACGTCGCCGAGTGGTGTGCCGACTTCTACGGGCGCGACTGCCCGACCGGGCCGGTCACCGACCCGGCGGGACCGCCCGAAGGCAAGGCACGCGTCGTCCGCGGCGGGTCGTTCGGCCACTTCGCCCGCGCCTGCCGCAGCGCCGCGCGGGCGAGCTACAACCCCGCGTACGGCCTGGACCGCGTGGGCCTCCGCGTCGTGATGGAAGACCCCAACACTCAGAACAGGAGATAGACCATGGCGGAAGCGAGACAAGCGAAGAAGCTGGGGCGCCGGGAGTTCCTCGCCGGGACGGCCGCGGCGGCAACGTTCACGATCATGAACCCCTCGCGGGTGCGCGGGTCGGCGGCGAACTCCAAGATCCCCCTCGGCGTGATCGGCTGCGGCGGGCGCGGCAACTGGATCACCAACCTGTTCCGCAAGCACGGCGGCTACCAGATCGTCGCCTGCGGCGACTACTTCCCGGACCGCGTGGCGGCCTACGGGAAGAAGTTCGGCGTGCCCGCCGGGAAACGCTTCACCGGGCTGAAGAACCACGAGAAGCTGCTTGCCGGCGCCGCGTGCGACGCGGTCGCCGTCGAGAGCCCCCCCTACTTCCACCCGGTCCAGGCCGCCGACGCGGTCCAGGCCGGAAAGCACGTCTTCGTCGCCAAGCCCATCGCCGTGGACGTGCCCGGCTGCAAGACCATCGGCGAAGCCGGCAGGAAGGCCACCGCCGCCAAGCGCGTCTTCCTGGTGGACTTCCAGACCCGCGCCAACGCCTTCTACCAGGAGGCGATCAAGCGCGTGCACAACGGCGACATCGGGCGGCTGATCAACGGGACGGCGTTCTACTTTTGCGGCCTGCTGGGCGGCACGACGCTGCCGGGCGACGCGGAGAGCCGGCTGCGGCGGTGGGTGCTCTCCAAGGTCCTCTCCGGCGACATCATCACCGAGCAGAACATCCACGCGCTGGACGTCCTGGCGTGGGTGGTCGACGCCGACCCGATCAGCGCGGTCGGCACGGGCGGGCAGCGCGTCCGCCAAGGCAAGCAGACCACCAGCGACCACTTCAACCTGGTCTTCGAGTTCCCCGGCGGCGTCCCCGCGTCGTTCGCCTCCCGCCAGTGCGGCAAGGGGCCGGGCGGCATCTTCTGCACCATGTACGGCACGCGCGGCGCCGTCGAGACGCAGTACGGCGGAAACGTCAAGGTCCACGGCGACGCCCCCTACCCCGGCGGCGGGACGGGCAACATCTTCACCGCCGGGTGCCAGGCGAACATCGCCACGTTCCACAAGAGCATCACGGACGGCGTGTACCACAACCCGACGGTCGCGCCGAGCGTGCGGAGCAACCTGACGACGATCCTCGGCCGCACCGCCGCCTACACCGGCCGGAAGGTCACCTGGGCGGAGATGATGAAGGCCAACGAGAAGGTCGAGGCGGACCTGAAGGGCCTCAAGGCCTGACGACCATCGGGCGGCGAGCCCGCCGGAGGACCAACCATGCTGCATTGCGGATTGCGAACAGCGGACTGCGGATTCATCGCGACGGTGGCGCTGGTGGCGGCGGTACTGGCGGCCGGGGGGCTCGCGCTCGGCGCCGCGAAGGGCGACAAGCCCGGCCGGTGCGTCATCTCCATCGGCCCGAAGCGCGTCGACGCCGAGACGCACGCCATCGTCCTGCCCGAGAAGCCCACGCCGCAGGAGCGCTACGCGGCGAGGGACCTCCGGGCGCACCTGGAGAAGCTCACCGGCGGCGCCCCGGCCATCGTCGCCGAGAGCAAGCTCGGCAAGCAAACGCCGATCGTCGTGGGCAAGGCGACGAAGGCGCTGAAGAAGCTCGGGGTGGAGGTGGACTTCGCGAAGCTCGGCCTGGAGGGCATCGTCCTCCGGACGAGGGGCCCGGCGCTGGTCCTCGCCGGCAACCGGCGCGGCGTGCTCTATGCCGTCTACACGTTCCTGGAGGACCACTGCGGCTGCAAGTGGCTCGCGCCCGACTGCACGGTGATGCCGCAGACGGGCACGTTCGAGATCGGCAAGCTCAACGTCCGCTACGTCCCGCCGCTGGAGTACCGCTCGACGGACTATCCCAAGAGCCGCCCCGGCGACTGGGCCGTGCGGAACAAGGTCAACGGCACGCAGACCTCGCTCAGCGCCGAGCAGGGCGGCAAGATCGCCTACTCGCACTTCGTCCACACGTTCAACAGCATCCTCGACCCCGCCAAGCACTTCGCCGAGCACCCCGAGTACTTCTCGATGATCAAGGGCAAGCGCGCCGGCGGGCGGACGCAGCTCTGCCTGACCAACCCCGACGTGCTGCGGATCGCCAGGCAGACCGTCCGCCGGTGGATCAAGGACGCCCCGAACGCGACCATCTTCAGCGTCTCGCAGAACGACTGGCACAACTACTGCCGCTGCCCCAAGTGCGAGGCGCTCGCCAAGAAGGAAGGCTCCCAGGCGGGCCCGCTGCTGCACTTCATCAACGCCATCGCCGACGACATCGCCACGGACCATCCCGACAAGCTCATCAGCACGCTGGCCTACCAGTACACCCGCAAGCCGCCGAAGCACGTCCGCCCGCGGCCGAACGTCTGCGTGCGCCTGTGCAGCATCGAGTGCTGCTTCGCCCACCCGCTGGAGAGCTGCCCCGTCAACCGCACGTTCGTCGACGACATCCGCAACTGGAACCGGATCTGCAACCGGCTGTACATCTGGGACTACGTCATCAACTACCACCACAGCGTCCAGCCGTTCCCCAACCTCTACTCGCTGCGGCCCAACATCCGCTTCTTCATCCAGCACGGCGTCAAGGGCATCTACGAGGAGGCGTGCTACTTCACCAAGGGCTCGGAGCTCGCCGAGCTGCGCACGTGGATCATGGCCAAGACGCTCTGGAACCCCGACTACGACACGGATCGGGCGATCGACGAGTTCCTGGCCGGCTACTACGGTCCGGCCGCCGGAGCCGTCCGCGAGTACATCGACCTGACGCACAAGCAGGTCCGCGAGCACGCGGACTGGCACGCGAACATCTGGTCGCCGCCGACGGCACCGTACCTCGGCAAGGCGGTCATCGACCGGGCGGTCGTGCTCTTCGACGCCGCGGAGGCCGCCGTGAAGAACGACCCCCTGCGCCTGCACCGCGTGCGCGTGGCGCGGATGCCGATCCAGTACGTCCGGATCGTCACGGCGAAGAAGGGCGACGTCTCGAAGCTGATCGACCGGTTCGAGGCGGCGGCCCGCAAGGAGGGGCTCGTCACCGTCCGAGAGCACCGCGCCCGCGGCGACCTGACCGTCTGGCTGAAGAAGGTCCGCGAGGCCAACGCCAAGCGAAAGCCCAAGCCCCCCACGCCGTGACCGGCCGGCGGGAGCGCGGCGCGCCGGCGGCGGCGCCATCCTTGAAAATCCGCCCTTGACGGACCGATTTTCAAGGATAGGATGGTGGCATGATCCCTCGGCCTGATCTGCTCCGCCGCGTGAAGAGCGCCTTGCGCCGCAGCCCGGCGGCCGTGCTGCTCGGGCCGCGCCAGTGCGGCAAGACCACCCTGGCGCGGGGGATTGCCGCCGAGCGAAGGTGCGAGTACTTCGACCTGGAGGACCCCCGCGACCTGGCGCAGCTCGAGTCCCCGGTGCTCGCGCTGGAGCCCCTGCGCGGGCTCGTCGTCATCGACGAGGTCCAGCGGAGGCCCGAGTTGTTCCCGGTCCTCCGCGTGCTGATCGACCGGCCCGGCGCGAGGGCGAAGTTCCTCCTGCTGGGCAGCGCCTCGCCGCACGTCGTTCGCGACGTCTCCGAGTCGCTCGCCGGGCGGGTCGCCCTGGTCGACATGAGCGGCTTCGACGTTGGCGAGATCGGCGCGGAAAACCACCGCAGGCTCTGGCTGCGGGGGGGCCTGCCGCGGTCCTACCTCGCCCGAAGCCACACCGCCAGCCGCCAGTGGCGCGACAGCTTCATCCGCACCTTCCTGGAGCGCGACATCCCCCAGCTCGGGATCGCCATCCCGGCGGCAACCCTCCGGCGGTTCTGGATGATGGTGGCTCACTATCACGGGCAGGTGTGGAATGCGGCCGAGTTCGCCCGTTCGCTCGGCCAGGGGGAGAAGCCGGCAAGGCGATACCTCGACCTGCTCAGCGGGGCGTTTGTCATCCGCCAGCTCCCGCCCTGGTTCGAGAACATCTCCAAGCGCCAGGTGAAGTCGCCGAAGGTCTACGTCCGGGACAGCGGCCTGCTTCACGCGCTGCTCGGCCTGGAAACGCAGAGGGACCTGCTGGGCCATCCCAAGCTCGGGGCCTCCTGGGAGGGATTCGCCCTGGAGCAGGTCCTGGCCGTCACCGGCGCGGAGAAGGCGTACTACTGGGCGACGTATTCCGGCGCGGAGATCGACCTGGTCGTCTTCCGGGGAGCCAGACGCGTCGGCTTCGAGTTCAAGTGCACCGACGCGCCCCGCATGACCCGGTCCATCCGGGCGGCCATGGAGAGCCTGCACCTGGACCGCGTGCACGTTGTCTACCCCGGGCGGAAGTCCTACGCGATGGCCGAGAGGGTCGAGGCGGTCTCCCTGCTCGACCTTCAGCCAAGGCTCCTGTGAGGCCGAACGGTCCCCACGAGCCGACCGGAGAGAATGGAGAAGGACCATGGAACGGGAGCAGCATACGCGACGCGATTTCCTGAAGACCGTGGGCCTCGGCGCCGCGGCAGCGGCCGTGCCCCGCGCGGCGAGGGCCGCGGCCGGGGCCGCGGCCGGGAAACAGCCCAAGCGCCCCAACATCGTGCTCTACGTCGTCGACGACCAGGGCAGCACCGACGCCGGGTGCTACGGCAACGCCGTCATCCGGACCCCCGGGCTGGACCAACTGGCGGAAGGCGGCGTGCGCTTCACCCACGCCTTCTGCACGAGCGCCTCGTGCAGCGCCAGCCGCAGCGTCATCCTCTCCGGCCTGCACAACCACGCCAACGGGCAGTACGGCCACCAGCACAGCTACCATCACTTCCTCTCGTTCGACCGGGTGAGGTCGCTGCCGGTGCTGCTCGCCGAGGCGGGCTACCGGACGGCCTCGTGGGGCAAGTACCACGTCGCGCCGGAGGAGGTGTACCACTTCCAGCAGTACCTCAAGTTCCCCAAGGGCCGGCGGGACCGCTCCCCGGCCGGGGCGGCGACGCTCTGCCGGGATCTCATCGCCGCCGAGAGCGACCAGCCCTTCTTCCTGTACTTCTGCACGACCGAGCCGCACCGCCCGTTCCGCCGCAGCGGGTCCGACCCCGTCGACCCGAAGGACGTGATCGTCCCGCCGTACCTGCCCGACAGCCCCGAGTGCCGCGTCGAGCTGGCGAAGTACTACGGCTCGGTCCAGCGCGCCGACGCCGGGCTGCGGCGGCTGATCGACGTCCTCAAGGACACCGGGCACTGGCTCGACACGGTCATCCTCTACTGCTCGGACAACGGCATCGCGTTTGCGGGCGCGAAGACGAACCTGTACGACCCCGGCATGCGCCTGCCGTTCGTCTTCCGCGACCCGTTCGCCAGCAAGCACGGCCACGCCTGCGACGCGATGGTCTCGTACACCGACATCACGCCCACG
The DNA here is from genome assembly GCA_964642165.1 of uncultured Planctomycetaceae bacterium. Taxonomy (GTDB): domain Bacteria; phylum Planctomycetota; class Phycisphaerae; order SM23-33; family SM23-33; genus CAYRVX01. The sequence goes on along the minus strand of CAZXOC010000141.1, from coordinate 496 downwards.
CTGCTGGACGTCGCCGGCGCGACGCCGAAGGGCTACGCGTTCCACGGCCGCTCGTTCCGGCCCGTGCATCAGCGCGAACACGCCGACGGCTGGGACGAGGTCTACGCCTCCCACACGTTCCACGAGATCACGATGTACTACCCGATGCGCGTCGCCCGCACGCGTCGCCACAAGCTCATCTGGAACATCGCGCACGGCCTGGACTACCCCTTCGCCAGCGACCTGTGGGCCTCGTCCACCTGGCAGGGCGTGCTGAAGCGCGGCGAGAAGCTCTACGCGAAGCGCCCGGTGGCCGCCTACCTCAAGCGACCCAAGTTCGAGCTGTACGACCTCCAGGCCGACCCCCACGAGGTGCACAACCTCGCCGGCGATCCCGCCCACGCCAAGGTGCTGGACCAGATGAAGGCCAAGCTGAAGGCCTTTCAGCAGCGCACGAAGGACCCGTGGATCGTCAAGTGGCGCCACGAGTGACGCGCCGGATCCACGCCCACCACGT
>CAZXOC010000140.1:0-18184 GCA_964642165.1 uncultured Planctomycetaceae bacterium | reverse complement strand
CAAGGACGATCCCGTTGTCCACGAGGTCGGCGGCGAGCTCGGGCTCGGCCTTCTCGAGGGTGCGGGTGACGCAGTCGATGATCGCGCCGATGGGCTCCTTGAGGGCCTCGCGGACCTCCTCGGAGGAGATGATGGTCTTGCGGGGCAGGCCGGAGATCATGTCCCGCCCGCGGACCTCCATGGTGAGCTCCTCCTCGAGGGGGGCGGCCGAGCCGATCTCGATCTTGATCTTCTCGGAGGTCTGCTCGCCGATCATGAGGTTGTAGGTCCGCTTCATGTGGCTGGTGATGGCCTCGTCCATGTCGTCGCCGGCGACGCGGATGGACTCGCAGACGGAGATGTCGGCGAGGGACATGATGGCGACCTCGGTGGTGCCGCCGCCGACGTCGACGACCATGCTGGCGGTGGGCTCGGTGATGGGCAGGCCGGCCCCGATGCCGCAGGCCATGGGCTCCTCGACGAGGTAGACGCGTCGCGCCCCGGCGCGTTCGGCGGAGTTGAGGACGGCGCGTTTCTCGACGGCGGTGATGCCGGAGGGTATGGCGATGACGACGCGGGGCTTGACGAGGGAGCGGCGCCGGTGGACCTTGCGGATGAAGTAGCCGAGCATCGCCTCGGTGATGTCGAAGTCGGCGATGACGCCGTCCTTCATGGGGCGGATGGCGCTGATGGAGCCGGGCGTCTTGCCGAGCATCTCCTTGGCGACGAGCCCGACGGCGTTGCCGTTCTGGAGCACGCGGTTGGTGCCCCGCTTGACGGCGACGACGGACGGCTCGTTGAGGACGATGCCCTGCCCCCGGACACAGACGAGGGTGTTGCACGTGCCGAGGTCGATCCCCATGTCCACGGAGAAGAGACCCAGGATGGGATCGAAGATCATGGTGACGTCATCCCTATGCTGCGGCCACGCAGTCGGGCGCCTTCCCTGGCGGCCGATACGGCGTCGGGCACAAGCCGCCCGCTTGCCTGTGCCTCGGTCTCGGGGACGCGAGGTGCGAACTTCCCAGCGTTGCGTCGCAGCGTTCGGCGTGCTTCGACGGCTCGCCCCGGCGGGTCGTCAGGCCGTGGCCCTCGTCAACGGGGCGGCGTGAACGCCTTGAAGAGCTCGGAGAACTCCAGCCCGTAGCCGGTAGGCGGGGGCGACGTGAGCTTCCATAGCGCCGCGCCGATGGCCACGATCAGCACGAGGATCGCCACCAGCAGCAGGACCGTGTAGACGTTCGGCTCGGGCTTGACCTCGATCACCGGACCTTGGGATGGCACTTGCGTCATGGCCGGACTCCCTTACTTCAGCAGGTCGTTGGTGACCTTGTCGCCGACCATGGGGTCGAGCTGCTTCTCGACGATGGTGCCGGCGGCCTCGCCCTCATCCACGTCGTCCACGAGGAGGTACCCCACGAAGCTGGCATCGCGGTAGATGTAGAGCTTCAGGCCGCGGGTGACGCCCTGGGCCGAGCCGATGTTGATGCTCGCCAGCTCGCTCTCGACGGCAGTGATGGCTCCGGTGATCTTGCCCGCGGCGGTCGGGGCTCCCTTGCCCGCCACGACGCCGCCGACGACCTGCTTCTCCAGCTCCAGGATGCGCTCGTCGCGATCCTGCAACTGGCGTTGGAGGGCGCGGACCAGCCCCTGCTCCCGCTCGAACTTGCCGCGGATCTGCGTCAGCTCGGCGGTGGTCCGGCGGTTCTGGTCCTGGAGCCTGGCGATGAGCTCGCGGCTCTTGTCGAGCTGCCCCTGGAGGGTCACGTTGCGCTCGGACATGGCCTTGACGTTCAACTGGAGCTCGGTCAGGCGCGTGTTCTGCGCGTCGAGCTTCGCCGCCAGCTCGCGGGTGCGGAGCTCTTCCGGCGTGGGCACGCGGGCCTTCTTGGCATTAGCCAGGTCAATGGCAAGCTGGTCGGCCCGGCCGCGGAGGTCTTTGATCTCGGCGGCCTGCCGCGACGTCAGCAGCTTCTGGAGCCGGATGCCCTGCGCGTGCAGCGCCGCCTTCTCCTTCTCCAGCTCGTAGTAGTACCGCCAGTTCTGCGGCACCGAGGCCACCTTGATGACCGTGACGCTGGCGAAGAGCACCAGGACCACCAGGACGACGACGCATATCTTCGTTAGGATGTTCAACCCAGGCCTCCTTCAGCTGCCGTCACATCCGTGCATTGCCTACTTCTCTAGGAACCGTTATTTACGAACACATAAGGCCCTTACCGAAGGCCGGAATCGCCTCGAAGCCGATGGAGATTGTATTTTCGCGGCAAACCAAGTCAAGCAAATTCCCTGCCCGCCGGCTCGGCGGTCAATCTTTCCCGCCGATCGTCTGGAGCTTGGGGCTCGTCCGGGGCACCGGCCGGGACGTCGGCTTCGTGGTGACCGGCTGCGTTGCGGGCGGCTCGGCGGGCGGGCGCCGCGGCTTGTGCTGCTTCAGGATTCGCAAGATGCTCAGCGCGGCGACCACGCGCTCGGCGCCGTCGCGGCTGCGGAGCATCGGGTGCAGTTGGTCGACCACCTCCTGGCGATTCATCCAGCCCAGGGAGATGGCCGCGAGGCACTTGAGGGAGTGGGCGTCGCTGTCGGCGGCCCGGCGGGAGCGCTTGGACGCCTGCCTGAGCACCTTTTCCGGGTCGGCGAGGGCGGCGGCACAGAGGTCGTAGCCGACCTGCTCGACGTGCCCCAGGCGCGCCAACTGCCCCGCCGCCGAGACGCGGACCCGGGCGGGGTGATGCTCGTGCAGCAACTGCTTCAGCACCCGCGGCGCCCGGGCGGTGCCCGCATTCGCCAGCGCCGGGATCGCCGCGAGGCGCAGGTCCAGGAAGTAGCCCTTGGTGTAGGCCTCGATGACCTCGGCGCTGCGGCTGTCGCCCAGGAGGGCCAGCGACTCGACGAGCTGGATCTTGACGGCGGGGTCCTGCTCGTTGGCCAGGAGGCCCTTGAGCGGCCCGACGGCCGACGGCTCGCCCATCTTGCCCATGGCCATCGCCGCGTCCATGCGGACCTCCCGCTCGGGGTCGAACAGGAGCTTGCCCAGCTCGCCGGCGTGCTCGTCGTTGCCCAGGCGGGCCAGCGCGTAGACCACGGCGCAGAAGACACGTTTGTCGGGCTCGGCCGTCTTCTCGCGAGCCATCTTCAGCAGGCGAGGCAGCGCCGCCTTGTGCTGCACGTCGCCGATGGCGAAGGCCGACGTGAACCGCACGAGCGGGTTCTTGTCGCCGAGCCCCTCGAGGAAGACGGCGCCCGCGTCGCCGCCCAGCGTGCCGGCGAGGGCCTCGATGGCATGCGACCGGGTGACGGGCTCGGGGTCGTCGGCCGCCTGAAGCAGGACCGTCTTGGCGTCGATGTAGCCCTTGGCCGGGTCGACCTGGAGCTTCTGCTCCTCCCGCGGGAGGCACCCGGCGAGCCCGCTCGAGCCGACGATCAAGAGGCACGTCGCCGCCCACCGCGCGAATCGCCTACGTTTCAATTCTTCGCCCCTTCCTTCTTGCCGGGCCGCTTGCGCACCAACCACACGGCCATCGCTGCCGCGGCCAGCCCGACGGCCGCAGCAAACACATCGCCGACGCGACTGTACCAACTCGTCCGCCGGTCCACAAGTACCCTCGGGCCGTGGCCAAGCAGGAATTCTACCTCGTTGCGCCGGGCCCCGTCCAACGTCAACGTGCCGGGAACCATCGTCCGCTTCGACCCGTGACGGACCTCGGCGACGATCCGCCCGTTGGCGTCGATCGACGCGCTGATGCCCGTGTTGACCGCGCGGACCACCGGCACGCGGTTCTCCACGGCGCGGAAGCAGTAGTGGCCGAGGTGCTGGGCCTGCTCGGTGCTGCCGCGGTACGGCCCGCCGCCGCGGCGGTAGACGAACCAGCCGTCGTTGGAGAGGTTCGCGATGAGGTCGGCCTTCTTCCGGCCGCCCTCGTAGACCATGTGGCGGCAGACGCGGGCGAACGTGCCTTCGTAGCAGATGGGGCTGACGAGCCGCCATCGCCCGTGCGGACGGACCAGGTCGAACCGGGTCCATTCCTTGCCCGGCTCGAGCTGCTCCATGGCCTCCGGGACGAACGTCCGCAGCAGCCGGTGCAGGCCGGTCCAGCCCCGCTTGAACGGCACGTACTCGCTGAAGGGAACCAGGTGGCGCTTGGCGTAGGTGCGCCCGGGGCCGTCGTTCGCGTCGAACCAGATCGCCCCGTTGCCGACGAGCCAGCGGTCGTCCGGGAAGAGCGGCTCGTCGTTGGGCAGGACCGTCGCCCCGCCGGCGAGGACCGGGCAGCCCAGCCGCCGCGCCAGGTGGGTGACCCTCGCGGCGAACTGGCGAAGCCCGACGGCCTCCCGGCCGTCGCGCAGCTTGCCCCCTTCGAGGACCTGCCCGAGGTAGGCTCGCAGGGCCGGCTCGGTGTACTGCCCCTGCCAAGCGTCCGGGCCGGCAAACCTCGCCGCCAGTGCCCGCAGGGCCTCGCCGCTCAGCGCCGCCGGGTCGAGGTCCAGCACCTCGCGGTTCAGCCCTCGCGGCAGCATGGTTTCCGGCCAGATCACCAGGTCCACCGACCGGCCGAGGAACGTGCCCGAGCCGGCGAGGTGGTCGTCGAGGATCTGCTCCGGCGAAGCGGACCGCCCGCCCAGGGAGATGGGGAAGGCCCGCTGCACGATGCCGAGGACGGGGCCCTCGGCTCGCGTATCGCGGCCGAGCTGCCACGTGCCGTAGCCCAGCAGCAGCGCCGCGACGCCCAGGGCGACCGCCCCGCGCACCAGCAGCGGCCGAAGCCTCGGACGCCGCCCCGCCCGCACCGACCGCAGCGCGACGGCCAGGTCCACCACCAGCCCGTTGACCATGGCCACGAAGAACGACACGCCGTACTGCCCGGTCACGTCGGCGATCTGGATCAGGCGGACCTGCCGGTACTGCGTGTGGGCGAGGTAGAACCACGGGAAGGCGGGCGGAACGTACGCGCGGGCGTACTCCAGGGCGACCCAGACGACGGGCAGGACGATCCACATCGGCCAGCCGCGCCGCATGGCCGCCCGGAACAGCGCCGCGGCCAGGAGCCAGTAGAGCGACAGGTACAGGATCCCCGCCGAGTAGCCCACCAGCGTGATCCACGTCAGCCAGTAAACGCTCAGCCCGCAGAAGGCCAGCCCGCTGAGCCAGCCGCCCAACAGCGCCCACCGCCGCGTCGGCGCCAGGTGCACGGCGAGCACCCACGGTGCCAGGGCGACGTACGCCAGGTACCAGGCGTCCCACGGCGCGAAGGAGAACGTCAGCAGCACGATGGTCAGCGCGCCGAGCAGCAGGATACCCGCGCGCCCGCGGAGTCGCGGGCGGCGCGCCGCGCCCGTCGGCGCCGCAGGCCCCGCCAGCGCCTCCGCGTCCCGCTTGACCTTGGCGGGGTTCAGGGAATGACGCCGTTTAGCCATCGGCGGCTCCCGGCAGGACGGTCGGCTTGCGCGAACTACCTGGCATCTGGGCGGGCATTGTCCGCCGTCTCGCCGCGACCGTCAAGCGCCGGCTCCGCTCGCAGCGCCACGCCGGCGGGCGGGCGAGCTTTACACCGACTTGCGCAGCCGCATACCATGGAATGCCATGAGCAACTCGCAGGAGACAATCCAGCGCCGTCGGCCCGTCATGCTGGCCGCGGTCATGGTCGCCGTGCTGCTGGTCAGCCTCGGCGCCGCAGCCTGGCTGGTGCGGGCGCGGGGCGGCGAGCTGTCCCGGGGCGTCGAGATCCTCGAGCACATCCGCCGGGAGGGGCTGCCGTCGTTCTGGGGCGACGGCACGAGCAGGTCCTGGTACCTCCTTCGGCGGCAGGACGGCGTGGCCGTCGGGTGGAGAATGGTCCAGCGCGCCCCGGCGGCGGGAGGCTACATCGGCAAGGAGATCAGTCGGATCGGACCGCGGTTGCACGAGGAGGCCTGGAGCGTGGACGTCCAGGGGCGTCTTTCGCGCTACCGCGCGGAGGGCTCGACGGTGGCCCGGTCGCCGCGGAGCGGGTCGCGGCTGATCGCGAAGACCGACTCGACCCGGATCGCGCTGCGGAGCGGTCGCGTGGAAGTCCTCCGCAACGAGGCCGGCCGCGAGCGGCTCGGCACCGGAGACGCGCCCGTCAACTACATCCCGGAAGGGCTGCACACGCTGGTGTACTTCCTGGCGGCAGCCGGGCAGCGAGAGGCGAGCTTCACCACCGTCTTCAACGAGCAGTCCATCGTCGGCAACCGGGCGCATTTCTCCTGGCAGCGTGCCGAGCCGCAGGGCGCGCGGCGGGTCCGCGTGGTCTTCGGGGCGGGCGAGCACGTCTACCAGTTCGGCGGCAACGGCGAGCTTCTTCGGCTGGAGATGCCGGAGGCCGGCCTGCACTACGAACGGGTGCCCGCCGAGAGCGTGCAGAAGGCGTTCCCCGATGCGCCGTACTTCGCGCGGCGAGAGCTTCGGCCGTGAGACCTGCCGACCGGCCACCCCGCGTCACGGGCCGGCCGGCGCGAGGTCGCGGGTCCGCATCTCGTCGGCCTTCTCGATCAACTGCTCGTCGGAGAGCCGTTGGAGCTTCTCGAGCCGGTAATGCAGGAACCGCTCGTCGCGGTAGGTCCAGGGCGCGACGTGGCTGAAGAGATCCAGCGGCGGGACCTCGTACCACGGGGGGTTGATCTCGGCGTGGGTTTTGAGCGTCTGGTGGCCGGGCAGGCGAACGATCACGTCGTAGTCCCCGTACCAGGTGAACGGCAGCGTGACGGGCGTCCGCCCCACCTCGCGGTCGGACACGAACACGAGGGCCCCGCCCGGCTCGGAGGTGATCGTCATTTCCCGCTCGACGCAGCCGCCCACGAGCACCGCGCCGACGCACGCGATCGCAATCCATCGGCCTTTCATAGCGCCCGACTTCTACCAGACCTCGCCGCTCGCTGACAAGCGCAAAATGCGGCGGCCGCGTCGATTGTTGCGGCGGCCCCGGCATTCGCCACGGCGAGGCGTGTCTTGCCAAACCGCCTCGGCGTCGGATACCGTATGGGCATGAAGCGCATCTACGACGTGGCGATCCTGGGGGCCACGCCGGCGGGGCTGGCGGCGGCCTGCTACCTGGCGACGAAGAAATGCGACGTGGTGGCCGTTGACGCGCCGCGCCAGAGCGCGGAGTCCCCGCTGGCGGACTGGCTGCCCCGGACGTTTTTCCGGCTGCCGGGGCTGCCCCAGGCGCTGGCGCGACAGGCGAAGGCCCAGGAGTTCGCGCGCGTCTGCTACCACAGCGCGGACTTCCAGAAGCGGGTGGACTACCGCGCCCGCACGGCGGCGGGCTACTTCGTGCAGGTTTCGGCCCTCACGCGGGCCCTGCACAGCGCCGCGACGAAGGCAGGAGCCAAGGTCCGCTCCTCCAAGACCAGCCCGGCCATTCGCCTCGGCGAGGACCACGTGGAGCTTCTCGGCAGCCAGCAGGTCGCCTCGCGGCTGCTGATCATCGCCCAGGACCGCCCCAACGACGTGCTCAGCGAACTGGCCATGCCGCTGCGAACGGTCCCGAGCGCCTCGCTGCTGGTGGCGGGCCTCGACGTGCCCCTGCGCGGGCGGAGGGCGGCGTTCCGGAAGCTGGCCGGCACGCTGCACGTGGTGGAGCTGCCCGAGCGGACGGAGCTGGGCGCGTTTTTCGTGGCCGGGTCCGTCGTGCACCTTCGCGTGATCTCCAACTCCGTCGCGTCCGGCACGCGTGCGGCGGAGCTGTCGGGGATGGTCACCGGCCTCCAGCAGGCGGGCATCCTCCCCGCGGAGCTGCCCCTCGGGCGCGCCAAGGGCGCCGTCTGGTCCCCCCCCGCCGGCGTGGCGCTGGAGCTGGAGACGCACGTCGCGAAGCGGTGCCTGCTGTCGGGCACGGCCGGGGGGTTCGTCGAGAGCATCACGGGGCAGACGCTCGCGCCGTCGGTCCGGTCGGCGCTGCTGGCGGCCGACGTGGCCCTCGAGGCGCTGGCGAGCGATGATCCGCAAGGGGCGCTGATGAAGTACAAGACCTCCTGGCGGCGGACGCTGGCGGACTACCTCCGCCCGCCGAACACGTCGCTGCACATGCTGCTGCCGCTGCTGTTCGTCAACCAGCGAATCGTCTCGAAGTTCACCCGCGCGCTGCTGTACGGGGAGAACATCTAGGCACCTCGGGACGGGGTGCCGGCCGCACGCGCTCCGGAATCGTTTGTGGTCCCGACCGTCTTGCGCTAGAATGACCGTTGTGTCGGTGGTGTCCGGCTGGAGGTCACCAATGGACGTACCCATGGAGCTGTCGCGGATCCTCATCACCGAGTACGGTGATCAGCAGGTGATCTTCCTGAGGGAGAAGGGCGGGGAGCGGAGCTTCCCGATCCTGATCGGCACGGGGGAGGCGCTGGCCATCGACCGCCGGCTGAAGGGCATCGAGACCCCGCGCCCCATGACCCACGAGCTGCTGGCGAACGTCATCGAGGCGCTCGGCGGCCGGATCGACCACGTCGTCATCAACGACATCCGGGAGCACACGTTCATCGCGACGCTGTTCGTCCGCCGCGGGGAGGACCTGATCGGCGTGGACTCTCGGCCGTCGGACGCGATCGCGCTGGGCTCGGCGTTCGACACGCCGATCTTCGTGGCGGAGCACGTCCTCGAGAACGTCCTGAACGACGGCGGGACGACGGAGGACCGGATCGAGCTTCTCCGCACGCGTCTGAAGATGCTCCGCGAGGGGATCCAGGAGCTGACGCGGCGTCTCCATGACGAGGACTTCGTCCGGCAGGCGCCGGAGCCGGTGCTCGAGGAGTACCGCCGGCACCTGGACCAGATGAAGAACGAGCACGACGCGATCGATCGCGTGCTGAAGAAGCTGGGCTGAGGGGTCGGCCGGGGCGCCGGGCGAGGCCGCCTGCGCGCTACGGCGAGCGGATCGAGAACTTCCCGATGGAGATGGCGATGCCCTGCGGGTTGTAGTAGTGCGCGCAGAAGGCGTCGCGCCCGAGGCGGGTCAACGCCAGCCCGTAGTGGTTGCCGCGTCGGGCGGCCTGGAGATCCTCGACCAGCGGGCCGACGCGTCCCGTGTCGGGATTCTCCTCGAAGCGCCCGTGGTACAGGCACAGCGCGTCCCACCCGGTGCGGACAGCCTGCTCCGTCGGGATGTAGCGGGTGTCGCTCGACCCGCGCCGGACGGAGGGGGGATACGGCCGGGCCTCGGCGTGGCCGCCCGTGTAGAAGACCCACCCGCCCCACGCGGCGCGCGACTCGGCCCGGCTGCCCCCGGCGGGAAGCCCCAGCACGCCTTGGGCGCCCGGCTGGCTGAGCATCTCGTCCAGCAGCACCAGGTTCCACAGGTCGACCATCGTCAGGGACTCGAAGAGCTTGCTGAACCGGTCGCTGAAGTCGTACAGGCCGGTGGGCGTCGCCACGCGGCGGTGCACGTGCGGGCGCTTGATGAAGCTCCGGGCCAGCGCCACGACCAGTTGCGTTCTCCGGCGGTTCCGCCGCAGCGGATCGCGCCCGAGGCGGCTGAGCAGGTGGAAGTCCCGCACGTCGAACCAATAGCCGCTGTTCTTCGCCCAGACGGCGCTCAGCCGCGCCGCCCCGTCGAGCTCCGCCAGCTTCTCCTTGTACAGCCACGTGCACTGCGCCAGCGCCGCGGGGGTCGTCGGCAGGTAGTTGAACCGGCTCATGAACACCTGCGCCGCGGTCACGCCGTCCGACTTCGCCGACAGCGCCAGGATGCTCCGGGCGAGCCGGTCGCGGGAGGTCCTCGCGGCCAGAACTTCCAGGGCGGCCACCCGCGCGTCGAAGCTTGGGCTGTTGGCCGCGCCCAGGAGGATCTCGTCCCACTTCGCCCCGGAGACGGCCTCGATGATCTCGCGGTAGCGCGGCTCGCGGGGAGTGCGGATCTGGGTCTCCTTGGCCCAAAGCGTGATGAGGCCCGGCAAGGCGTCGGCCGTCGCCTTGCGCTCCAGCATCGTGAGGACCTGCTCGGTCAGCGGGTCGTCGGGCGACAGGGTCCACAGGAGCTTCGGGATGCTCGTCACGACGTCGGGGACCCCTTCGGCGAGCAGGATCTCGCGGGCGCCGTCCCGGAAGGTCGGCGAGTTGGCAGGGTCGGCGGGCAGGGCGGCGAGCTGCGTGCGGGTGTCCGGGTCGTTCCGACCCAGGCGAGCGGCCAGACGCAGGGACTCCAGGCGCTGCGCCTCGGGCAAGTCCGGGTCCAGCGCGCGCCGGAGGTTGTGGTCGGCGATCGTCCGGCTGGGGTAGGGGTGCGCGTTGGCATCCTCGTACTCGCGGACGCTGACCGGCGGCGGCGGGACCTGCTGCACCTCGCACCCGGCGCCCAGGACCGCCGTGGCCACCACACTCATGGCGTAGGCATGCGTTCTCACGTTCGGGGTTCCACTCGCATCGTTCCGGCGAACTGCGCCTTGGCCCGTCGCGACATTGTACGGCCCGCCTGCATCCGCGGGCAAGCGCCGGACGCGCTTGCCTCGATCGCGGCGCCGGCGGCCTTGCAAATCCGCGGACCGACCGATAGACTCGGCGGCCCTATGACCGTACCACAACCCAAGACGCCTGCGCAACGGGTCCTGGAGCTCGCCCGGGGCTGCGAGGCGCTGTACACCCAGCAGGAGCTCGAGCACCGCCTCACCGAGGCCGACCAGAGCGGCCGACAACTGCGCATCAAGCTCGGGCTGGACCCCACCGCGCCGGACATCCACCTCGGGCACACCGTCGTGCTGCGCAAGATGCGCCAGTTCCAGGACCTCGGCCACAAGGCGGTCGTCATCATCGGCGACTACACCGCGCGGGTCGGGGACCCGACGGGCGTGAACAAGACGCGCCCGATCCTCTCGCCCGAGGAGATCGACGCCAACGCCGAGACGTACTTCCAGCAGGCCGGCAAGGTCCTCGACACGTCGCCCGACAAGCTCGAGATCCGCAAGAACAGCGAGTGGCTCGCGGGCCTCCGGCTGGCCGACGTGCTGCGGCTCGCCGGGCAGATGACCGTCGCGCGGATGATGGAGCGCGACACGTTCGAGCTGCGGTACCGCGACGGCGTGCCCATCGGCGTGCACGAGTTCCTCTACCCCCTGATGCAGGGCTACGACAGCGTGTGCATCCAGGCCGACGTGGAGCTCGGCGGCACCGACCAGACCTTCAACAACCTCGTCGGGCGCCAGCTCCAGGACCACGCCGGGCAGAAGCCCCAGGTCGTCATGATCCTGCCCATCCTGGTCGGCCTCGACGGGACCGAGAAGATGAGCAAGTCCAAGGGCAACTACATCGGCGTGACCGACGAGCCGAACGACATGTTCGGCAAGGTCATGTCGATCCCCGACGCCCTCATGGACAACTACTTCACGCTGCTGACGGACCGGCCGCGGGAGGAGATCGGCCCCCTGCTGGACAGCGACCAGACGCACCCGCGGCAGGCCAAGGCCCGCCTGGGCAAGTGGGTCGTCGCCCGCTATCACAGCCCCCAGGCCGCCGAGGCCGCCGCCGCGGAGTTCGACCGCGTCTTCCGCGACCGCGACGTGCCGACGGACATGCCCGAGGTCCCCGTGCCCGGCGGGAAGACCCGGATCGTCGAGCTGGTCGTCCGCGCCGGCTTCGCCAAGTCCAACGGCGAGGCCCGCCGGCTGATCCGGCAGAACGCCGTCAGCATCGACGGGGAGAAGGTCACCGACGTGCGCGCCGAGGTGACCGTCCGCAGCGGACAGGTGCTCCGGGTCGGCAAGCGCCGCTTCGGGCGGATCGCCGTGCCGTAACGGCGCCTCGCACGATCAACCGTCCTCCCCGAGCCCTCTTGCCGCGCGGATGCCAGGGACCCCCTGCACACCCATCCGGCCGGGCACGGCGTCACCTCCGCGTCGTGTCCTTCGGCACCACCTCGATCTCGAGCGGCTGGGAGACGACCTCGCCGCCCCACAAAGGCGTGTTGCCGTCCTCCGTTTGCGTGCGCTGGTTCTTGTAGCCGGCGTAGACGGTCCATGGGCCGGGGGCCAGGTCCATGGTCGCCTCGACCTGAATGGCCCCCTCCCCCATCGTGCAGACGAAGATGGCCTGGCCCGGGGGAATCGGCTCGGCCGGCTTGGGCCATTCGCCCTTCAGGCGCCACTTCAGCGACCGGTAGACGTCGGCGCGGACGGCCTGCCCGGTCGCGCTGCGGGCCTCGATCCACAGGGGCGCGTCGTCCGGGCGGAGGTTGACCGTCAGCGGCTTGCGCGAGGCGTTGCGCAGCGCGAGGAACGTGCGGAAGAAGATGGTGCTCCGACCGCGGATCATGTGGCTCCATTGCGTCCACTTGCAGATCATCGCCACCTGGAGGCCGCCCTTGGCCGGCCCCCACGGCCAGGTCTCCAGCCGCAGGGCGTCCGTGAACGCCTTGAGGCGATCGGCCGTCGGCACGGGGTAGTGCTGATTCCCGTAGGGCAGGATCCAGCGCCCGCTGTCCGGCAGGCGCCGGAGCAGCAGGAGGTGGCGCATGCCCTGGTAGAGGGCCGGTCGATAGGCCGACGCCGAGGTCTTGCTGCCCCGCCCGCTATACAGGGCCAGCACCTCGAACCGGAACCGGGTGCCCTTGCGGACCTTCACGCCGCACTCGGCGGCCGGGGGCTTGAGCACCCGCGAGACCAGCGCCTGGCTGCGGCTGTAGAAGCGCTCGACCGGCTTGGACGCCCCGGGCAGCGTGACGCGGATCCTGCGCGGCGACGAAAGGCTCGTGATCTTGCCCACGAAGATGACGTCCGCCTGGTAGGCCAGGACCCGCGGCGGGCTCCCGAAGATCGGCCCGGGAAGGGTCGGTTTCCGGGCAGGCGCAGCCGCGATAGCGAGAATCCCCACGAGGCATGCGGTTCCGCTCATGGACGTCCACTCCCATTCGCCGGGCGACGCAGGCCGGACCCAGCCTCCACCGCCGCGCCGCCCCGGCGCGTTAAACGCATCCCGACCGCGGCGTATTCGGCATTTCCTGCCGGTCGCCCCTGCGCCCCACCGCCCCGGCCGGAAGACAGCCCCCGGGCCTTGGGGCCGCCCATCGTGATCGTCTCGCCCCCGACGCGGGTCCCGCCGGCGACTAGGCGTCCTTCTTGGCGTAGAAGTCCACCATCTCCTTGCAGGTCTTGGTGGGGATCTTCCCGGCGTGCCCCGCCTGCCCGAAGGCGATCATGCGGGCCTTGCAGACCTCTTTCATCGCGTCGCGCGCCGGGCCGAGGTACTTCCGCGGGTCGAACTGCTCCGGCGACTCGTGGAAGACCTTGCGGATCGCGCCGGTGATCGCCAGGCGGTTGTCGGTGTCGACGTTCACCTTCCGCACGCCGTGCTGGATGCCGCGCTGGATCTCCTCGACCGGCACGCCGTAGGTCTGCTTGATGGCCCCGCCGTGCGCGTTGATGATGTCCTGGAGCTCCTGCGGCACGCTGCTCGAGCCGTGCATCACCAGGTGCACGTTCGGCATCCGGCGGTGCAACTCCTCGATCAGGTCCATCCGCAGCACGTCGCCCGTCGGCTTGTGGGTGAACTTGTAGGCCCCGTGGCTGGTCCCGATGGCCACGGCCAGCGCGTCGAGACCGGTGTCCTGGACGAACTGCTCGGCCTGGTCGGGGTCGGTCAGGTGCTCCTTGGCTTCCTCGGCGCTGAGCCCGGCGCCGTGGCCGTCCTCGATGCCGCCCAGCGCGCCGATCTCCCCCTCGACCGTCACGCCGCGGGCGTGGGCCTTCTCGACGACCTGCCGCGTGACCTGGACGTTGTAGTCGTAGTCGCTGGGCGTCTTGCCGTCCGCCTGCAGCGAGCCGTCCATCATCACGCTGGTGAAGCCCTGCTCGATCGCGCTGAAGCACGTCTCGGGGCTGTTGCCGTGGTCCTGGTGCATGGAGATGGGCAGGTTGGGGTTCAGCTCGACGGCCGCCAGCATCAGGTGGCGCAGGTACGCGTCGTTGCTGTACTGCCTCGCCCCGCGGCTGGCCTGGACGATCACCGGCGAGTCCGTCTCCTGCGCCGCCTCCATGATCGCCTGGATCTGCTCCATGTCGTTGACATTCAGTGCCACGACGCCGTAACCGTTCTCCGCCGCGTGGTCCAACAGGATTCGCATCGGTACCAGGGGCATCGGTGTCTCTTCCTTCGTATTGGGATCCCGTGTCGGATTCCTTGCATCGGCAAGGTCACACATCTCAGACGCCGGACCCGCCTCGGCGGGCCGACGCGCGAGCGGCAGATTATAGACCACTCCCGAGCGGAAGGAAGGCTTTTTTGCGCCGCCCCGGCGCCGCCCCGGCGCGCCCGGTCAGGAGGCCCGCCCCTTCTCGGCGGCGATCCTCGCGACCACGTCGGGCGCGACGCCGATGTCCGCCACGCGGACCGGCCCGGTGTACTCGGCGGCCCCCGGGGCGTCGAAGCCCTTCTTGCGGGCCAGGAAAGTAACCGTGAGCTTCGCCCGGACGGTCGGTTCGGGCGCCTCGCCCGTGTCGCAGTCCAGGCCGGTCGGGATGTCGATCGCCACCACGTCCCTTCCGGCGGCGTTGATCTGCTCGACCGCGGCGGCGGCGTCCCCGCGGAGGGCCCCGCGGATGCCCGTGCCCCCCACCGCGTCCACGACGGCGTCATAGCCGGCCAGCTCGCCGGCCAGCGCCCCGAGCGCCTCGGCCCCGACGTGCCGGACGTCCAGGCCCAGCCGGCGGCAGATGCGGTGGTTGGTCGCGGCGTCGGGCGTGAGCTTCTCCGGCGAGGCGACGAGGAACGTCGTCACCTCCAGCCCCCGCAGGGCGAGGTGGCGTGCCACGACGAAGCCGTCGCCGCCGTTGTTGCCGCCCCCCGCCACCACGGCCACTCTCCGCCCACCGGCGCCGGCGACGAACTGCTCGATCGCGTCGGCGGCCTGGCGGCCGGCGTTCTCCATCAGCACCTCGCCCGCCACGCCGACCGTCTCGATCGCGCAGCGGTCGATCGCGCGAACCTCGGCTCGGGACAGCGGATTCATC
This sequence comes from uncultured Planctomycetaceae bacterium, assembly GCA_964642165.1. Lineage (GTDB taxonomy): Bacteria > Planctomycetota > Phycisphaerae > SM23-33 > SM23-33 > CAYRVX01. The sequence continues at coordinate 3,259 of CAZXOC010000140.1, read as the reverse complement.
GGCGCCCCTCGACAGCTTCCGCGGGCCGGCTCAGTCCGCCAAGGCGTTCTCCAGCGCCGCCTTCAGATCGGCCTTCTGCTGGAGCCCCACGAACTTGTTCGCCACTTGCCCGCCCTTGAACAGAATGATCGTCGGGATCGCGCTGATCCCGAGATTCATGGCGACCCCCCGGCTGGAGTCCGTGTCCACCTTGCCGACCTTGACGCGTCCGGCGAACTCCTCGGCCAACTCCTCGATGGCCGGCGCGATCATCAAGCAGGGCATGCACCACTCGGCCCAGAAGTCCACGAGGACGGGCAGCTCGGAGCTGAGGACCTCGGCCTCGAAGTTATCGTCGGTGAACGCGAGGATGTACTCGGAACCCATCGGGTGACTCCTTCTCCGTACCTGGGGCTCGCTGTCGCTTCCGGCGAATCGTAGGCGCAGCCCCCGACCATGTCAACCGGCCGGGCGAAACCGGCGGAGCCGTGCGCTCACGTCCCTGTGGCATGTGCGATCCGGCCTCCGTGGCGGGCGCTACTTGAGTTGGATCTTGCGGGTCCTGGCCGCCGCCGCCCTCGGGAGCTTGACGGTGAGCAGCCCGTCCTCCAGCGACGCTTCGATCTTCTCCCGATCCACCTCGTCGCTGAGGGCGAAGGCGCGGAAGAAGTGCCCGCCCACGAACCCGGTGTAGGTGGGGGTGTATTCCTCGCCGACCTCGGGCAGCGGCGCCTCGGCCGATACCGTCAGCACGCCCTTATCCACGCGCATGTCCAGCGTCTCGGGCGTTGCGCCCGGCAGCTCGGCCAGCAGCACCGTCGTGCCGTCCTCGGTCTCGTAGATGTCCACCAGCGGCGAGAACGCCTCTTCGCCCCGCTCGCGGGCGCGGCTCGCCTGCACGTGCGATCTATCCTGGCTGTCTTCGGTCATTGTTTGTGCTCCTTCCTGCGGCGGCCGGCATCACCGGACGGTGACCTGCTTCGGCTTGGCCGCCTCGGACTTCGGCAGACGGACGGTCAGCACGCCCGCCTTGAGCTCCGCGTCGACGCCGTCGGCATCGACCTTGTCCGGCAGGACGACGGTCCGGCTGAACTGGCCGAACCCACGCTCGCGCCGCTGGAAGCGGACGTCTTCCGGCTCGACCGATGCGCGCTTGGTGCCCTTGATCACGAGCGTCTCGCCGGTGATGGACAGGTCGATGTCCTCGCGCTTCACGCCGGCCAGCTCGCACTGGACGGTGATCTCGTCCGGCCCGTTGAGGACGTTCACCGGCGGGTAGGTGCCGCCGCCGACTCGCCGCGGGTCGCCCGCGACGGCGCGGCCGAACAGACGGTCCATCTCGCGCTGCATGTACCGTACGGTCTCCCGTGGGTCCCACCCGCTTGGCCATCTGAACAATGAGGTCATTTGGGTTGCTCCTTTGTCCACTTCGGGTCGCGTTGCGGCCGGGGCGACCGGCGTCCCGGCTCCATGGGACACGAAGGGCAAACGCGGTGCCAGGAACACCTATCGCCTTTTTCCTTGGTATCTTGCGCGCAAGCCGCGCCCCAAGGAACATGCCACTTTGTCGGGTTGTCGCCCCTGGGAGGTGGTTTTGGCAGGCCGGGGGGTTACAGCGTGAAGCGGAAGCCCTCGACGAGCGCGCCGGGCAGCCGGGCACTCGACGTGGAACGCCCGCCGTACGTGCTGCGGCTCGGGAGGAAGTCGCGCCGTGCCGTCAGGGCGAGCAGGTTCTCGCCCAGCACGCGGTAGACCGTCTCGTCGAAACGCATCACGTTCAGCGGCGCGGCGATCTCGCCGTCCTCGACCCAGAACGTCGCGAAACGCGTCATGCCCGTGATGCGGCAGGCCGGCACGTCCGAGTAGTTCAGGTACCACAACTGGTTGACGTACACGCCCGTGCCGAGGCGCGCGGGGGCCTCCGCCGCCGGCAGCTCCCCCGCCGACATGTCCAGCGACTCGGGATGCTCCCCGCCCGCGTTGGGCTGCTCGCCGTACTCCTTGCCCGAGCGAGGGCTCACCAGGCAGTCGCGGTAGCGGCCGTCCTCAATCAGCGTGACCTGGTCGGCCTTGAGGAAGCCCGCCGACGTGAAGTTCGGCGCCATGCCCTCGGCGGTGTTCTGCCGCAGCGTCACCGACGGCGCCAACGTCGCGCCCTGTTCCACCATCTTCAGCAGGCTGGTGGACTTGGTCCGGTGGGCCTTGAGCCCGAAGCCCCCCCAGGCCACCGTGCCCAGGAACTCCTTCAGCGCCTCGGGCGCCAGGTACAGGCGGTACTCGCCCGGCTCGATCGTCCTGGCCGGACGCCCCAGCGCCGCCAACTGCTCGCCGGCGTCCTGGACCTTCCGCGAGAAGGCGGCGTCGTCCCACGCGAAGCCGGCGTAGGACGTCTGCACGGCCTTGTCCGCGGCGTGGTAGAAGCACCAGGAGACGTGGAAGGTGTGCGTGGCGAACCAGTTCCGCTGTCCGAGCGAATTGGCGAAGCCCGCGTGGATCCCGCCCTGGGCGAGCAGGCCGACCATGTCGCGGCCTTGCCCGGCGCCCAGGACGGCGTCGATCGCGTCGGCGCGGTCGGGCAGCCGGTTCTCGCCGACGTTCTCGCCGCTGTGCACCTCGGTCGCGTAGAGCAGGTACGGGTCCTCCGGCACGTCGCCCAGGCGCCGGCGCAGCTCCGCCAGCATCGCCTCGCCGCGCTGTCGGTCGGTCCCGGCGTCCCCGGCCAGCGTGCAGACCGACCTGACGTGCCGGTTGCCGACGACCAGCTCGAGCGCCAGCTCGCGCTGCTCGACGCGCCCCGCCTGCCGGATCGCCCCGTGGTTGAAGCGCACGAAGTCCGAGTCCTCTCCCGAGAAGCTCAGGAGCAGCACTTCCTCGTCCCTGCGCCCGCCGATCAGCTCATCTGCCAGTTCGTAGAATGCTTGCTGCATGGTCCCACGCCATCCTCACTGACGCCCAGACGCTTCCAGATACCCGTGCCATCGATCCTCGCCGCCGCCCGCCGCGACTACTCCCCGCCGAACACGTCGACGTCCGCGAAGACGCACGCCGGGCTGGAGTGCCCGACCCGGACGCCCTGGTTCGGCTCGCCCTTGCCGCAGCCCGGCGTGCCCAGGAGCTCCACCATCGCCGCGCCGCCGACCGTCTTCAGGCTTCGCCAGAACGTCGCCGAAATGCCGCGGTAGTTCGGCTTCTTGACCACGGTCGTGAGCCGGCCGTCCTCGATGAGCCGGCCCCACTCGCAGCCGAACTGGAACTTGTTGCGGCTGTCGTCGATCGACCA
>CAZXOC010000139.1:0-18261 GCA_964642165.1 uncultured Planctomycetaceae bacterium | reverse complement strand
CGCGCGGTCTTCATCAAGCAGACCCGCGACCGCGTCTACGGCCGCCGGCGGCGCTGAACGGAGGCTACGGGGACCTCCTGCAGGAGACCTGCCGGCGCCCCGAGTATCCGCACCAACGGTCGGTGATCCCTCCGGTCACCCTCGGCGCAGAATCCCACCCCGTGTGCCGATGTAAGTGGTGCTGTCTCATAGCTTTCTGAATGCGGTTGACATTCGCTGCACTTCGGGACACGATGGCGGACGCTGTCAGGGCCCAGGAGAGCAGCATGCCACGACACGGCGGCTACATCGAGGTCACCGTGAAGATCGAGAGGGAAGACGATCAATGGGCTGCCGTCTGCGTTGAACTGGGGACTGCCGCCTGCGGGGACACCATCGAAGAGGCAATGGTAGCCATCGGCGACATGATCCTCCTGCACCTGAATGCCCTTGAGGATGCGGGAACCTGCCGGAGATTCCTGGCCGACCACAACGTGACTCTCCATCGTCGGATGCCTCGGCGGCCCGCCGCCGTGCCGGTGCCCGTGCGCCCCGGCCAATTCGTCACCCGCTTGACAGAGTGCCTGAACGGGGTAGTCGCCACGTAAGGAGCCGAATGTGGCCGAGGGCCTCCCAGCCATCAGCCGCGTGGATCTGATCCATCTTCTTGAACAGGACGGTTGGAAGATAGGCCGCAAGGCAACCCACGGCGTCTCGCTCACCAAGGCATATCCCTCCGGCGTGCGAGTGACCGTTGTGCCGACGCGCACGAGGTCACTCCCGACAGGAACTCTGCGGGCCATTCTGAGCGTGAAGCAAACGGGTCTGGGCCGCAGGGGGCTTCAGCGGCTCCTCGAGACGTACGGCTGACGGGGACCTCCGGCGCTCCGCTGTGTCCCGTCGGTTGATCCGGCCCCCGCCGGCTCGAAGGCACTCTTCCGGCTCGAGCAGATCAGCAGCGTCAGGGATCGTGCTGCGGCGAACGCCTTGGTCCGTCGATCCACGGGCGGCGAAACGAAGCCACGCGCCGAGTTTTCCGAGCTCGCCGGGCGCTCTACAGATGCCAGGGGGCGCGCATGGGGATGTTGACGAAGCGGTTGGCCTGCTCGTCGCCGACGATCTGCTCGGCGACGGGGTCGTAGCGGAGCGTCCGCCCGAGGCGGATGGCGATGTTGGCCAGGTTCAGCGCCGTCGAGACGCGGTGGGAGCTCTCGGCGTGCCCCCCGGCCTGCTGGCGGGTGCGAACGGCCTCGCCGAAGGTCAGCAGCGGCGGCGGATCGGGCAGCTCGCGGAGCTTCCGGCGGGCGGCGGCGTCGAGGTCGCCCTCGCCGAGCATGCTCTTGCCGCGCGGGCGGTCGTACTTGCTGCCGGCCTTGCCGTGGGTGACGATCACCCGCAGCCCGTCGGCGTAGGTCAGCTCCACCCAACTGTAGGGGCAGACGGCGTCGGGGTGCTGCGGCCAGGGGGCGCACGGCTCGATCTTGACGGGGCTGGTGAAGTCCTTGGCGTAGCTCCACTGGAACGGGTCGAAGCTGTGGGCGCCGAAGTTGGTCAGGTCGCCGCCCTCGTAGTCCCAGTAGAAGCGGTTCTTGTAGTGGACGCGGTCCTTGTTGTACGGCTTGTGGGGCGCCGGGCCCAGCCACAGGTCGTAGTCGAGCGTCTTGGGGATCGGCTCCTGCTTGCGAAGGGCCGGGTTGCCGGTGCGGTTTCTGGCCCCGGTGGTGGCGACGACGTGGCCGGCGTCCTTGACCAAGCCGTACTTGAGGATCTTGTGGTTGATGACGTGGCCCTTGTTGCGGCTGTTGTTGAGCCGCTTGAACGTGCCGATCTGGAAGACGACGCCGTATCGTTCGACGGCGTCGGCGACGGCGCGGCCCTCGTGGATGAACTTGGTCATCGGCTTTTCGCAGAAGACGTCCTTCCCGGCCTGGGCGGCGTGGATGCAGGGCAGCGCGTGCCAGTGGGGCGGCGTGCCGATGGCGACCACGTCGAGGTCCTTTCGGTCGAGCATCCGGCGGTAGTCGGTGTAGGTGGCCACCGAGGGGTCGGCGGTCTTGCTGCGGCGGGGCTTCTGGTGGGTGGTGTCGACGTCGCAGATGGCGATCCGCTTCCGCGAGCCGAGGCAGCCGATGCCGGCGTCGGCGCGCCCGCCGTTGCCGATCACGCCGTACGTGACCGTGTCGCTCGGCGCCGCGGGCTTGCCCGCCCCGCCCAGCACGTGGCGCGGCACGATGGTCACGGTGGCTGCCGTCGCCGCCGCCGAGCCCAGGAAACGCCGTCTCGTGATCCTGCGAGTATCTCTTCGGGTGGACATGGTTCTCTCTCCCGTCGTTGCCGTTTCGTCGTTGCCGCGGCGGGCGCTACGCGCCGCCCTGCCCGAGAAGCAGCTTGGCCTCCACGAGCACCGCCTCCTCGCCGGTGACCTTCCGGGCCTTGCGGAGGAGGGTTTCGGCCTCCTTGCGGTGGTCGGCCCAGAGCCGCCGGGCGAGCTTCAGCGCCGTCCGCGCCGCGGGGACGGAGCAGCGCAGCTCGTCGGAGCCCATGGCCGCCAGGACGTCGGGGACGGCCTCGACGCCGGCGGCCATCGCCAGGTCGTGCAGCGCCGCGGACCGCACGGCGTGGTCCTCGTTGTCGCTGCCGGTTCGCTTGGTGAGGATCTCGCGCAGGCCCTTGGCGGCGTCGCCGGCCTGGCCGTGGGCGGCCTGGCGCCGGTGCAGGCGCAGGCAGGCCTCCGTGGCCTGGATGCGCTCGTAGGCGGCCTTGGCCTTGGGCGCGATGGCGGCGCGGCGGAGCATCGCGGCGGAGTCGCCGTCGCCGCAGCTCGCCAGCACGTAGAAGGCGGCCAGGCGGACGTCGCGGTCGGCGTCGCGGGCGGCTTGGCGCGCCGCGGGGGCGGCCTTGGCGTCGGCCAGGAAACCCAGGGCCGTCAGGAGCGTGACGCGGCGCTTGTCGGCCGCGTTGGGCAAGGCGTCCCGCAGCGCCGCGGCGGCCCGGTCGCCGCCGATGGCCTGGAGCGCCTGGGCGGCCGGCTCGCAGAGCCGATCGCTCCCCAGCAGCTCGGCCAGGGCGGCGATCTCCTCCGAGCCCCCGCAGAGCTGGAGCTGGCGGCAGAGGAAGGCCTTCAGCTCGTCGGAGTGCTTCGCGGAGGCGAGCTGCCCGGCGAGGGTTCCGGCGACGAGCCGGCGATCCCTCCCGCCGTCCGGGCGCCCCGCGTAGACCACCGTGCCGTGGAGGGCGTACTTCGGTTTGACGCCTTCGGCGGCGCCGAACTCGTTGCCGACCAGGCCGACGAGCTGCTCGATCCGCTTCGATCCGCCGGCGAGGATCTCGCGGCAGACGGCCACGCCCGTTTCGACGTCCCTGGCCGGGAGCTTCGCCAGCAGCGGCGCGAGCTCCGGCGGATACGCGGCGGCGGGCTTGGGCTTCTTCCGTTCCTTTGCCATGGGGCAGCACCTCCCGGACAGGGCTCATGCACGTGTGACGATACCGATCTCTTCAACCCGCGCCGCGGCGGGTCGGTTCCTCCGCCCGCAGCGCGCGCCCCGGCGCGTCACGGCCGGGCGTCGAAGTACTCCGTCAGGGGATAGACGACGGCGTTGAGCTGTTTCATGGCGTCCAGCAGCGGCGTGTAGGGCTCGTAGCGGACGTTGACGATGCCCTTGTTGGAGTCGCGGTTGGACGGGTCGGTCCGCGTGTCGGTCGGGTCGTTGTCGTAGTACTTGAACCAGTGCCACCCGACGCAGCACTTGGTTTCCAGCAGGCCGAGCGTGAAGTTCTGGTAGAACCGCCCTCGGTCGGCCTGGGTGGGGACGGTCCAGCCGGCGCCGGTGAGGTTGGCCAGGCCGCTGTCGGCGCCCTTGGCGTACCACTCGGTGACGAGCACGGGCCGCTCGGACCAGCGCTCCCAGCGCCGGAACATCTCGTTCGTGGGCGTCCAGACGCCGTAGACGTTGACGGCGACGACGTCCATGTGGCGCCCGGCGGCGGCCATGACGGCGGGGCTGGACTTCTCCGAGCCGTGCAGGCGCGAGCCGAGGTAGAGGTGGTTCGGGTCGTGCCTGCGGATGGCGCGGGCGCAGATGTCGAAGTAGCGATCGGCGACGTGTCCGCGCCAGGCCTCGCGGTCGGCGGGGGTGATCTTCCCCGGCCGGGCCCGGGCGCCCTGTCGCCGGGCGAGCCACGCGGCGGCGGCCTTGTGGCTGAAGTCGTCGGCGGGCAGGCGCAGGGCCTTGTCGAGCAGGTCGCGCCGGAACGGCAGCTCGTTGTCGGAGTAGTGCCCCAGCAGGTAGGCATCGCCGGCCGTGGCGGCGAGCTGCCGGGCGTGCTCGAAGGCGAAGGTCTCGAAGCCGGGGTCGAAGACAAGGATGCAGTCGTTGGGGTAGGCCTTGTGCCCGGCGACCTGTCGGGCCTTGCCGAGGCGCCCGGCGTAGGTGCTCATGAAGTTCCAGTTGGGCGTGTAGGCCCCCCGGCGGCTGGCGGAGGCCAGCAGCGCGTCGTCGGACCACGCGCCGGTGCCGTTGAAGCCGTGGTCGCGGAGCAGCTTCATGGTCTTTTCGGCCCAGCGGGCGGGCGTGCCGAAGGCCCGGGGGAAGGCCTTTCGCATCTGCGGGCCGCGGCCGACGCGGACGCTAACGACGCCGACGTGCAGGAAGCGGCAGCCCTCCGGGTCGATCAGCCACCAGCGCCCGGCGATCTTGCGGGGGTGGAAGAAGCCGGTGGCCCGGTACGTCCGTCCGGCCCAGCCGCCGTAGGTGCCCAGCCGGACGCCGCGGGCGGGCGGGACGTCGCGCAGCTGCGCCAGGGTCCGCGTGGGGTAGGCCCTGGGCTTGCCGGCCTTGCGCCAGGCCCGGACGGTGAGTCGCGGCGCGGCGGCGGCCACGGCGAGCCCTCCTAGAATACACACATACGCACATATCTCTCTAAACATTTCTCGATCCGCCCTCCCCTTCCGCCCCGCGGGGCGGTCACCTCCGGCAGCGCGTCAGCGCCATCATCGCGTAGGCGGTGCCCCAGCCCTGGTGGTAGTCGTACATCGGGTAGTCCCACCACGAGCCGTCTTTCTCCTGGAGGTCGAGCAGGATCCTCGCGAGGTGGTCCTGGAAGTGCGCCCGCCGGCCGGGGGGAAGCTGCTCGACGCACGAGCCCGCGTAGAACATGCCGTAGTAGAAGAAGTACCCCGAGACGGCGAACCAGGACTCGTGGGGGACGGGCATCTTTCGCGCCCGGCTGAACCAGCCGCAGCGGGCGAAGAGCCGGTCCAGCCACGTCGCCAGCACGGCGTCCGTGATGCGCTTATCCCCCCAGAGGCGCAGCGCCAGGTTGCACGCCTGGGAGCGCCCGAGGCTGCCGCCGGGGCGGCAGATGAGCCGCCCGCGGTAGTAGTAGAAGCTCTCGCTGTAGAGGTAGGCGAAGTCGGGGTTCTGCTGGCGGAGCAGGGAGTCGACGGCGCGGTCGATGAGCTCCCTGGGCGCGCGGACGCCGATCGCGCGGGCCTCGTGCAGGGCGATCAGGACCGTCGCGGTGGTGAAGGACATGCTCTTGCCGCCGGGCCGCTGCGTGCGGTAGCGGAAGTCGTAGTAGCTCCACCCGCCGCCGACGCACGCGTAGCGCTTGAGCAGGTCGACCTGCTGGGCGACGAGGCGGCGGATCCGCTCGCGCCGGGGCTTGTCGTCCGGGCGGCGGTGGTACATCCGCACGAGCGCCCGGATGCCGTAGGCGTGGGCCCAGACGTTGTAGATGGCCCGCGGCACGGCGCGGCGGACCTTGGGCAGGCGCTCCATCAGGTAGGCCTCGCCACGGTCGAGGGCGCTGCGGACGGCCAGGGCGTCGCCGCCGGCCTCGATCAGCGCCGAGACGCACAGCCCCGTGACGGCCGCGCGGAACGCGTGGTGCGCCCCCGGCACGGGCGCGTAGATGTTCAGCGCCTTCGTCCGCCGAGCCGAGCCCCACGAGCCGTCGGGGTTCTGGGCCTTCAGGAGGAAGGCCGTCCCGCGCGCCATCGCGCGGTCGATCTCCGCCCGCGAAGGCGGCTGGATCGCGCGGGGCTTGGGCCCGCCTCGCGGCCAGGACGCCGGCTGCGACGCCGGCTCGCCGGCGGCCGCCGTCGCGGCGACCAGCACGCCCCACACCCGGATGGCGATTCGCCCGTTCATCTCGCTCGATCGCTTTCCCCGCGCGCCCGCGGGGTCACTTCGGCTTGGCCAGGAAGATCACCTCGCCGTCGCGGAGGCCCTCGAGGATCTCGGTCTTGCCCGCGAGGGTGCGGCCGACCTTGACCACGCGCTTCTGCGGCTTGCCCGGCGTCTTGAGGTAGACGAAGCGCTCGGCGGGCTTGCCGGGCTCGGCGAAGACGGCGGACGCGGGCACCGTGACGACGTCCTTCCGCTCGTAGGCCGTCAGCGCCGCGCGGCACGTCATGCCGGGGCGGACCGGCCCCGGCTTGTCGAGCACGGCGAGCGCGGTGTCGAAGCCGCCCGCGGCCAGCGGCACGGTCGGCGGCGACGCGAGCCGCACCTTGAGCTTGCGGTCGGGGAAGCCCGTGGGCGTGGCCGTGCCGGTCAGGCCCTTGCGCAGGCGGTGCAGCTCCTTCTCCGGCACGGCGACGCGGACGAGCAGCTCCTTGGGATCGACCACGGTCATCAGGACCGTCTCGGCCGCCAGCGTGCCGCGGGGGACGAGCTTGGGGGCGACGGTCGCGGCCGACCACTTGCCGCGCACGCAGCGGCCGTAGTAGACCACGCCGGCCATCGGCGCCTTGACGGTCATCGCGGCGAGGTCGGCCTTGAGGTCGCCGAGGGCCTTGACGGCCCGGGCGCGGTCGATCTGGGCCTTGGCGACCTCCAAACGCTTGGTCCGCAGGGCCAGCGGCAGGAGGGCGTCCTTGCTCTTCTTCGCCTCGTCGTTGTTGCGCTGGGCGATCTCGAGGTCCTCGGCCTGGCGGGGCAGGACGACCTCGAGCTGGCGCTTGTGGGCGATCTTCTCCCGCTCCAGGGAGAACTCGGCCCGCTGGACGGCGTTGCGCTGGCGCTTGAGGACGATCTCCTCGGTCTCCTCGGTGAGGTCGTCGGCCTTGTACATCTTGAGGAGCTGGCGGAGCTCCTCCTTCGTGTACTCCAGGACGTCGGTGCGGTACTTGAGGGAGTTGTGGGCCTCCTTCTCCGCCAGCGGGCGGGCGACCTTGCGGAAGTGCTCCAGGTCGGCGGCGGCGCGCTTCTGGCGGCGATCCGCGGCGGCCAGGGCCGCCGGCGTGGTGACCTCCAGGCGGCGCAGCTCCTCCTGCGCCTGCTTGAGGGCCAACTCGCCGAGCGCCAGGGCCGCCGCCTTGTCCCGGACGGCCTTCTCGATCTTCTTCGTGTCGCACGCCAGGAGGACCTGTCCCTTCTTGACGGCAGCGCCGTGCGCGACCACCTCCCGCACGCGAAGCTGCGACCAGGCCTTCGGCCTCAGCACGACCTCCGCGGTGCGGGCGGCCTCGAAGACGCCCGAGAGCTTCACCTCCACGCGGAACGGCGCCTTGGTGACCTTGAGCGTCTTCGGGGCGGCGGGCTCGTCCTTCTTCGGGGGCTTCTTTGGGGGCGCGGCGCGAGCCGGCGCAGCCGCCGCCCAGGACACGATCAGAGCCGTCACCATCCACCATGCCATCTGCCGGAGACCCCTTCTCGACCTCATTTCGCTGCTCCAGGTTCGGGTGCAAGGACACGGAACGGCGCCGGCATCTTCTCCGCCGACGCAAGCACGTATCAGTCTACCCCGACGACCCGGGGACCCGCCAGGCTTTCCCGAGGCGCCCGGGCCGCCGGGGCGGCCGCGCCGTCGCGGCCGGGCAGGGCTGCCCGGGCGTTTGTCCCGGCGCGGCGGGCGTGCTAGGATGGAACGGATCGGCAGCAGACAACGCGGGCCGGGCACGCAACCCACGGGCGATGGCACGATCGCCGTAGAAGCGGCGACGACGTATGACCGCCCGGGCTGCGAAGTCCTCCTCGCCCCGAGCGCGCACGCGATCGGCGTGCCGCCGGAACCGACGTGGCCGCCGGCGGCGGGCCTCTCCGTCGGGCTTGCCCCGGCGGAAGGGCGACGGAGCGTCCAGAACGCAGCGCCCCGCGATGAGACGCCCCCGGCGGGCTTGCCCCGGCGGAGCGATGACTGCACCCGCCTGCGGCTGCCGGGAACCGGCATCCGTCGCCTTGAGTCGCGGCCCCGCCGGGGCAAGCCCGACGGAGGCCCGATGCCGAAGGCGCTCGGTGCTGGACGCTCAGTCGCGGCCCCGCCGGGACAAGCCCGACGGAGGCCCGGCCCGCACGTCGTCGGACGACGGTCGGATTGCGGATTTCCAGAACCTGCGCGTCCCGCGAGGGATTTGACGGATAGTGACACAAGGCGGCCCGGGTATCTTCCCGGATGGTCGGATGCCGCGAGGGGACGGAACATGAAGCGCGGACGAACGGTCTGGCTGGCGTCGACGGGCGTGTGCGTGCTGCTGGCGGCCGCCCTTGCGGCCGTGCTGGCGGTGCTGCCGTGGGCCGCAGCGCGGCCGGGCACCACCTCGGCCGAACCGGACCGCTTCGCCGCGACGCGCCCCGCGACGGGGGCAGCGACGGGAACCGACTGGCCCATCTTCCGCGGCGATCCGGGCATGCTCGGCGTGGCGCCCGGCAAGCTGCCCCGCGCCCTCAAGCGCCGGTGGAAGTTCAAGACGGGTGGCGAGGTGACCTCGTCGGCAGTGGTGGCCGGCGGGCGGGTGTACATCGGCTCGACCGACGCCAACGTGTACTGCCTGGACCTCGCGACCGGACGGAAGGTTTGGTCGTTCGCCACGGGCGACGCCGTGGAGGCCCCGCCGACCGTGCTGGGCGAGCTGGTGTATGTCGGCTCGGTGGACACGTTCCTCTACGCCCTCGACGCCAAGACGGGCAAGCAGAAGTGGAAGCTCGAGACGGAGGACAAGATCCTCGGGGCCGCCAACCTGCTGACCGACCCGAAGACCGGCCGGCAGAGCCTGGTCGTCGGCAGCTACGACTTCAGCCTGTACTGCGTGGAGCCCCGGACGGGCAAGAAGCTCTGGCGGTACGAATCGGGCAACTACATCAACGGCGGGGTGGCCGTGGCGAAGGGGCGGACCGTCTTCGGCGGCTGCGACGCCGTCGTCCACGTCGTCGGGCCCGACGGCAAGAGCGCCGCGAAGATCGACGCCGGGGCGTACATCGCCGCGACGGCCGCCTTCGACGGCCGCCACGTCTACGTCGGCAATTACGAGGGCGGCTTCCTGTGCGCGGACGTGGCCGCCGGGAAGGTCGCCTGGTCCTACGAGGGCGATGAGCCGTTCGTCTCCTCGCCGGCCGTCGCGGGCGGGCGCGTGCTCGTCGGCTGCCGCGACAACCGCCTGTACTGCTTCGACCGCAAGACCGGCAAGAAGCTCTGGACCTTCGCGACGCGCGACGAGGTCAACAGCTCGCCGGTGGTCTGCGGCGGGAAGATCGTCTTCGGCTCGAACGACGGGCGTCTCTACGTCGTCGCCCTGGCCGACGGGAAGAAGATCTGGTCCTACGACCTGGGCGACGCGATCCTCAGTTCGCCCGCCGTGGCGGCCGGACGCGTCATCGTCGGCTGCGCCGACGGGTATGTCTACGCCTTCGGCAGCCCGTGAGGGCCCGCGGAGGCCGAAGGGACGGGCCACCATGCGGTTCGTGCACCTCAGCCCGGGAGCGGGCGACAACATCTACTGCGAGAACTGCCTCCGCGACGCGGCGATGGTGCTGGCGCTGCGCCGGGTCGGGCACGACGCGGCCAGCGTGCCCCTCTACCTGCCGCTGATGGTCGAGGACGCCGTGGACGACGACGCCCGCGGCGAGGTCTTCTTCGGCGGCGTCAACGTCTACCTCCAGCAGAAGTCCGCGCTCTTCCGCCGCACGCCGCGGTGGGTCGACCGCCTCTTCGACGCCCGCTGGCTGCTCCGCTGGGCCGGCAGGAAGGCCGGCATGACCAGCGCCCGCGAGGTCGGCGAGACGATGCTCTCCATGCTCCGCGGCGAGGACGGGCGCCAGGTCAAGGAGCTGGAGCGGCTGATCGCGTTCCTCGCCGAGCACGAGCGCCCGGACGTCGTGTCGCTGTCCAACGCCCTGCTCGTCGGCGTCGTGCGGCGGATCAGGGAGGCCCTCGGCGTGCCGGTCCTCTGCTCGCTCCAGGACGAGGAGGGCTACGTCGACGCGCTGGAGGAGCCCCAGCGCTCGCAGGCCTGGCAGCTCCTTCGCGAGCGGTGCGCCGACGTCGACGCGTTTCTCGCCCCCAGCGCGTTCTACCGCCAAGCCATGCAGCGGCGCCTCGACCTGCCCGCCGAACGCTTCCACGTGGTCCACAACGCCATCAACGCCTCGGGCCTCTCGCCCGCGGACGGGCCGCCCAGCCCCCCGGCCGTCGGGTACCTCTCCCAGATGTGCTCCGGCAAAGGGCTCGACACGCTCGCCGAGGCGTTCATCCGCCTCAAGGGCAGCGGGCGCTTCGCCGGGCTGAAGCTGCGCGTCTTCGGCGGCATGACGGGCGGGGACGTGGAGTTCGTGCGGTCGGTTCGGCGCCGGCTGGCCGAGGCGAAGGTGACCGAGGATGTCGAGTTCGTCCAGGCCCTGGACGCCGACAGCAAGCTGTCCTTCCTGCAGAGCTGCTCGGCGATCTCCGTGCCGACGCGGCGGGGCGAGGCGTTCGGCCTGTTCCTGCTGGAGGCCCTGGCCTGCGGCGTGCCCGCCGTCCTGCCGGCCCACGGGGCGTTCCCGGAGCTGATCGAGGCCACCGGCGGCGGCGTCCTGTGCAAGCCCAACGACCCGGCCGACCTCGCCCGGGCGCTGGGCGAGCTGCTCGACGATCCCCCGCGCGCCGCCGAGATGGGCCGCCGGGGGCGCCGGGCCGTCCTGGAGGACTTCGGCCCGGGCCGGATGGCCGCCGGGGTCCTCCGCGTCTGCGAGGCCATCGGCGTACCGGGCGCGCCCCAGACCGCGCGCCCGCACGCGGGGCGGGAGGACCGCGCCGATGGCTGACGACCACGTGCTGCTGGAGCTGATCGCCATTCGCAAGGCCTACTCGCCGAGCGCCTCGCCCGTCCTGGACGGGCTGGACCTCGCCGTCCGGTCGGGCGAGTCGCTGGCCGTCGTCGGGCCCAGCGGCTGCGGCAAGAGCACGCTGCTGAACATCATCGGCACGCTCGACCGCCCCGGCGCGGGGCAGGTGCTCCTCGACGGGCGCGACCTGACCGGGCTCGACGACAACGCCCTGGCGGCCCTGCGCAGCCGCGAGATCGGCTTCGTCTTCCAACTGCATCATCTCCTGCCGCAGTGCACGATCCTGGAGAACGTCCTGCTGCCGACGCTGGCGGCGCGGGACACCGCCGCCGAGCGCCGCCAGGCCGAGGCGCGGGCCCGCGGCCTGCTGGAGCGCGTCGGGCTGTCGCACCGCCTCGCGCACCGCCCGGGCGAGCTGTCCGGCGGGGAGCGCCAGCGGGCGGCCGTGGTGAGGGCACTCGTCAACTCGCCGAAGCTGCTGCTGGCCGACGAGCCGACCGGCTCGCTGGACCGCGCCTCGGCCGAGAACCTCGGGCAACTGCTCGTCGAGCTGAACCGCGCCGACGGCGTGACGCTGATCGTGGTGACGCACTCGCTGGAGCTGGCCGGCGAGATGGAGCGCGTCCGACAACTGCGGGACGGCAGGCTCCACGTCCCGGAAGACGGCGGATGAACACCGGCAAGCTCATCGCGCGGAGCCTGGCGTTCTACTGGCGGACGCACGCGGGCGTGGCGGCCGGGGCGGCCGTCGCCACCACCGTCCTGGTCGGCGCGCTGGTCGTCGGCGACTCGGTCCGCCACAGCCTGCGGGCGATGGCCCTGCGGCGGCTGGGCGACGTCCAGGTCGCCCTGTCGAGCCCGGACCGCTTCTTCCGCGCGGGGGCGGGGGCCGACGCGAACGACCTGGCCGCCGACGTCGCCGGCGAGCTGAACGCCCCGGTGGCGCCCGCCCTGCTGCTGGACGGCTCGGCGAAGCTGCCGGACGGCTCGGCCCGCGCCAACCGCGTCCAGGTCGTCGGCGTGGACGCCCGCTTCTGGCGGGCCGGCGGGGCAAGGGGCCTGCTGGCCGGGGCGGGCGCCGACGAGGCCGCGATCAACGAGCCGCTGGCCCGGCAGCTCGGCATCGCCCCGGCGGACCTGGCCGATCCGGGCGCCGAGCGGCCGGAGATCGTCCTCCGCGTGCCGATCCCGAGCGGCCTGCCCAAGGACGCCCCGCTGTCGGGCGAGAAGGAGGCCCAGGGCATCCGCCTGACCGTCCGCGCCGTCGCGACGGAGGCCGACTTCGGACGCTTCAGCCTGCGGGCGAACCAGCTCGCCCCCTTCACCGTCTTCCTGCCGCTGGCGACGCTCCAGGACAAGGTCGATCTGCCGGGCAAGGCCAACGTCCTGCTGGTAGGCGGGCGAGCCCCCCCGGCCGCGGCCGTCACGACCGACGAGGCCGCCGCCGCCCTGCGCAAGCACTGGCAGCTCGCCGACGCGGACCTGCGCTTCCGCCGCATCGACGCGGAGACGCTGGAGGTCCGCACGGGGCGTGTGTTTCTCGATCCGCCGGCGGGCGTCGCGGCCGTGCGGGCCGATCCCAACGCCCTGCCCATCCTGACGTACTTCGTCAACGAGGTCCGCAAGGGCGACCGGGCGTCGGCGTACGCGATCGTGACGGCCATGGGCCCCCGGCGCCCGGGCGGCCCGGCGAGCCCGGTGGGCGCCGACCTCGCCGAGGGCGAGGTCCTCCTGAACCGATGGCTGGCCGACGACATCGGCGCGGCGGCCGGCGACCGCGTGAAGATGACGTACCCCACGCTCGGGGCGATGCGGACGTTCGTGGACGCCAACCAGACCTTCCGCGTCCGCGCGGTCGTGCCGATCTCCGGCGCGGCCCGCGACCCGAACCTGATGCCGGACTTCCCCGGGCTGGCCGACGTGGACAACTGCCGCGACTGGAAGCCGGGCACCGAGATCGACCTGAAGAAGCTCGACGACCCCAACGACAAGTACCAGAAGTACTGGGACGCCTATCGCGGCACGCCCAAGGCCTTCCTGACGCTGCGCGACGGCCAGAACATGTGGGCCAGCCGCTTCGGCAGCCTGACGGCCGTACGCTACCTGGCCCGCGCCGGCGAGGAGGGGCGCATCGCCCGCGCGATCCTCGGGGGGCTCGAGCCGGCGGCGATCGGGCTGCACTTCGCCCCCGTCCGCCGGCAGGCCCTGGCCGCGGCGGACCCGACGAGCGACTTCGGCGGGCTGTTCCTGGGCCTGAGCTTCTTCCTGATCGCCTCGGCCGTGCTGCTCACGGGGCTGCTGTTCGTCTTCAACGTCGAGCAGCGCAGCTTCCAGACGGGCACGCTGCTGGCGTTGGGGTTCCGCCCGTGGCGCGTCCGGCGGCTGATGCTCGCGGAGAGCGGCCTGTTGGCGCTGGCGGGCTGCGTGGTCGGGGCCGGCGGCGGGCTGGCCTACACGCGCGTCGTGCTGCACGGGCTGGCGACGGTCTGGCGGGACGTGTCGGCCTCGGCGCCGATCCGCTACCACGCCGAACCCGCCAGCGTGCTGCTCGGGGCGGGGATCGGGCTGGGCGTCGCCCTCGCCGCGATGGCCGCGGCGCTGGTCCTCCAGGCGCGGGCGACGGCCCGAGAGCTCCTGGCGGCCGGGGCGCAGGGGCGCGTCTCCCCGCCGGCGTCGCGGGCGAAGCTGGCGGCGGGGACCGTCGTCGGCGTGGTGTGCATCGCGGCGGCCGTCACGCTGGTGGTCCTGTCCGCCTGGGCCAAGGCGATCGACACGGCGGGGGCGTTCTTCAGCTCGGGCGCGCTGCTGCTGCTGGGCAGCCTGAGCCTGTGCTACGTGGCCCTGGCGGCGGCGGGTCGGGCCAGCCACGCCCACGCGCGGGGCCTGGGCAGCCTGGGCGTCCGCACGTGCGGGCGGCGGCGCTGGCGGAGCCTGACGACGGCCGGCCTGCTCGCCTGCGGCGTGTTCCTCGTCGCGTCGATCGAGGTCTTCCGGCTGGATCCCGCGAAGGACGCCGACAAGCCTGCTTCCGGCACAGGCGGCTTCGCGCTGTACGGCGAGTCGTCCCTGCCGGTCCTGCACGACCTGAACGACCCGGCTCGGCGTCAGCGGCTGGCGTTGGACGGCGAGGCGTGCCGGACGGCGCGCGTGGTGCAGATGCGCCTGCACGAGGGCGACGAGGCGAGCTGCCTGAACCTCAACCGCGCCCAGCGTCCGCGCCTGCTGGGGGTGCAGCCGGGGCGTCTCGCCGGGCGCTTCACGTTCCTCGAGACGCTCGACGCCAACGCGAAGGACGGCTGGCGGCTGCTGGATCGGCGCGAGGGCGACGGGGCCGTGCCCGCCGTCGGCGACCACGACACGCTCCGCTGGGCCCTGCACAAGCGGGTCGGCGAGACGCTCGAGATCACCGACGAGCGCGGGCGGCAGGTGCGTCTGCGGCTGGTCGGGAAGATCGGCGGGTCGATCTTCCAGGGCAACCTGCTGATCGCCGAGGGGCGCTTCGCCGAGCTGTTCCCCTCGAGCAGCGGCTACCGGGCGTTCCTGATCGACGTGGACCGCCGGGACGCCGAGGCCGCCCGCGCCGCGCTGTCCCGGGCGCTCGAGGACGTCGCCCTGGAGCTGACGCCCGCGGCGCGGCGGCTGGCGCAGTTCGCCGACGTGCAGAACACGTACCTGTCGATCTTCGCCGCCCTGGGGGGCCTGGGGATGGTCCTCGGAACGGTGGCGCTGGGCATCGTGGTGCTCCGCAACGTGCTGGAGCGGCGCGGCGAGCTGGCCCTGCTGCGGGCGGTGGGCTTCGCGCGCGGGCCGCTGCGATGGATGGTGCTGTGCGAGCACTGGACGCTGCTGGGGCTGGGGCTGGCCTGCGGCGCGGGCTCGGCGGCCCTGGCGGTGCTGCCGGCGCTGGCCTCGCCGGGCACGGCCGTGCCGGTCGTGCCCTGGCTGGCGACGCTCGGCGGCATCGCCGTCAGCGGGCTGTTGTGGACGTACCTGGCCGCGGCGGTCGCCTTGCGCGGCGAGCTGCTGCCGGCGCTGAGGAAGGAGTAGCCGCGACCCCCCCGCCGGAGGCGCCGCCGGGGGCAACCCGCCAGGAACATCCCCCCCGCCGCGGCGTTCAACGGTGCAGATCGCGTTCGTTCCGGCGGGCAGAAACGCTACGATGGGTGTCATGAAGGCCTGGATCGCCGTTGCCTTGTCGTTCGGCTTGACGCTGTCGGTCGCCGCCGCGCTGGTGGCGGCGTGGCTGACGGGCGGCGTGGGCTACGACGTGTCGATCCGCCTGCCGAGTGGGGGCCGGCCCGTCGGCTCCACCGGCCAGGACGTCCCCGAGACGATCGAGGGCAAGACGGAGACCTTCGACGTTCAGCCGCCCGACATCCGGGGCGCCTGGCCCTGGTTCCGCGGCGCGACGCGCGAGAACATCAGCGACGACATGACCGAGCTGGCGCGAAGCTGGCCGGAAGGCGGCCCGCCCGTCCTCTGGAAGCGGGACGTCGGCGAGGGCTACGCCGGCTGCGCCGTGCTCGACGGGCGCGTGTTCCTCAACGACTACGACGCCAAGCGGCGCGCCGAGGTCGTCCGCTGCCTGTCGCTGGCCGACGGCAAGGACATCTGGCGCTACTCCTACAAGCTGCCCATGAAGCGCTGGCACGGCTACTCGCGGACGGTCCCCGCCGTCACGGAGAAGCACGTGGTGGTCCTCGGCGCCAAGTGCCACGTCTCGTGCCTCGACGCCAACACCGGGCGGCTCCGCTGGGACATCTCCCTGGTGAACGACTACGGCACGAAGATCCCCCAGTGGTACGCCGGGCAGTGCCCGCTGATCGACGACGGCAACGCCGTCCTGGCGCCCTGCGGGAACCTCGTCGAGGAGGAGGACGCCAACGGGCAGCCCGTCACGCGGGGCAAGAGCGTCCTGATGACGGCCATCGACTGCGAGACGGGGAAGGTCGTCTGGGAGGTGCCGAACGCCGACCGCTGGGAGATGACCCATTCCTCCATCACCGTCCTGGAGCTGGAGGACTACACGAAGATATACGTCTACTGCGCCAGCGGCGGCGTGGTGGCCGTCTCGGCCGCGGGCGGCCGGGTCCTCTGGAAGCTGTCCGACTGGCAGGTGGACTTCGCCAGCGTGCCGGCCCCCGTGCCCGTCGACGGCGACCGCCTGTTCCTCTGCGGCGGCTACGGCGCCGGCTGCCGGATGCTCCAGATCATCCGGGAAGGCGAAGCGTACGTCCCGCAGAAGCTGTGGGACCGCCCGCAGCGCGTCTTCGGCTCCCAGCAGCAGACCCCGATCTACTACAAGAGCCACGTCTTCGGCACGCGCCCGGACGGGCAGTTCGTCTGCCTCACCACGCGAGGCGAGGTCGTCTGGGCCAGCGGGGCGGCGAACAAGTTCGGCAAGGACGGCGGGGCGTACCTCATCGGCGACGACCTGATCTTCGCCCTGGACGACGACGGCCTGATGACGCTGATGGAGGCCACGCCCAAGGCCTACCAACCGGTGGCGCGGGCCAAGGTGCTGCCCGGGCATCGCAGTTGGGCGCCGATGGCGCTGGTGGCCGGACGCCTCCTGGCGAGGGACGAGACGCTCCTGGTCTGCCTGGACGTCTCGAAGAAGAGGCCGTAGGCCCCCGGCGCCGCGGACGGGGCGAGCCGGCCGGCCGCGATGGCGTGCCCCGCGCGGGTCGCCTTGAGTTGCCCGGGGGCGTTTTCGGATAATGAGGCCATGAGCGGACAGCCAGGAAGGACCCGGCCGCCCCGGCGGCGCGGCGCGACGTCGAGGGAGTCGCTGGTGGGCGTGGTGGCGGCCATAGTCGTCGCCGCCGGCATCGCGGCGATCGTCCTGGCCGTCTGGCACGGGCGGCGGCCCCGGAAGCCGTACCGGCTCCCGGGCGATCGCCCCCCGCCGCCGACGACCGCGCCGGCGCGGGTCGTCTGCCGCGAGGTCGCCGAGGCCTTCCCGACGGGCTTCGAGACCAGCCGCTGCCTGGCCCTCGGGCCCGACGGGTCCGTCTGGGTCTCGGGCGACTTCGCCGTGCGGCGGTTCGACGCGGCCGGGCGGCGCCTCGGCGAGATCGCCGTCATCGAGCCGCCGGGCGCCCTGGCCGTGGACGCCGACGGCGTGGCGTTCGTCGCGACGGGCGGCAAGGTAATGGTCTACGCCGGCGACGGCGAGCGACGGGCGGTCTGGCCCCCCGCGGGCGACCGGGCCGTCCTGACGGCGATCGCCCTCGCCGGGGACGAGGTGTTCGTGGCCGACGCCGGCAACCGCGCGGTGCTGCGGTACGACAAGTCGGGCAAGCTGATCAAGGCGATCGGCCGGAAGGACCCACAGCGCAACGTCCCGGGCTTCCAGGTCCCTAGCCCGTACTTCGACCTGGCCATGGCGCCGGACGGGCTGCTGCGCGTGGCCAACCCCGGGCGGTGCCGGATCGAGGCCTACACGGTCGACGGCGACCTCGAGGCCTCGTGGGGGCGTTCCGGCGAGGACCCGGAGGGCTTCTCCGGCTGCTGCAACCCGGCGAACTTCGCCCTCCTGCCGGCCCGGGGCGGCGCGGGGCGCATCGAGGGATACGTCACCGCCGAGAAGGGACGGACCCGCGTGAAGCTCCACGACGCCGACGGGAAGCTCGTCGGCCTCGTCGCGGGGGCGGGGGCCTTCCGCGAGCACGACCGCAGGCTCGGCGCCAAGCCGGCGGGCCGGGCGTTCCTGGCCCTGGACGTGGCCGTGGCCCCGGGCGGACGGATCTTCGTGCTGGACCCCGTCTGCAACGAGGTCCGGGCATTCGAGCGAACGGCGGGGGCGAGCCCCGCCGGCGAGGGAGGACCATGAACGCACCGCCACGCGAGACGCGCAGCCGACGGGAGTTCGTGCGGTCGCTCGGGCGCGGGGCCGCCCTGGGCGCCCTGGCGGGGCTGACGGCGTACCTCGCCGCCGGCCCGCGCGCGGGCGGGGCGAACGCCCCGTGCCCAAACGAGGGCACCTGCCGCGGCTGCACGCGGTTCAAGGACTGTGCTCTGCCCCCGGCTCGGCGCGCCCGCCGGACGGCAAGGAGCCGCACGACATGACGCAGGACGACGGACAACTGACCCGCCGGGACATGCTCCGCAAGGGCCTTCACGCCGCGTGCGTGGTGGGGCTGGGCGGCACGGCCGGTGTGCTGGCCGACCGCAGCCGGAACGAGGAGATGGTCTGGCAGCTCGACCCGACCCTGTGCAACCAGTGCGGCCAGTG
>CAZXOC010000138.1:0-18280 GCA_964642165.1 uncultured Planctomycetaceae bacterium | reverse complement strand
CGCCGGACAGGCCGCCGGACAGGCCGCCGGACAAGTCGGCGGACAGGTTCATTCGGGGTTGCCCCAAGGACACGCCATGAATCTGCGTACGGGCCGGCCGCAGTCACCGTAGCGAGGTCGCGAACGGCTCCGTCCCGACGAACGGGGTCCGGCTTCTCTTGCATTTGGCCGCTTTTGCTGCAACCGTGCTGCGGGATGTTTGGGCAATCTAGCCCCCCAAGGTCCCGTAAGAGGACATCCACCGCTTCGGCAGATCAATCAGGGGCCATTGGCTTGTGTGCCCCGAATGAGGGCATGACTGCCAGACTACTGCGGTGTTGACCTTTGTTGCAGCCGTTATCCCTCCTTCCTCAGTTGCCCAGCGACAAGTGGAAAGCGAGTTTCAGAGCCCTTTGACCTGCCATTTCTTGCGGCAGGGGAGGCGGACGTAGCGGTTGGCGTCGGGGATGTTGGTTACCTTCAAGTTCGGGGCGTCCCACGTGAGCGACTGGTCGGGGAATCGCAGGGCCACCGTGCCAAGCAGGACCATCTCGCTGAGGGGCCCGGCATAGTCGAACGAGGCCTGCGTCTTGCCGCCGTTCTTGCCGACGATCGCGTCGATGAACTGGTGGTAGTGATCCCAGGGCTTGAGCTTGGGTCTGGGCACGGCCTTGAGCTTCTCGCGGGGGTACAGTCGCGGTGCGGCACCGTGGGGCATCAGCATAACGCCTCGCTCGCCGATCAGCATGGCGCCTTGCGGAGGGTACTTTCGCCCTTCGAGCAGCTTGTTGCGCAACTCGGCCGGGGGATACTTGAAGCCGTCGGACCAAGTTATGTCGATGGTCCTGCCGGTCGTCAGACCGGTGCCGAGGAAGGTGTAGCGTACGACCTGCCAGGTGGGGAAGGTCTCTACTCGTCGTGCGGGGTCGTCTCGCCACTGCGGCTCTACCTGTGCCTTGACGGCGACGGGCATACCGAGGCCCAATGCGCGGTAGGGCATGTCCATGATGTGGCAGCCCATGTCGCCCAGCCACCCGCATCCGAAGTCCTGCCAGCCTCGCCACCACGTCGGATGATAGACGCCGTGAACGTAGGGTCGCACCGGGGCCGTGCCGCACCACGCATCCCAGTCCAACTCGGCGGGTACGGGGTCGGTCTTCTTCGGACGTGGTCCGACGGGGCGGTATTTCGACGGATCCTTGTTCGACCAGAGAAAGACCTCCTTGACCCTACCGATGGCGCCCGCACGAAGCATCTTGACGGCCATGCGGGCGGTCATGCCGGAACTGAGCTGGATGCCCATCTGCGAGACGACGCCCGCCTTCTTCGCGGCGGCGGAGATTCTGCGGGCCTGGAAGATGTCGTGTGTCAGGGGCTTTTGGCAGTAGACGTGCTTTCCCATGCCCAGGGCGGTCATTGTTATCGGCGCGTGCATGTGGTCCGGGGTGGTGACGTTCACCGAGTCGACCTTGTCGCCTTCCTTGTCGAGCAGTTCGCGCCAGTCTTGGTATTTTCGGGCGTTTGGAAAGTGTTTCGCGGCTGCGGCGAGGCGGCGGGTGTCGACGTCGCAGATGGCGACGATCTCGGCCTTCGGGTGTGAGGCGAACTTCCTGACGTCACCCCAGCCCATGCCCCCGACGCCGATCGAGGCGTGCTGGACCTTGGAGTTGGGCGCCACGGCCAGGCCGATCCGGGCCAGCGGGAAGGCCAGAAGCCCTGCAGTGGCGGTGCTCTTCAGGAGCATTCGCCTGGTCGTCTTGGTCTGGCCATCGAATGGGCGAATACTGCTCACGGTCTTGCTCCTTGCTGCTAACGTCAACTATTCGACCTTTTCTGTAGAGCCCTGGAACATCCATTTGGCCCGTTTCTCGGGTTCGCTTATGCTCGGATACCGTCCCTGGGCCAATTAGACTTAGCCTAACACACGGTCTTGCCTCGGGCAAACGCTGAACTCCGCACGCTGAACTCAGCCACGCAGCCTTTGATCTGGGATTTCGCGGATGGCCTTCGGCCGATCCCGGCGCGCCGGGACCGTCGGACTTTTTGGCAAGCCTATCGCCGATCGCGAGATCGGCAAACATTCGTTCTGCTCGGCGGAGGGGGTATCGGGCCGTTGCCAGGCCATGATTCGGCCCGAATCCATCGCCATGGAGCCGTTCAACCGCAAGCGCACCACTGCGGCCGGCCTGGGCACCGGCGGCGGCGAGCGCATCCTGCGGTGCGTCGGCAGCCCCGCCTGTGTGGCGAAGAACCGCTACGACCCGCACGGCCGTCTGCGCCCGGGCGGCGCCGGCCAGCGACAGCGCGGCGACGGCCACGGCCAGATGCCGCACGTGGGTTCCTGCCTGACGACGTTCCAGCGGTCCCATGGCGTTCTCCGGATGGCCCATGCAGATTGTCCCGCGGCCGTCCGCGGCAGAGACGACGGCCTTCGTCCTGTATCTCCAAACACGCTTGTCCGGCGGCTGTGTCTGGCAAGCATTCCGCCTGTCGAGGCGTCCCGCCACGCGGTAGAATCGCCGGAGATATCCACGAGGCCGGCGCGGCGGAACACGGCCCGCATCGCCCCTCCGCGGCCACGTGGGAGCAGCCAGGAAAGGACGTGTGCTCGATGAATCACGGCAGGAAGAGTCTCGTGCCGGCGGCGGCGTGGGCGTGCGTGGCGTTGCTGGCGGCCGGCGGGTCGGCACGGGCGGTCTCCCCGGGCGGCTCGGCCGAGCCGGTGAAGGTCTACCTGATGGCCGGCCAGTCGAACATGGTGGGGCCCGGCTCCAACGCGTACGTGGAGGAGAACCATCCCGAGCTGATGAAGCCGCGCGAGGACGTCTGGTGCGTCAACGCGGGGAAGGTCTCGGGCCCGCTGCGCCCCGGCTACGGCTACGGCGAGCGGAGCTTCGGGCTCGAGCTGACGATGGGTCACGTTCTCGGCGACGCGGTGGACAGCCCGATCGTGCTGTTCAAGACGGGCACGGGCGGCACGACGCTGCACAGGAACTGGCGTCCTCCGAGCACCGTCCGGCGAGCGGGGGGCGAGGTCGGCCCGCTGTACACGCGGATGATCCGGCGCTTCCACAACATGCTGGCGCATCGCGACGAGGCCTTCCCGGCGTTCCGGGGGCGCCCCGTCGAGCTGGCGGGGTTCGTCTGGTTCCAGGGCGAGAACGACTGCTGCGCCCGGGAGGAGGGCGGCAAGGGCTACTGGGAGTACTACGAGGAGAACCTGCGGGACCTGATCCGGGACGTGCGGCGGGAAGTCGGCGTGCCCGAGCTGCCCGTGCTGATCGTGCAGATCAACGACGGGTGCTGGGACGGCCTGCCGAGGCGCGGCGGAACGGTGCTCCGCCCGATCCAGAAGAAGGTCGCCGAGAGCGACCCGCACGCGACGTGGATCAAGACGTGCGACCTGAACAGCGGCTATCACTACGACTCGGCCAGCCACATCACGATCGGCCGGCGCGCCGGAAAGGCGCTGCTGCCGTTCATCCGCAAGGCCGTTCCCCAGAAACGGCAGGACGTGGTCGCCGCGCGGAAGCGCTTCTTCGGGCAGTTCCCCCCGGCCGGCTCGCCGGACACGGGGAGCCTCCGCAAGGGCCTGATCGGGTACTGGCGCTTCGACGAGGGCGCCGGCGCGAAGGCGAAGGATGCCTCCGGGCACGGCATCGAGGGCGTCCTGATCGGCGAGCCGACGTGGACCGAGGGCCGCCTCGGCCGCGCCGTGAAGCTCACCGGGTCGCAGTCGATCCAGTTCCCCCAATTCAAGGAGCCGCTCAACGAGGACAAGCGCATCGAGAACCTCAGCGTGGCGTACTGGCTGCGGGCCAACCGCTACGGCGACGCCTACGTCGGCAAGGGCGAGGGCTACGGGGAGTACGCGCGAAATCGCCACAACTGGTACTTCAACCTCTGGACGATCCGGTCCGGGTGGAGTGTCGCCTGTCACGACAACGGCGGGGGCGCCTATGCGACGGCCGCCTTCGACCTCCTGCCCAACGGCATCCACGGGCGCGGCCAGGGCGTGCAGGTCGTCGGCGACGGCTTCGAGTGGCACCACGTCGCGCTGGTCTACGACGGCAGCCGCAAGATGTTCGACCTGTACGCCGACGGCGCCCTGCTGCCCAAGGAGCACGTGTCGATCCGCAGGGCGCTCAAGGGCATCGGCGACGAGAAGCACATCGTCCCGTCCCGGCGGGCCAAGCTGACGCTCGGCGGCCACATCACCGTGGACGGCCAGTTCCAGGTCTTCGACGAGCTGGCGATCTGGGACCGCCCGCTGACGGCGCCGGAGGTCAAGGCCCTGTACAACAACGGCTACGGCGCCGCGATCGCGCCGGGGCGGTAGACGCGCGCCGCGGCGCGGTGCGTCAGATCGAGCCTTCCAGCGAGACGGCCCGGCCGGCGGGCAGCCGGACGCGCCAGCGGGCGTCGCCCAGCGGCTCGGGCTGTTCCTTGGGCGTGCCCTCGGCCCGCACGGATCTCAGGGCGAGGCCTGCGCTGAGGTCCACGGTCTGCTCCGCGGCGCTGCGCACGCGCAGGGCGATCCGGCGAAGCAGCACGTTCCAGTGCAGCTCCTCGACGACGATCCCGCCGCGCGCCCGGGCACCCCGCAGCGAGCCCCGGCGCAGATGGTCCGCGGGCAGCGCCGGCAGCAGCACCAGCCGGCCCGGCTCCGAATGGAGGAGCATCTTCATCAGGACCGCGGGCAGACTGAACGTCGCGTCGAGGTTGTAGATCCGCAGGCCGGGGTTGTGGCACGTGATCAGGCTCGTGTTGAGGAAGCTCGCGCGCGCGAACATCGACAGCATCCGCCAGGCGAGCTCGCCGCTGCGCAGCCGCCCCGCCAACAGCGCGGCGTGCATGAGCCCGTGGGCGGACTTGTTCCCCAGCCCGGCCTCCAGCCGCTTGGCCATGGCCTGCCGCGCGGCGGCGAACAGCTCGGGCGTCCGCTCGGGCGAGACCTCGAGCGACGGGTAGACGGGATAGAGATGCGAGCTGTGACGGTGGCTGTAGTGATCGCCGAGTTCGGGCATCGCCCACTCGGCCAGGGCGCCGTCCTCGTTGATCCGGTAGGCGGGCAGGCGCTCCAGGAGGCGCCGCCAGCGCGGGACGCCGTCGTCCTCGATCGCCAGCTCCTCGCAGGCGGCCAGCAGGCTCGTGAGCACCTCGCGGCAGATCGCGATCTCGCACGTCGCGTTGGGCACGACGTTGGTGCTCTGCTCGGGGGGCGACGTGCGCGGGCTGTTCTCCGGCGAGATCGAGGGGTAGAAGACGACCGGCCCGTCGGGCGCCGACGTCGCGGCGAGGAAGTCCTCGTAGAAGGCCGCGACCTCCTTCAGCAGCGGCACGACCCGCCGGCGGAGGAACTCGCGGTCCCGGGTGTAGAGGTAGTGGTCGTAGAAGTAGCTCGCGAGCCACCCCGCCCCGCCGGTCCACGGGTAGGCGGCCATGAGGACCACCCCGTGACGCCATCCCTGGCAGAGGTCCGCCACGACGCCCCGGCAGCCGTAGAGGGCCTCGGCGTTGCGCCGCCAGTCCGGCAGGTGCCTCTCCACGAACCGGAAGAACGTCTCCATCACCTCCGGCAGGTCGCCCTGCGATCCGGCGGAAACGGCCAGGTTCAGGTTGGCGTCGAAGGTGTAGCGCCCGTCCCAGGCCGGCGACCACTCGTCGCCCCAGATGCCGGTCAGCGCCGGGGGAAGGTCGCCGCTCGCGCCGCAGATCAGGGCGTAGCGCCCCACGGCGTGGAGCAGCTCGAGCAGCTCGGGGCTGGGGCCGCACGATCGGGCGCGGTCGATCAGGGCCTCGCTGCCGGCCGCCGGGCCCGCCTCGCCGCCCAGGTCGAGCGTGACGCGGCGGAACATCTCGCCGTGCTCGGCGGCGTGCGGGGCGAGCAGTTCCTCGTAATCGTCCGGCAGCCGGCCCAGCCGCGCTCGGAGGCGATCGCGCGCGGCGGCTCGCCCCTGGTCGAGGTATTCGACGGTCAGGAGCAGCAGCACGCGTCGCGCGCCGCGGACGTCCAGGCGCTGGTTCGCCACGGCCGACACGCTGCCCCCGTCCGCCAGCACCCGCCCGAGCGCGTGGTACCCCTCCGGCTCGGGCCGGCCGAGCGATCGACCGTAGACGGCGTGAAGGGAAAGCTCCTCCGCGTCGTGCAGGATCCGGACCGACGCGAAGTCCCCTTCCTGCCTGCCCGGCGCCTCGGCGAGACGCAGCGATCCGTCGAACGCCGCCCCGACCGGCGGGACGATCTCGAGCACGATGACGTCGTGCGTTCGCGAGACGAACGCGCGGCGCAGCCACTCGCCACGCGTGTCCGTCCACCGAACGCTCAGCTCGCCGCTGTCGAGGTGCATCACGCGCCGGTACCGCTCGACGGCGCCCGCGGCCGTGCCGTCGACGTGCAGGTGGAAGCCCGGATGGACCCGCTCGTACGGCAGGCGCACGCCCTTCACCAGCTCCGCCTCGTCGAAGTGCTCGGCGCACCACGCGCGGACGCGGGCGACGACGGCCTCGTCGGCGTCGCGGTAGCGGCCCTCGCGGGCGATCCGCCGGGCCTCGCGCCACGCCTCGGCGAGCTGGGGCGGCTGCGGCAGGGCGTTGGCCGGCGGGACCCAGAGCTTCTCGTGGTTCACGACGATCCGCTCGTCCAGCGGGCGGCCGAGGACCATGATCCCCGTGCTCCCGTTGCCGCTGACGAGGGCATCCTCCCAGCGCAGGGCGGGCGCCGTGCTTGTGACGCGCGTGGCGATCACGTGTCAGCCTCCCGACTCGTCGAGCGGCGTCCCCGGGAGGATCCAGTCCTTCGGGGCCTGGAAGCCCTTCCGCGTTGCCGTCTCGTCGAGCAGGCACGTCTTGCCGTGCCAGGATCGGTACGTCTTGAGCTTCGCCAGAAGTCGCCGGACCACCTCGGGGTGCCTGGCGGCGAGGTCGGCCTGCTCGTTGGGGTCCTCGTGGATGCGGAACAGGGAGACCTTGCCGTCGCGGAGCGGCTCGGCGGTCTTCAGGATGCGCGGGCCGACGTACAGGAGCTTCCACTCGCCCTCCATGACGGCGAGCTGGTCCTTCGTGCCGTAGCCGACGTAGGAGAACCACGGCCGGTCGGTCCGTCCGGCCTTGCCGGTCATCTGGTCGAGCACGTCCACGCCGTCCAGCGGCTTGCCCCCATGGTCCCGGATCCCGGCGATTCGCATCAGCGTGGGCAGCACGTCGATGGCGCCCATGGTGCAGGAGACCTTCCGGCCGCCACGGATGCCGCCGCGGGGCCAGCGTGCGGCGGCGCAGACGCGCACGCCGCCCTCGTAGACGGACGCCTTGCCGCCTCGCAGGGGCTTGTTGTCGCCGCCGATCCCGGCGCCGTTGTCGCTGAAGAACAGCACGAACGTGTCGTCGGCGACGCCCTTGGCGTCCAGCGCCGCGAGGATCCGGCCGATGCCCTCGTCCATGGCGGTCACCATGGCCGCGTAGGCCTGCGGCTTGCCCGCGAGCTTGGGGTACATCGCCAGGTACTTCTCCGGCACCTGGAGGGGCGAATGGGGGGCGTTGTAGGGCACGTAGGCGAAGAACGGCTCGTCGGCGGGGCAGGCGCGGATAAAGGCGACGGCTTCCTTGGTGATGAGGTGGGTGGTGTAGCCCGCCTCCCGCGCCGGGCGATGCCCGCGATGCCAGTCCAGCTCGCCCTCGCGCTCGTGGGTGAAGTAGTCGATCGCCCCGTTGTAGCAGCCGTAGAAGTGCGTGAAGCCCCGGCGCAGGGGGTGGTAGCGGACGTGGCTGTGACCCAGGTGCCACTTGCCGAAGCACCCGCGCCGCCGGTAGCCCGCGCGGGCAAGGACCTCGGGGATGATCCGCTCCTCCGCCGGGATGCCGTGCTTCCGCCACGGCGTGATCACCGTGCACCCTATGCCGAAGCGCAGGGGATGGCGCCCGGTCATCAGCCCCGCGCGCGTCGGCGAGCACAGCGGCGAGGCGTAGAACCGGTCCAGCTGGACGCCCTCGCGGGCCAGCCGGTCGAGGCTCGGCGTGCGGACGCCGCCGCCGTGGTAGCCGACGTTGTTCCAGCCGAGGTCGTCGGCGAGGATGAGGACGATGTTCGGCCGCCTGGCATCACGGCCCGCTTTGCGCCCCAATGCCAGGGACGGCGCGGCCATCCCGGCGGCGCCGACGCCCAGGGATCGAAGGAACCGCCTTCTGCGGATCGGTCTCATGCGACACTTGCTCCTCTGCGCCGTCGGCGACGCTACCATTCGTAGATCCACACGTACGTCGTATAGGTCGTCGCCGGGGCCTTCCACGTCGCCCGGCCGGTCTTCTCGCCGCAGCGGCACGTCAGCCGCAAGCCCTTCTTGAAGAAGATCGGGTCCTCCTCGTGGAACCGGTACGCCGAGAAGCTGTGGTCCTTGGCGTCCTTGTGCGTCAGTCCGGCCACGTCGGTGTAGTACCGCCCGCGGTTGAAGTAGTACGTGCCCAGGAAGTAGTCCTCCAGGCCGGACGACAGCATCACCGGCTCCGCCGAGCCGTCGAGGTAGGCGCGGACACAGCTCTCCAGGTACCCGAAGGCCTTGCTCCGGGCGGCGACGGTGACCTGGTAGAGCATGCCGGCACGCGACGTGTTGCAGAGGTCGAACTCCTCGAGCGTCTTGGCGGTGTAGTCCTCCAGCTTGTAGAGCCTCAGCCGGGCCCCGGCCGGGAGACGCACGCCGCCGAACGCGACGGGCAGGTTCTCGACGCCGCGGATGATGTACCAGAACCGCGGGTTGCCCGTGTCTCCCTCCGGGAGCTGCGCGGTCACGCGAACGCCCTTGCCGAAGGGAATGCGATACGTGTTGTAGACGCCGCTGGGCGAGCCGGTCTTGCCGATCCGCCGCGTGCCCCACGGGGCGGCGTCGTCCTGGAAGCCGATGCCGTGGCCGAGGTGCAGCTCCATGTCGATCGAGGCGGCCTTCTCCCCGTCCACGTAGACGCGGATCCGCAGCTTGCCGTAGTCCTTCCAGTTGCCGCCGAACCACATGTGCGTCAGGCAGCCCCTGCCGGCGTGGCTAAACAGCTCGGCCTCCTTCCCGCCCTTGAGCGGGTAGACGGCCTTGCCCATCGTGCCGAACGTCTTCAGTTGATCCAGCGGCGGTTCGGCCTTGGGCGGCCTCGCCTCGCCCGCGAACGACGCCCGGAAGGCGAGGGCGAAAAGGCAGCCCACCACGATCGCCGCTCGCACGCCGGGCCAGTCAACCCACTCGATGCTCGCCATGATCTCTCTCCGATAGGAACCACCGGATCGACAGCGCACCGTGCCCGGCCGCGCGGCGGCACGTCAGCCCGCGATCGCGGCCGCGACCTTCTCCAACGCCTCGATGCCCTGGCGAACGTTCGTGACCAGGGCGCGGCTCCGGTCGTAGCGCCATTTGACGCGGACCTTCACCGAGTTCGACATGTGGCGTTCCAGTTCCGCCACGAGCTTCGGCAGGGCGGCCTTCTCGTTGCGGACGTGCTCGCGGATGACCGGCGGGGCGGCCGTTCCCGCACGCTTGAGCAGGTCGCGGATCAGCGCCTTCTGCGCGGGCCAGCCGCGCCGCGTGTAGATGCGGCACAGCACGCCGAGACGCTCGCGGGACAGGCGCTTCGCGGAGGCGCACTCGATCAGGTCCGCCAGGTCGCGCAGCTCCGCGCGGATCCGCCGGACGTCCTCGCGCTCCTGCGCGATCCTCGCGAGGGGCAGCATCGACTTCCGCGACCACTGCGGCTTCCAGAACTCCTCCTCCTTGTCCAGGTCGGCCAGCGCCCGGGCCAGCGTCTGCTCGTCGGTCTCGAGGAAGGCCCGCAGGGCCGGCAGCGCCGCCGCGCCCCAGCGCTGGAGCGCCTGTCGCGTCCGCTCGAGCTGGCGGGCATGGAGCGGCCTCATGTAGGAGCAGTTGCTCGTGACGAACGGGTACCGGTTGCCCCAGGCGCGCGAAACGTAGAACCGGGCCAGGGCCTGCACGTGGCCCGCCGACGGCCGATCGACGTGGAAGGTCTCGATCAACGCCGCCAGCGCCTCCAGCTCCGCGATGCGCTCGTCCAGCCCGGCCTTCTGCACGCGGAGGGCCTCGACCTCCTTCCGGATGCGGGACTTCGCCCGCCTGTCCGTCTCGGCCTCGGCGGCCGCCTCCCTCGCGGCGATCCGCTTGTCGAAATCGGCGCGCTGCGACGGCGCGTGTGCCGCCACCGCCTTCCGCAGGGCCGGCAGGACCTTCACGCCCAGGTCGGTGACGCGATCGCGGATCCGCTGCCGCTCCCACGCCCCCCACGGCCGGTTGGACAGGTAGATCCCGCACAGGGCGGGGACGGCCTCGTCCGGCGGCTTCTGCCCGTGGAGACATCGGACGAGCTCGGCGGTCACGCCCATCTCGCGGCGCCACTCGGCGAAGGCCTCGATCGTGTCCTCCTTCCACCATCGAGGCAGCTTGCCCTCCCCGGCCCCGATGCGCTCGTACAGCGCCGCCTCCGACCGGCAGAACGCCTCCAGCGCGGGCAGGGCCTTCGGGCCGAGCTTCACGACGATCCGGTGCGGGTATTCCACGATGGGGTACCAGTAGGAGTCCACGCCCGCGCGCTTGCGGGCCGCGAACCGCAGCACGTCCGGCAGGTGCGCGAGGACGCGCCGGTCGCCCGTGTAGTGCTCCAGGATCGCCAGCGCGCCGTTGGGCGGATGGTTCGAGAAGAACCCGTACATCATGAGCACTTCCGGGTTGCTGAGCGTGTCGATGGCCGTCTGGAGGTACGGCTCGCAGAGGTCCATGTGCGCCGTCGTCGCGACCACCATCGGGATGTAGTGCCCGGGCACCGTGCTGCGGCGACGGTTGGCGGCGTCCACCATCGCCATGCACAGCTTCGTCCTGACGTGCGGCTCCTTGACCCCGTGGCGCACGAAGTTCCCGACGTCCGTGCCGTCCCTCGCCAGGACGTGCAGCATCTCGTAGATGTCGTCGTTGAGCACCTTGATCGACCGGACGAATCGCCCGGCCTCGTCCCGGACCACGCGGGAGGGGTCCGTGAGCATCGGGCGAACGCTCCGGATGACCTCCGCGAGGTCGGGCGGCACGTCGGTGCGGTACTCCTGGCCGTCCCGGCGGTACATGTGCGTCAGCGTCGCCAGCGCCCCGGCGCGGATCCCGCAGTGCGTGTCCTTCAGGAGGCGCTTCACCAGGGGCAGGGCCTCCTCGCCGCGGGCGGCCAGGGCCTGCGCCGCGCCGCCGGCCGCGCCGCCGCTGAAATGCCCCAGGAAGCCCGCGATCTGCTCGGGCGACATCCCGTCGAACCCCTCGCCGTTCGTCCGGGCGATGTAGGCCGGGCTGTGCGCGAACCCGTCGCCCATCCCGCCCCGGACCAGCTCCAGCTCCTTCATCAGCGCGCGCTCGTCGACGAGCGGCGGCTGCTTGACCGGCTTGGGATCCCTTCCCGTGCCCTCGCCGAGCCTCTTGCGCAGGCGGGCCGCCTCGTCGCGCTCCTCGCCCAGCAGCCGCGCCAGCAGGTCGAGCTGGGTCCTCGCGGTGGCCGGCCTGCCCGCCCGGATCGTCTCCTCGATGGTCTTCAGCGTCGCGGCGGCGTGCTTCTCGAGGCGATCGTGGGCGGCGAGCAGGTCCCGGGCGTAGGCCCTGTGCTCCGCCGTCGCGCCGCCCGAGCCCCCGCCCCGCCGGAGGTACCCGGTGAGGAAGGTCCGCAGCGGCGCCCACTGCTTGCGCTTGTAGAGCAGGGCGGCGCGTTCGAGGCCCGCAGGCGGGCGACGGGCGAACACGCTGTCGCCCCCGAGGATCTGGAGGCGGCGCTCCGGCAGGTACAGGAACAGCCCCATGGCGGCCGTCATGTTCGGGTGCGTCCACCGGCTGCCGCGCATGAAGGCCAGTCCGCCCTCCCGGCTTCGCCCCATCTCGTAGGCCCACCGCATGTGGTTCAGGAAGGCGTGGAACTCCTCCTTCGGCGCCAGCGCCGCGCCCACCGGGCCCCAGGCGGCGCTGAAGATGCCCTCGGCGTGGCCCCGCTCGCGGGCCATCCACATGTAGCAGACGGTCCGCGCCCACCGCTCGGCCATCTCGTCCTCGCCCAGCAGATGGAACGCCACGGCGGCCATGCTGTTCATGCCGTTGTCCATCCGCCCGCCGCGGGCGCTGGGGGTCCCCAGCCCGTACGGGAAGTTCGACCCGCAGAACTCCCCGAAGAAGCGGATCGACCTCGGCAGCGTGTGGCGGTAGGGCTCGACGCCGCACTGGCGGGCCAGGCACAACCCGATGAACGCGCCCAGGCCGGCGCAGTTGATCTCGCCGTAGCCGCCGCTGGCTGTCCCCGGGGCGGGCACGTTCGCGCCCTTGGACGCCCCGTGCGACCAGCTCCCGCTGCGGTACTGTGACCAGGCGACCCCCTCGGCCGCGTGCTGGATCGCCGGCAGCGCCGAGGAATCGCCCGTCAGCAGGTAGTACTCGCACAGGTTGATCAGGTGGTAGCCCCCCCGCCACGCGCTGCCGCCGGTGTTCTCGTCGTACTGGTCCTTCAGGTCCGCGCAGAGGTGGCGCCGCGCCAGCTCCAGCGCGGCGTCGTCCCCGGAGGCCATCAGGAACAGAGGCGTCCAGAAGTTGTAGCGATGCCACGGGTGGCTCTTGATGACGTAGGCGAGGGCGGCTTGGCGGACCTGCCGGGACTTCTCGCAGCCGGCCGGCCAGGTGTCGCTGTACGACAGCGTGTTGCCCAGGTCGATCTCGACGTTCACCGGCTTGCGGTCGCGCGCGACGTGCAGCGTGAGGACCCCGCCCAGCTCGGGCGACTGGCTCTCCACCAGGGCCTGTCCCATCTCCGGCCGGGGGTCCTCGCCGTCCGAGAACAGCCGGCCGTTCGCGCCGAGGAGGATGTCGTCCCGCCGCAGCACGCCGCCGGCCGGCGCGTCGGGCAGGACATGCACGACGACCAGTTCCTTCCGCCCGGCGGCCTCGGTGACATAGGCCCCCGTGATGCCCAGGGGCAGGACGCGCATGCCCATGCGGCCTTTGGACTTCCTCAGCGCGACCGGATCGAGCGCCGCGGCGCGCCGGATCGTCGCCGCGTCGAACCGGATCTTGCGCCGCACACCGGCCGTGGGCTTGGGCAGCGGCCGGCAGCGCATCTGGTGCGCCGCCATCTCCGCCGGCCCGGGCAGCCGCCCGAGAACGCTCGACTGCCGGGAGAACAGATCCGCCTTGACGTCCCGCACCTCCGACAGCGCCCGGGCGACGTCGTCCGGCTCCGCCGCGGCAGCCGTGCCCGCCAGACAGACGGCCAGGCAAGCGCCCCATGTCTTGACGATGCGCATGCTCCAGCTCCTTCGTGACGTCTCGCGTTCGGGAGCGCCCCGGGCCGGCCTGGCCGTTCGGGATCACTTCCGGGCCTTGCGGGCCTTCTCGATCATGTCTGTCAACCCGCCGACGGCGTCTTCGTACCGCCTCGACAGGTCCCGCCATCCCGGCGGCTTGTCCCGCCGCAGGCGCTCGATCTCCGTCCGCAGCTCGTCGACCTTTCGGGCGAAGGCGGGGACGTTCCTCTTGAGGGTGATCCAACGCTCGACCCCGTAGAGCATGTAGTTGCGGTACCCCAGGGCGTACAGGTGCAGCACCGCCGGCAGGACGTCGGGGCGGTTGAGGCTCGGCTGCCCGTCGGGCGCCTTGAGGCGACGCAGCAGGTCCCCGAGGTCGCCGACGGCCCCGCCGCCTTGCCGGGGGCCGAGGCGCCGAAGGAATCGGCCGGCGGCGGCGACGTCGATCGGGCCCTTCAACCGGTAGTGATTGAGCAGGTTCGCCGCGAGGTTCGTCGACGTGCAATCGCCGAACGGCCTGTCGGCGAGCAGCGCGTAGGCCAACGCCGTGGTGTGGGCGTGCGACTTGAGACGGTACTTGGCCATGCGCAGCGCGGCCGTGCGGACGAGCGCGTCGTCGTCCGTCGCCAGCTTCCGGAGGATGGTGAAGACCTCGTCGTTCGCCGCGCCGATCAGCCCCAGGGCCTCGGCCGCACAGCGGCGCACGGCGGGGTCGGCGTCGGTCGCGAGCCCGCCGATGAGCCCGATCGCTCGAGCGACGGCGGGGGTCACCTCCCGGGTAGCGGCGTCGTAGTAGCGGCGCGGGACCGGGCCCAGCCAGTAGAGGTAGCCCAGCGCGCGGAGCGCGCCGCATCGCCGGTCGGGATCGTCGCTGCCGGCCAGACGGCGGACGATCGGCCACAGCGCCGCCTCGCCCCGGGCGGCCAGGGCCTTGGCGGCGGCGTGCGAGTGCGGCGCGGCGGGATCGCCGAGCAGGGCGGTCAGCTCGCGGGGGCTCTTCGACGCCAGATCCTCGACGCGCCGGTCGAAGTCGGGGATGGGCCAGTCGTCCGTACGGAAGGGCGAGGCGGGCAGGCCCGCGCGGTTGTACAGGTTCATGCCCCGGGGATCGAACCGGCAGGCGTACCGCACGGCCACGGGGCGCTTCACGTGCCGACTGCGCGCCACGACCGTATCGCCGGCGATCCGGGCCTCGGCCCGATGGAAGACGCGGTCCTCCCCCGCGACCGCGAAGAAGCGCAGCGGCGCGCCCTTCTGCTCGGCCACGGGGCGGCCCGCCTCGGGGATCGCCGCGGCCATCAGCCCGCCGTCGGCGTGGTCGAACTCCAGGATCACCCGATCGCCCTGCACCCGGTGGCGCCGGCAGGTCGGGCCGGACCATGCCCCGCCCCTCCCGTACACCGTCGATAGCGCCCAGCGGGCGAAGCGCTCGCCGACGCGCCCGGGGTGGTTCTCGACGTCCAGCGTCACGACCATCCCCGTGCCTTCGTGCGGAAGCACCCGCCGCTGGCGGTCGCGGTGGCCGGCCCAGGCGTTGAAGTCCAGCTCCCCGCCGACGGTGTGCTGGTGGTAGATGCTCGGCTCGTTGCGCTGGCTGAACGCGAAGGCCAGCCCCGGGCGGCCGAACGCCGACCGCAGGCCGGCAATCAGCGCCCGCATCTTGTCCGCGTAGCGCGCGTCGCGCGTGCAGGGCGGGTCGGTGACGTGGTGCTCCTCGTGAACGTGCAGCGCGCCCCGCAGCGCCAGCGGCGTCAGGGCATGGAGCTGGCGGTTGTACACGACCGTCGGCTCGGCGGCATCGCCCGGCGCCGGGCCCGGCACATGCGGCGGCTGGCTCGGCTCGACGGGCTCGGACCGTTCGATCTTGCGACTCAGCGCCTCTCTCCAGCGCTTCATCCGCTTGAGCCACTGCCCGTACGCGGCCCGGCCGCGCTTCGTCGCGGGGTCCCACGTCTCGACCCGACTCGCGATGTCCCTCAGGGCCGGCACCGCCGCGAAGCCCGCGGGCGGCGTGGTTGCCTCGAGGCCGCCCACCTCCACCCGAACGATGCCGACCGGCACGCCCAGGGCCTCGCAGAGGCGGTTTGCGAACGGGATCGACAGCGCGTCCAGCCGCACGGATCGGCCGGGGAGCCACCGGCGGTTCTGCCCGTACGCCGTCCGCGGGACCGGGCTGTGATTGGGCCGGCCCGAACCGATCCCGCGGAGGCGCACCTGCGGCAGCGGGACGGGCCCCTCCACGCTGTACTGCCTCGGGATCCTGTGAGCCAGCAGCAGCCACACCTCGCCCACCCGGACGTTCTCGAACGCCACGGGCGCGGCGGCGCCCCGGACGGTCAGCGGACGAGGCTCGGCCCCGGCCCGCATCGCCCCCAAGGTGACGAGCCACCGGCCCGATTGGTCGGCCCGGGCCGCCTTGCGCTGCCCGGCGAAGGCCACCGTGACGGTCTCGCCCGGTTCGGCCCGGCCCCAGACGGGCACGGGCACGCCGCGCTGGAGGACCATCTCCGGGCCGAAGACCGCGGCGACCTCCAACCCCGCCACGCCCTGCGAAGCGCCGGCGAACAGCAGCGCCAGAACGCCCGGAACCGCGCGTATCGTGCCCATGGGCTTCGCCTCTCCCTGCGTCAATGCGCTGCCGACGCGATCCTCCCGCCGCCCGGGAATCACCGCTGGAGGGTGGTGAACGCGGCCGCGGGCAGCCCGGCGGCGTTGTAGAGGAACGGCGGGTCGGGGATATTCGCGTAGCAGTAGCGGACGTGCAGCGGGGCGGGCACCTTCGCCGACCGGGCCAGAAGGCGCGCGCCGTCCAGCTCCGCCCGGGCCTCGTGCCAGCGACCGTCCTGCCCGGCCAGCTCGACGTTCGGCAGCGCTCCGGCGGCGTGGAGCTTCGGCGGGGCGAGCATGTCCTTTCGGCCGATTCGCAGCCCGCCGTCGGCGTGGTCGAACTCGACGACCACCCGGTCGCCTTCCACGCGGTGGCGGCGGTACAGCGGGCCCGACGGGGCGATGCCCTTGACCCCGTAGTCCCGGTGCAGCGCCCACAGCGCCAGGCGGATGCCGGAATCGACCTTGTTGGCCGGGTGGACGTTGACGTCGAGGTCCAGCAGCACGGCCATGCCGTTGTTGGGCACGAGCCGCAGCGCGTCGAGCTGCTCCTGCCGGATCAGCGGGCTGCAGTAGTCGCCGCTTCGCTGGATCTGCACCCAGTAGAACGGGATGTCGTCGCCGGCGCCGCGGAGGTCGAACCTCTCCCGCCAGCTCCGCGCCATGGCGCGCAGCTCGACGTCCCACAGCTTGTTCCGGGAGTCGCTCTCCCCCTGGTACCACAGCACGCCCTTGATCGCGAACGGCACGATCGGATGGATCTTGCCGTTGTAGAACCCGCAGAGGTCGCGCTCCTTCGGCTCGGGCATTCGCGGCTGCGGATGCGGGAAGGGCGACCCGTCGCTCAGGGACCTCTCCGCCCGGGTGAGCCACTCATCCATCTCGGCCAGCCGCTGCCGCCAGACCTTCCGGCCGGTCGGCGTGTTGGGATAGCACGCGTCGACCTTGTCGGCGATCGCCCCCAGCTCCGGCTCCAGGCGCCACGCCGCGCGGGGCAGCCACTCCTGGATGACGCTTCCCGCCCACGCCTGCCAGAGGATGCCGATCGGCACGCGGACGTCCCGCTGCACCCGCCTGGCGAAGAAGAAGCCCACGGCACAGCAGCCGCGCGTCGACGCCTCGTCCCGGCAGACCCGCCACGTGCCCTGCTCGGGCTTCTCGACGGCGAACCGCTCGACGGGGTACTTCTCGGACTTGCCCATGCCCCAGTAACGGATCAGCGGATGGCCCCACGTCATGCCCTTGGGGATCACGCTGCGGTCCACGCTGCGGCCCATGTTCGACTGCCCCGAGCACAGCCACACGTCCCCCACCAGGACGTCGCTCAGGACGATCCGGCCGGTGCCCGCGACGGTCATCGTCCGCGGCTTGGCGCTGAGCTGGAGCCGGTCGAGCACGACCATCCACTTGCCGTCCTCGCCCGCGACGGCGGTCTTCCTCTGCCCGGCGAACGTCACGGTGACCTTCTCGCCGGGGTCGGCCCAGCCCCATACCGGGGCGGGCTTGTCCCGCTGGAGGACCATGTGGTCGCCCAGGACCCTCGCCACCCGCAGCGTCGGCGCGGCGCCCGCAAGCGCCGAGGCCGCCACCCCCACCGCCAGGGCCGCCGGGGCCAGGCGCCCGATCGCCGAAGGTCTCGCCAATGCCATCGCGAATCTCCTTGCAGGTCCGGTGGCGGCGATCCACGAGCCGGCCGCCTTCGTGTCGGCGTTGCCCGGGGACCGGCGTCGGGCGCCGGGGGGCGCCTTACCGCTTCAGCAGGTCCTTCATGGCCCGGCCCATCGCATCGCCGATCAGGAAGTACGTTTCGGCATTGCTGTTCCAGTGGTAGCTCGCGCCCGTGGGGGATTCCTCCCTGGGGCGAAAGAAGTCCCGCGTCGGGACGCACGTGACGTGCTTCATCTTCCCGGCGACGGCGATCTGCGCCGGCTCGACGACCTTCTTGATACGGGCCCGGACGCCGGGCAGCTTCTCGCTGTGCCCGCCGAAGCCGCTGCTGGCGATCACCACGGGCAGGTCGGCCACGCCCAGGTCCTTGCGGACGTCGCGGATGAAGGCCTCCAGGTTCTTCTCGTACTCCGCGGCGAACGCGGCGTTGCACCCGTCGTTCCAGCCCTGGTGCCAGCAGAGGCCCACGATCTCGCAGCCCGCCCCGTCGCAGGCGGGGAAGTGCTTCTTCGGGTCCTTCAGCACCTCGCGAACCTCGCCGAGCATCCGCCGGTAGGTGCCGCCCACGACGAGCTGCTTGTCCGCGATCGCCTTCTGCGTCTTGGCGGGCAGCTCGTAGGGGATCTTGCCCGCGCTCGGCGGGCGGAAGTCCAGCCCCAGGCTCTTGCCGCCCCAGGCCGTCTTGATCAGCAGCACCTGCTCGTCGAAGTGGTCGCCCATCACGTG
>CAZXOC010000137.1:15531-18562 GCA_964642165.1 uncultured Planctomycetaceae bacterium | reverse complement strand
TGAACGTCGTCACCGGGCTGATCAAGTCCAACATGCCCTGCCGGATCAGCTTCCGCGTGGCGTCGCGCCAGGAAAGCCGCATCGTCCTCGACCAGAACGGCGCCGAGGTGCTGCTCGGGCAGGGCGACATGCTCTTCCTGCGCCCCGGCACCAGCACGCTGACCCGCGCCCAGGGCACGTTCGTCTCCGACGCGGAGATCCGCGCCGTCGTCAAGCAGCTCCGCAAGACCTGCAAGCCGGACTTCAACGCGGAGCTGATGCGGCTGAACTCCCGCCCCACCGGCGACGTCAGCGGCGAGCGAGACGAACTGTTCGACCAGGCCGTCGAGATCGTCCTGGCCACCCAGCGCGGCAGCGTCTCCCTGCTCCAGCGGCGGCTCGCCGTCGGCTACAGCCGCGCCAGCCGCATCATCGACCAGATGGCCGAGGCCGGCATCCTCGGCGACTACAAAGGGTCCCAGGCCCGGGAATGCCTCCTGACCATCGAGGACTGGCAGGCGCTTCAGGAGTCCATCGAAGCCGACCAGTCCGGCGCCTCGAGCCTGGACGGACAGCCGACCAGTGCCTGAAACGACCACGGATACCGAGCGCCGCGGCAAGACCGCCCTGCCGGTCCGGACACCCCGCTCGTGGTCCCGCTGGCCGCTCTTCCGATGGCGCCGGCGTCGGCGTAGAATGACGCACATGCCCGACACGCCGGAAGACGAAGGCGACCCGCGCCAGCCGCGTCTTGTCCGGGCGGCGTGGATCGCCGGCCGCGATACCTTCGACCTGTACGCCTGCCTCCTCCAGCCGGTGGCCATCGGGCTGATGGACGAGATGGTGGACGTGGTGGTGTTCTGCCCGGCGCCGGGCGGCGCCGAGCCGTTGGCGTCGGTTCCCTGCGAGGTGGCTCGCTGCCCGGAGGTCCGCTGGTGGGGCCCGCGGCACGCGGTGGTCGAGGGGCTGGCGGGCGAGCTGCGCAAGCGGAAGATCGACCTGCTGCACGCCCTGGACGCTTCGGCAGCGCGGCTGACGCGAGCGCTGGCCCGGGCGACGGGCCTGCCGTACGTGCTGGCCAGCTACTCGCTCGGCGACGCGCAGCGGCTGGGCGATCCGGCGAGGCACGCGGCGGCGGTCCTGGCCGGCTCCGAGCCCGTCCGCCGGGCGCTGCTATCCGGCGGCATCGGTCCCGGCGAGCAGGTCCGCCTCCTTCGCCCGGGCGTCCACCACGTCCGGCGCCCGACCTGCTTCAACGAGCCGAGGCACAGCGCGGCGATCATCGCCGGCGGGCCCCTGGCCGACGTCGAGGCCTTCGACGCCGTCCTGCGGTCCTTTGCCGAACTGGCCCTGCGCAAGTTCGACTGCGTCTTCTTCATCCTGGGCAGCGGCCCGGCCGAACGCCGCCTCCGCCGGCGCGCCGAGGAGCTCAAGCTCTCCGAGCACTTGACCTTCGCCGACTGCCACCCCCTCGGGCAGCTCACGGGCATCTTCAAGGCCGCCGACGTCTACGTCTCCCCCGTCGTGCAGACGGCCGTCGACGTGCGGTCGCTCCTGGCCATCGCCGCCGGCGTGCCGGTGCTGGCCGCCGCGGGGGAGGGGGCCAACGACTTCCTCCGCGACGGGCAGACGGCCATCTCGTTCGCGCCTGGGGATGCCGCCGAGCTGACCGTCAAGCTCGCCGCCATGCTGGACGACTACGCCTCGGCGCGGTCGCTGGCCGAGAGCGCGATCCAGTACATCCACGAGAATCACAGCCCGGCCGTCCACGTCGTCGGCCTGGCGCACCTCTATCGCCAGACGATCGGCGAGCTCGCCGCGACGACCTGACCCGCGGCGCGGGGAAACCCTTGCGGGCCGACGGACTTTGCTGTGCAATGGGGTCATCGGCTGCCCGTTGGGACGGGCAGGGAAACCGGGGAGGTCGGACGATGAATACCGTCTCACGCATTGCCCTTGTCACCTGCATGGCGGCCGCCTCCGCAGCCGCGCCGGCGGCAACCTATCTCTTCCCCCGGGCCAGGGACACGCGGAAGGTGATCGTGGTTCGGAGGTATGAGATTCCTGTCGTCAAGGGCGGCAGGAACACGGCCGGGATCCCGGCGATGATGAGCTTCTGGGGCGCGACGAACGAGCAGGTCATCCTGCAGTCGAAGTTCACCTACAGCGTCGAGCCGGACGAGATCAAGGTCACGGCCGACGACCTCGGCATGCGCCGGCGCAACTTCGAGCTGACGTGGAACGCGCCGGAGGTGGAGAGGATCGCGGTGGAGCAGAGGCTCGCCGTTCAGATCACCTGCCTGAACACGCTTGCGACGGCCGCCAAGCTGCCCTATCCGGAGGCCGTGCGGGAGCGTCTCGCCGCGTCGCTGGCCGCGAGCAAGGCCGTCAACGGCGAGAACGCCCAGGTCGTCGCGACCGGCAAGGCGATCGCCCGCAAGGCCCGCTACGCCTCCGAGGCCGTGGAGCTCGCCTGCGCGTGGGTCGACGACCACGTCAAGTTCAAGAGCGGCTCGCCGACGGAGTCCGACACGGTCCTGTCGACCGGCCAGGGCAACTGCGGGGGCATGTCCAACCTCGCCTGCGCCCTTCTGCGGAGCATGGGCGTCCCCGCCGAAGCCGTCAGCGGCACGTTCCTCGGCGGCGGCGGGCACGCCTACCTGGAGGCCTACTTCCCCGATGCCGGGTGGGTCTTCTACGACTGCTCCAACTGCACGCGCGGCTACAAGAGCCTCGATTGCCTGGCGGCCACCGGCTGGGCCTTCCGCGTGATGAACGCCCAGGGCGCGAAGTGGCACGACGGGCACTTCCTGGAGGCGACCGACGCGGTGGCCTGGCAGGAGGACGACCGCCTGCGCCCGCCGGTGCTGCATCCGTGGCCGAAGGCCAGGAACGTCCAGGGCGTCCGCGTGATCCACCGGGAGCCCCCCGCGAAGCTGAAGGTGCGGCACGTGCCGATCTCGCGGCTGATCATGGACCTGTCGATCCCGCCCGGCAAGCGGGAGTACGTCAACCCGCTGGCGAAGGCGACGGCGCCCGAGCCGAAGCCCGC
>CAZXOC010000137.1:0-15431 GCA_964642165.1 uncultured Planctomycetaceae bacterium | reverse complement strand
ACGCCCAAGCCCGCCGAGAGGCCCAAGCCCAAGCCCAAGCCGGCGCCCCGTCCCGCCGAGAGCCCCGCCGCCAGGCAGCTCAAGGTCGCCCGGATGTACCTCGGCGCCGGCCTGCGGGAGAAGGGCGCGAAGATGCTTCAGGACCTCGTGCGGCGCTACCCGGACACGAAGGAGGCCGCCGAGGCGAGGAAGCTGCTGGAGGGCCTCGCCAAGCCGAAGTGACGCGCGATCACGCGCCGGTCCGGCGGCCCGTCCGCAGGCCCTCGAAGAAGCTCCGCTGCGTGAAGAAGAAGATCGCCACGGTGGGGATCGCCATCAGCGTCGTGACGGCCATCATCCAGTGCCACTTCGGCGCCTCGCCCATGGTCGCGCCCTGGAAGAAGTGCAGGCCCATCGTCATCGTGTAGCGGTCCGGCTCGTTGAGGTACAGCAGCGGGCCGAGGAAGTCGTTCCAGTGCGCCTGGAAGGCGATCAGCAGCACCACCAGGAACACCGGCAGCGAGATCGGCACGATGATCTGGAAGAAGACGCGCGCGTGCGAGGCCCCGTCCAGGCGCGCCGCCTCCTCCAGCTCGCGCGGCAGCGTCCGCAGGAACTGGTGGAGAATGAACACGAACAGCGCCCCGCCGCCCAGCAGCGAGCCCAGCACCAGCGGGTCGAACTGGCCCACCAGGGCGAGCTGCCGCCAGATCAGGAACACCGGCACCATCAGGACGATGCCGGGGATCATCAGCGTCGCCAGCAGCAGGACGAACAGCACCCGCCGCCCGGGGAAGCGGAAGCGCGCGAAGCCGTAGGCCACCAGCCCGGCCGTCAAGGCCTCGCCGCCCATGGCCAGCACGGTCACGAAGATCGAGTTGCCCAGGAACCGCCAGAAGGGCAGGGCCCGCCACGCCTCGACGTAGTTCGACCAGCGCAGCGGCCAGGAGACGAGCCGCGGCGGCACGGACAGCAGGTCCGCCGGCGCCTTGAGCGACGTGGAGACCATCCACAGCACGGGCAGGACCAGGACGCCGCCGCCGAGGAGGATGGCCGTGTACCACAGCGCGCGGCGCAGGCCCGCCGGCGAAACGACGCGCCCCGTCGTGCGCGTCAGCACGTCCGACTGCTCGTACGACACCCACCGCCGGGACGTGGCGAGCACGACCATCGTCAGCAGCATCAACGCCACGAACAGCACCCAGCTCAGCGCGCAGGCGTAGCCCATCCGCAGCTCCTGCCAGCCCGTGCGGTACAGGTACGGCACGTAGAACAGCCCGCTGCGCCCGGGCGTGCGGATGAACATCGGCTGCGTGAAGATCAGCAGGCCCCCGATCAGCCCCATCACCAGGTGGTAGAGCACCACCGGCGAGAGCTGCGGCAGCGTGATGTGCCACAGCCGCGACCACGCCCCGGCCCCGTCCAGGGCCGCCGCCTCGTAGAGCTGCACGT
This sequence comes from uncultured Planctomycetaceae bacterium, assembly GCA_964642165.1. Lineage (GTDB taxonomy): Bacteria > Planctomycetota > Phycisphaerae > SM23-33 > SM23-33 > CAYRVX01. The sequence continues at coordinate 14,000 of CAZXOC010000137.1, read as the reverse complement.
CGATGCCCTTCAGCCGCGCCAGGAAGATCACCATGTTGTTCCCGCACGCGCCCTGGAGGCTCATGATCACGAACGCCGGCAGGACCCATCGGGGGTCGGAGAACCACCCCGGCTGCGGCAGATGAAGCCAACCCAGCAGCCCGTTGGCCAGCCCGCCTTGGGGCACGAAGATCCACCGCCACAGCAGCGCCGTCGAGACGGCGGGGATGACCGAGGGCATGTAGTAGATCGCCCGCCAGACGCCCATGCCGCGTGCGTCGAGGCTGAGCAGCACCGCCGCCGCCAGGGACGCGGCGATGCCCAGCACGACGCTGAAGAGGGTGAAGATCGCCGTGTTGGCGGCCGCCTCGAGGAAGATCGGGTCCGGCGCGAGGATCCGCCCGTAGTTGGCCCAGCCGACCCACCGTGGCGCCGACAGCACGCCGTAGCGCGTGAAGCTCAGGACCAGCGACATGCCCATCGGCAGCAGGGAGAAGACGGCCACGCCGATCAGCCATGGCAGGAGGAAGGCGTACCCGGCGGCGGTCTCCTCCCGGCAGCGGAGCCGCCGCAGCAGGCGGTAGCACAGGACCATCGCGCAGGCGAGCGCCGCGGCCAGGCAGACGAAGCGCAGCAGCGTGCCCAGGTGGCCGCTCATCGCAGGCGCTCCAGGACGGGCGCTGCGCGCGCGGCGAGGTCGGCGGCCGGCTCGCCCGTCCGCAGGAGCTTGTCCTCGAACTCCTCCCAGAAGAGCGTCTCGAACTCGCTCTGCCGCGGGTGGGCGTGCGGGGTCCGCATGGTCTCCATGGCCGCCCGGATGACGTCGGCGGCCGCCGCCTTGCGCGGCTCGAACTCCTCCAGCCGCGCCGCCAGCGGCCGACGCGGGGCCGGAACCTTCCACCGCTGGATGCGGTCGAGGATCCGCTTGTAGACCTCGAAGGCGGCGTCGCGGTCCGCGACCGCCGCGCTCATGTGCAGCCCGGCCGACCAGGCGAACGTCGCGCGGAGGCCGGTCGGTCCGGCCGGAAGCTCCGCCACGCGGACCTCCAGGCCCTCGGTGCGGTCCAGGTCGTCGGCCGCGCCGCCCATGAACATCGCCACCTCGCCGGCGCGGAACATCTCGGAGAAGCCCGATTCGCCCACGATCGACAGCGGCGGGGCGATCCGGTCCCGGTGGATCAGCCCGGCGTAGAAGTCCATCGCCTCGGCGACGCGCGGGTCGGAGAGGTTCAGGCGGCCGGTGCGGCGGTCGACGATCTCGCCGCCGTTCTGCCAGGCCCAGATCGCACACGGCGGCCAGCCGTTCTGGATGAAGCCCCATTGGTCGATCCGCCCGTCGCCGTCGAGGTCGCGCGTCAGCCGCTTGCCCGCCGCGACGAAGTGACGCCACCGCCACGACTTGTCCGGCAGCTTCACGCCGGCCTCGCGGAAGAGGCGCACGTTGCAGTACAGCACGACGGGTTGGGCGATCCACGGCAGGCCCCACAGCCGCCCGTCGTGGCGGTACTGCTCCAGGACGCTCGGGTAGTACTGCGACAGGTCGGTGACCGGCTCGTTGTCGCGCTCGATCCGGTCGGTCAGGTCCGCCAGGGCGCCCTGTGCGGCGAAGGCCGCCACGTGCTCCTGCGAGAGGTAGAAGAACTCCGGCGGCGTGCCGCCGGCGATCATCGTGCTGAGCTTCGTGGCATAGTCGCTGGGAATCGGCGCGAGGCGGACGCGGAAGTCCCGCGCGGCCGCGTTGATCGGGTCGACCACCAGCGTCCGTAGCTCGTCGGCCTCCTGGGCGGCCCCCCACGCGGCCAAGACGTACACCCGCTTGCCGTCCCGGGTGCCCCCCGACTCGACCGCGCGGATCGACCAGACCAGGCCCGCCGCCGCGGCGGCGAACGTCAACAGGAGAATGCCCGTGCTGAGGCGCATGGCCCGTCCCTGGCACCGCGGAAGTGCGTCGGTCCCGACGCGGGTCGATTATAGGGGGAACGTCCCGGGCGGCAATGGGCGCGCCGTGCCCCGTCGGCGGGCGCCCTACGCCGTGGCCTCGATGCCGAAGTCGACGAGCAGCTTCTCCAGCGGCGCGCGGTGCGCCTCGGACAGCGGCGTCATGGGCAGGCGCAGCTCGTTGGCGATCAGGCCGGCCATCGACAGGGCGGCCTTGATGGGGATCGGGTTGGTCTCGACGAACATGCCCTTGAAGAGCGGGAAGAGACGCAGGTGCTGCGCCCGCGCGGCGGCCAGGTCCCCCGCGGCGATCGCGTCGCACAGCGCGCGGACCTCGGCGGGCAGGATGTTCGCCAGCACGCTGATGACGCCGCGCCCGCCGACCGAGCCGATCGGCAGCGTCAGCGAGTCGTCGCCGGAGAGGATCGTGATGTCGCACGCCGCGGCGATCGCGCTGGCCAGGTCCAGCTTGCCGGTGGCCTCCTTGACGCCGACGACCATGTCGATCTCCTCGTACATGCGGACGATGGTCTCGGCGGCCAGCTCGATGCCGCAGCGGCTGGGAATGTTGTACAGCACGATCGGCAGGGACGCCTCCGCCAGGCGGGCGACGTGGTCGAACATCCCGTGCTGCGTGGGCTTGTTGTAGTAGGGGTTGACCACCAGGCAGGCGTCGGCGCCGGCCTCCTTGGCGTGCCGGGTGAGGCGCAGCGCCTCGGCCGTCGAGTTGCTGCCCGTGCCGGCGATGACGGGCACGCGTCCGGCGGCGCGCTCGACGGTGAACTCGATCACCCGGTCGTGCTCGTCGTGGCTGAGGGTGGGGCTCTCGCCGGTCGTCCCGCACGGCACGAGCCCCTGCGTGCCGCCGTCGATCTGGAAGTCGATCAGCCGCCCCAGCGCGTCGTAGTCGACCTCGCCGCCCCGAAACGGCGTGACGATCGCCACGCAGGAGCCGCCAAGCTTGATTCTCTCTGCCATCGTGTCCTGCCTTTCGTCTGCGTCGCTGCCGAAGTGAGCGAGAGGATACGGAACTCGCCGGCCGCGTCAAGGCTCCGGCGCAGCGACCGCCGTAATCAGCGTGCGACCGCCGCCTATTCGACCAGGCGTTTCATCTCGGCGACGGCCTGGCGCAGGCCGACGAAGACGGCGCGGCTGATGATCGAGTGCCCGATGTTGAACTCGCCGAATCCCTCCATCGCGGCGACGGGTCGGACGTTTCGGTAGGTCAGCCCGTGGCCGGCGTGGACGACCAGGCCGGCGGCGAGGGCGGCCTGCAGGCCCTGGCGGATCTCCTCGAGCGCGGCGGCGGTCCGGGCCTCGGCCGACGGCGAGAAGCCTTCCAGGAACGCGTTGGCGTACGCGCCGGTGTGGATCTCGACGGCGTGGCAGGCGACCTCCTTCGCGGCGGCGATCTGCTCCCGCGCGGGGTCGATGAACGCGCTGACGACGGCCCCGGCGTCGCGGAGGCGGGCGGTCACTTCCGCCGTGCGGGCCGCGTGGGCGATCACGTCCAGCCCGCCCTCGGTCGTGATCTCCTGGCGGTTTTCGGGCACGAGCGTGCACTGGTCCGGCCGCAGGCGGCAGGCGATCGCCACGATCTCCTCGTCCATGGACATCTCCATGTTGAGCTTTCCCTGGACGCTGCCGCGGAGGCGCTCGGCGTCGCGGTCGTCGATGTGCCGGCGGTCCTTCCGCAGGTGGAAGGTGATGCAGTCGGCGCCGCCGAGCTCGACCTCCACGGCGGCCCAGAGCGGGTCCGGCTCGATGGTACGCCGGGCCTGCCGGATCGTCGCCACGTGATCGATGTTCACGCCCAGACCGGCCATGATCGCTCTCCTGTGTCGCGCGGGGCCATCCGCCCGCGCGGACCTATGCCTGCTGCCCGTAGTACGCCCCGGGCCCGTGCTTGCGAAGGTAGTGCTTCTCCAGCAGGGCGCGGCAGACGGCCCGGGGGTACGGGTCGATCGCCACGGTCAGGCTCGCCAGCCGGGCCAGGTGCTCCAGGACGATGGCGTTGTGGACGGCCTGCTCGGGCGAGTCGCCCCAGGCGAACGGGCCGTGATGCGCCACCAGCACGCCGGGTATCGCCTTGGGGTCCAACTCGCCGAACCGCTCGACGACGACCTTGCCCGTGTTGGCCTCGTAATCCGAGCCGATCTCCTCGGGCGTCATCGCGCGCGTGCACGGCACGGCGCCGAAGAAGTAGTCGGCGTGCGTCGTGCCCAGCGGCGGGATGGGGCGCTCCGCCTGCGCCCAGGCGGTGGCGTGCAGGCTGTGCGTGTGCACCACGCCGCCCAGGCCCGCCAGCCCGCGGTACAGCTCCACGTGCGTGGGCGTGTCGCTGCTGGGACGCAGGTCGCCCTCGACGACCTCGCCGGCCTCCACGGAAACCACCACCATCTGCTCCGGCGTCAGGGCCTCGTACGCCAGGCCGCTCGGCTTGATGACCACGTGCGCGCCGTCCCGCGAGAGCCCGCTGACGTTGCCCCACGTCTCCGTCACCAGCCCGGACGCCGCCAGCGCCCGGTTCGCCTCGCAGACACGCCGTTTCAGCTCGTCCAGCATCGCTCGCTCATCCAGGGCCCCCACCGGCCGCGCATTGTCACGGACGCCACGCCTCGGGTCAACACAATGGAGCCGCGCGCTCGCCCGGCCGCGCCGCGCGGAAGAAGGGAGCGACAGCCCGCCCGGGGCTCACGGCAGCTTCTTGATCAGCTCTGCCGCTTCGCCGGCGGCCTTCGTGCTCGAGTAGTTGGCGAGGATGTCCTGGAGGAGCTGCTTGGCCTTGGCGCGCATCTGGGCGTTGGTGCTGTCCATGCAGATCTTGGCGAGGGAGAGCTTGTCTCCGGCCTCGGCCTCCGCCAGCTTCTGGGACAGCGACACGGCGGGGGCGGCGGCCGGCTTCGTGGCCTTCGTCGGGACCAGGTAGGAGGACTTCGGCGTCGTCTTGCCGGTGCTCTTCGGCTTGACCTTGGCGAGCGTGGCGTCGGGCGTGACGACGCCGTCGACGGCCGGGGGTTGCCACGTGAACGCGCTGGGCATGCCCTGGGCGACGGCCTCGGCCTCGCGGAGCATGCGGTTGGCCTGCGATCGCTTGCTCCGCTGTTTCTTCTCGATGCCGTCCAACTGGGTGCGGATCTTCTTGCCCTCGCTGTAGTGCCGGCTCAGCGAGCGCCTGGTGTCGCGGATCTGGCGGGCGAGCTGGTCGCGGCGGCGCTCGGCGCTTTGGCGCGACCGGTAGTCGCGCGACCGGCGGATCTGGTCTTCGGCATGGGCCATGCTGCGTTCGGCCTGGTGGAGACGGCGCCTCTCGGAATCGTACGTCCTCCCGCGGGAGCGGAGGTTGTCCTTCAGCTTCTTGACCTCGGCGTCGAGCTTCTTGGCCTCCTGCTCGACGACGGTGGCCTCCTTCTTCTTGGCGTCCTTCTCCTGGTCCAGCTTGGCGTAGCTGGCCCGCGCCTTCTTGTAGGCCGCGGCGAAGATCTGCCCGGAGTAGGAGGAGGACTTGAACTTCTTGGCCAGCTCGGCCGTGTCGGCGCGGACGGGCGCCCGCTGCGCGCCGCCGTACCAGGCCAGCAACTGCGCGGCGTTCTGGCAGATCGACGGGTTGTCCCTCGCCAGGTCGGCGGCCTTCATGCAGGTGACGAACGCCGGGAGGTACTGCTTGCGCCGGGCCTGCGTGTAGCCGATCACGCCCCAGGCGACCCCGTTCTTCGCGTCGAGCTTCGTCAGCTCCTGCGCGGGGTAGTACGCCACGTCCGGGCGCCCGAACTTCAGCATCCGGCGCATGTACGCGTCCTGGAGCTTGGCGTCCTGGCGGTTGACCGTGCAGCCCTTGGCGTAAGCGGCCATCGCCTCCTCGGTCGAACCGGCCCGCTGGATGGCCCGGACGGCCTTCGTCAGCTCGTCCCACTCCACCCCGGCCAGGCCCTCGCCGGCGCGGGCCCAGCCGCACGCCGCGCACAAGGCCGCGGCGGCAATGCAGAGACGCTTTAAGTTCATGGCGACACTCCCATTCCAACTGCCGGACGCATCCGACAATCCATTGTATCAAACCCCCGTGTGCCGTGGGGGTGTCAGATTCTCGCCTTCGCGCGGAGGTCCAGGAGGCGCTTCATGACGTTGTGGCAGTTGCCCTTCCAGCCGGTCGTCCCAAAGGCGTCGTGGAGCTGGCGGTACAGCGCGTACAGCTCCCGGTAGACCTTGTGGGCGCCGGCGTCGGGGCGGTAGACCTTGGCCTTCAGCGCGGTCATGGCCCTCTGGGCGGCGCGGACGCTGCCGTGCCCCCCGGCCTTCCTGCCCGCCACCACCGCGCCCGCGATCGCCGCGCCCAGCGCGCAGGTCTGGGCCGAACGCGAGACCTTCATCGGGCGCCCCGTCACGTCGGCGTAGATCTGCATCACCAGCGGGTTCTTCTCCGCGATGCCCCCGCAGTTGACGATCTGCCGGACCCGCTGGCCGTACTTCTCGAAGCGGTTGATGATCGTCAGCGCCCCGAAGGCCGTCGCCTCGATCAGGGCGCGGTAGATCTCCCCCGGCGTGGTGTAGAGCGTCTGGCCGAGCAGCAGCCCGGTGAGGCGCTGATCGACCAGGATCGTCCGGTTGCCGTTGTTCCAGTCCAGCGCCAGCAGCCCGGAGGCCCCGGGCTTGAGCCGGGCGGCCTGGGCGGTGAGGGCCTCGTGCCCGCCCGCCTTCCTGCCGCCGGGCTGCACGTAGTTGACGAACCAGTTGAAGATGTCGCCCACGGCGGACTGCCCCGCCTCCATGCCCCAGGCGTTCGGCAGGATGGAGCCGCGGACGATCCCGCACAGCCCCGGGATGTCCGGCAGCGGGCGCGTCGTCGGGGCCACCATCATGTCGCACGTGCTCGTGCCGATGATCTTGACCAGCGTGCCCGGCGCGATGCCCGCCCCCACGCCGCCGAGGTGGGCGTCGAAGGCCCCCACCGCCACCGGGATGCCCGCCGGCAGGCCCGTCCGCTTCGCCCACGCCGCCGTCAGGCCGCCCACCGCCCGGTCGATCGTGTGGGCCTTCGCCTTCAGGCGCTTGCGCAGGTCGCCCAGCGCCGGATCGAGGGCGGCCAGGAACCGCGCGTCCGGGTAGCCGCCCCAGTCGTCGTTGTACATCGCCTTGTGCCCGGCCGCGCAGACGCCCACCGTCAACGCCTCCGGCGACTCCGTCCCCGTCAGCATCGCGGGGATCCAGTCGGCGATCTCCACCCATGTCGCCGCGGCGCGGAAGACCTTCGCGCTCGTCCGCCGGCAGTGCAGGATCTTGCTGAAGAACCACTCGCTGGAGTACGTCCCGCCGCACTTGGCCAGGTACCGCGGGCGCCGCTTGCGCGCGAGGGCGGTGATTTCCTCGGCCTCGGCGACGGACGTGTGGTCCTTCCACAGCCACGCCATCGCCGCCGGGTCCCTCGCGAAGGCCTTCCGGAACGCCAGGGGCTCTCCCGTGGCGTCCACCGGCAGCGGCGTCGAGCCCGTCGTGTCCAGGCCGATGCCGATGACCTGCTCGGCGCGGAAGCCCTTGACCTTCCGCCTGGCCGCCGCCAGCACCCGCCGGAGGGTGACCTTCGTGCCGCGGACGTAGTCCCCCGGGTGCTGCCGCGCCAGGTTCGGGTCGTTCGAGAGGATCACGCCCTCCGTGCCGTGGGCGTAGTTCCACACGGCCGTGGCGATCTCCCGCCCGTTGGCCGTGTTGACCAGCAGGGCGCGAACGGAGTTCGTGCCGTAGTCCAATCCCATGGTGTAGGTGGCCATGCTCTCGTCCCTTATCGTGAGTATCGTCACGAAACGCCGCCGGCGTTGGCCCGGATGATAGACGCCCCCCGCGCCGATGTCCACCCGGCCGCGAGGCTGCCACGGTCGCGGAGTGCGCGGCCCCATCCGCGTGGGTGGGGACAGCGCTCGCGGCCGCACCGCGCTCAGGGACCACCCGCCCGTCCGGCGTGCCCGCGCCTACAACACATACGTCAAGAAGAATCTGGGTGGGAATTCGCAAGGGCGGCCGGCGGCGCGGGGAGTCCGCCTTACGGCAGGGCGAGGCGCTCGCGTGCCGGCAGGTCCGGGTTCGGGCGGTACAGCAGCGCCGTGCGCCCGACGACGCCCGCGCAGCTTGCCTCCGCGGCGGCGGCGAGGGCCTCGGCGCTCGCCCGGCGCGCGCGCCCGGGCCCGGCGGGCAGGCGGACCTTGATGAGCTCCCGGCGCGAGAGCTGCTCGCCCACGGCCGCCACGATCGCCGGCGTCATGCCCGACTTGCCGAGGACGACCGAGGGCTCGAGCCGCTGGCCGAGCCCGCGAAGGAAGCGTTTCTGCTTGCCGGTCAGTCCTGTCATGGCGTGCCTGCTCGGATGCGTCCTCAGGCCTGCTTGCCCAGGTGGGCGATCGGTCGGAGGCAGCCGGGCACGTCCGCCGCGGTCAGCGGCGCGTCGGAGGGGAGGCACAGGACGCACCCGCGGTCGTGCTCGGCCGTGAGGATGATCGCACGCCGGCCGATCAGCTCGTATCCCGAGCGGATGTGGCGGTGGCCGAGCACGAAGAACGTCACGCCGAGGCGCTCGGCGAGGCGATCGACCTGTTCGGGCGTCTGGTTGCGGCCCCAGGTCCACTCGTAGACGCTCCCGCCGCGGCACAGGGTCGACTCGTCGTACGGCCCGTCGGGGACGTCCTCGCCGGCCAGGTGCATCCGCTGCGGCGTCGGCAGCGTGTGGCAGATCAGCACGTCGCCGGGCGTGCGAGCGGCGATGGGCATGGACAGGAGGAAGGCGTCGAGGGCCTCGAGCGTCTCGAGGGCGCCTTCGCGCCCGACGGCGTGCCGGACGCCCTCGACGAAGGCCCGGCAGACGCCGTGGCCGGCCTTCGTGATCTCGCGCCCCGTCGCCTGGGCCACGTCGTGGTTGCCCAGCAGGAAGAGCACCTGGCGGGGATGGGCGAGCTTCGCCTGGGCCGCCCGCCGCAGCACCTCGATGCTGAGGTCGTGGCCGCTCTGCCGGTCCGGCGGCCCGTGGATGATCTCCTGGAGGATCAGGCGCCGGTGCGGGCGGTTGGCCAGGTCGGCGTAGGCGAGGATCCGCTCGAGGTTCCGCCGGTGGCCGTGCAGGTCGCCGGCGACGACGACCTCGACGCCGCCGCCGAGCACGACCGTGTTCCCGTCGCGGCGGGTGTCCTGCCGGTTCAGGTCGGCCGCCTCGCGGAGGATGTCGGCGCAGGCCTCGGTCACGGTGCCCTCACGAATCCGTCTCGTCGTCGCCGGGGCGCGCGAGCTGCTTGGCGATGAGGTCCAGCCGCGAGCCCACCTCGTTCATCGAGGCGGGGCGCCGGCGCGGGTGGGGCTCGATGCAGTCCGTCACGAGCTTGTCGAGCGAGTCGGGCACGCCGGGGTTGGTCCGGCTCGGCGGCGCGACCCGCTGCGCCGCGCCGAGCGGGAGCGACCCGTCCTTCGGCAGCACGGTGGGGATCGGGCGCGCCGTCAGCGTCCAGTAGAGCGTCGCGCCGAAGTTGAACACGTCGGTCCGCCCGTCCACGGGGCGGCGGTGGACCTGCTCGGGCGCGATGAAGTCGGGCGTGCCCTGGATGCGCGACTTGGCGGTCCCGACGGGGCAGCTCTGGCCGAAGTCGATGATCTTCACGACCCCGTCAAGCGAGACGATGATGTTGTTGGGTTTCGTGTCGGCGTGGACGAAGCCCCGGGCGTTCATGTGGGCCAGGGCGGCGGCCACCTTCAGGAAGATCCGCAGCGCCGCGCGGATGTCCTGGGGTCGGTCCTCCTGGACGCTTCGGCCCTCGCAGAACTCCATCATGACGTGGACCTCGCGGAGGCGCAGCCACCGCTTGACCCGCCGCATGCCGTAGATGTGCCGGATGCCGGGGTGGTCGAGCTGCGAGCCGACGTCGTGCTCGTTGATCGCCTGCTCGAGGAACCGCACGTCCGAGAGGGTGCGCTTGACCACGCGCTTGAGGGCGAGCACGTCGTGCGTCTGGCGGTCCCGCACCTGCCAGATGGTGCTCCGCGCACCGCTGCCCAGGAAGCGGATGACCTGGTAGCCGGGTACGTCCAGTGTCGGCGTGCTGCCCATGTGCGCCAAGGATGATGCCGTGCGGGAACCCGCGCCGAACCGTCCGACGCCGCTTGGCATTCTATCATGAGGCCGCGGCGCGGGTAAGCCCAAAGCCGCCGGCGAGCCGCCTTCCCCGTCGCGGGCGCCGACGGTATAATCCCGCCTCGCCACCTGACGGAGACAACGTCACGACCAAACGCAAGCTGGTGATTCTCTCGGGGAAGGCCCTCCTCGCGGCGGGCCTGCTGATCTGGGTCGTCGCCCGGGTCCACTGGCGCGACTACGCCCAGCTCCGCGCCGGCGGGGGCACCTGCACGGTGCTCGCCGCGCTGCCCACCGCCGAGGCGCCGCAGCGGCTGCGCGTTCGCTTCGGCCCGCCCTGGTCGCGCCGGGTGGAACTGCGCGGCGTCACGGAGTTCGAGCCGATGCCGTCGAGCCGGCAGGTGATCCGCCCGGGCTTCGTCACGAGCCTTCGCGAGATCCACGTCCCCCTGGCCGGGCTGGCGGCGATGGGCTTCGGCGTCTCCCTGCTGCTGGTCGCCGTGCGCTGGCGGCTGCTCCTGCGAATCCAGGAGATCCCCATCTCGCTGTGGGAGGCGGTCCGGCTGACGTTCCTCGGGCAGTTCTTCAACGCCGTCGTCCCCGGCACCGTCGGCGGGGACCTGGTCAAGGCCTACTACGCGGCGAAGCACACCCCCAGGAAGGCGGCGGCGCTGGTCAGCGTCTTCGTCGATCGGCTGCTGGGCCTGGTGGAGCTGGCGTTGATGGCCGCGGTGATGCTGGGCGTGATGCTGGCGGGCGACCCGGCAGGCTGGGCGGAGTACCGCCTTCCGGCCGTCAGCGTGGCCGTGATCCTGGTGGTGGTGTCCGGCCTGCTGCTGTTCCTGCTCAGCGCCGCCTTCCGGCGGGCGCTGCGCCTGGAGAGGCTCTACCGGCGGCTGCCCATCGCGCATCACATCGCCGCGGCGGGGCACGCGGCGCGGCTGTACCGCCGCCACCTGGGCTGCCTGGTCAAGGCCGTCGGGATCTCCTTCGTCGCGCACCTGGCGTTCGTGGGCTTCATCGCCCTGACGGGGCGCAGCCTGTCGATCCAGACGCCCTGGTACACGTACTTCCTCTACGTGCCGCTGATCTACATCATCGGCGCCGTGCCCCTCACCCCGGGCGGCGTCGGGTGGATCGAGAACTGGTACGTGGAGTTCTTCCGGGCGTCCCCTTCCGGCGTGAGCACCATCCTGGTCCTGGCGCTGCTGGCGAGGCTGGTGCCCATCCTGTGGGGCCTGCCCGGCGTGATCGTGGCCGTCACGGGGGTGCGCCTGCCCGGTGCCGAGTCGATGCAGGCGGAACTGGCCGCGGGGGACGGCGCGGGGGAATAACCCGCCGTCGCGCGGGCGCACCTGCGACCCGGCGGAGATTTATCTCAAGCCCCTGCCTGCGCTTGACGAAGGGATACGGGAGATGGGTGTGGGCGCGAAGCGGCGGAGCGAGTCCAGGCATGTCCTTTCTCGAAGAGCTGTCGCAGGAGGAGATGTTGGAGGCGCTGAAGCTCCTCGGCGAGAGCCACCTCTCCGTCGCGCTGACCGTCCAGTACCGGGAGCGTTGGATCACCTTCCCCACGTGCGCGATTGCCCAGCACAAGGGGATCCTCTGGGTCGAGCAGCCGGACCCGGGGCAGTTCCCCAAGGGCTTCCGCTTCCGCATCGGCGAGCGCGTCGGCGTCAGTTTCAGCACCGGGCACCGCAAGTTCGTCTTCGCCGGAAGGGTCGGCTACCTCGAGACCTACCGGCTGGAAGACGCCCCCCCCGCCGAGGCCGTGCGACTGGACCGACCCGACCGCATGCTGAAGGCCCGACGCCGCCTGCACGACCGGATCGAGCTTCCCTTCGACGAGCTGACGCGGGCGACGTTCTGGCTGGGCGGCTGGGAGGCCCAGCCGGCGGAGGCCACCGTCGAGACGCCGACGTGGTCCGGGCGCGTGCTGAACATCTCCCAGGGGGGCATGCTGGTCCGCACCACCTACGAAGCGGCGAAGTACCTGGAGGTGGGCGACATGCTCGGCGTCCTCGTGACGTTCGGGGCGGAGGAGCAGGCCGCGCTGATCGACGCCCAACTGCGCCACTGCGCCCCGGACGGCGAAATGGCCCTGATGGGGCTCCAGTTCGTCCAGGTCGAGGGCGACGAGCAGGGGGCAGGTGCCCTGGAGCTCATCCACCGGAAGATCGCCGAACGCGCCGGCGAGCTGAAGCAGCAGGCCGTCGCCGTGTAAGGTGATCCGCCCGGGCCATTTCCGGCCGCGCCGCTCGTTGCTCAAGTCGCCTCCGCTCGGAACCGAAACAAGGGTAGGCCCCCCTGTGGCCCCGGAGCCGCGAGGGCAACTCAACTGCGACAGGCCGGAGGTCAGGCCGACAACATGGCGACCTTACAGCATCTCACCATCCAGCAGATTGACGATGTGCTTCAGGCCGCTGTCGAACGCCACATCCCCGCGACGATCACGGTCCGCGGGGAGAACGGGACGTGGTCGAACCTTCGCAGCCGCCTGGTCGCCCTCCAGGCGGAGCACATCCACCTGGAGATGCCGGAGGGCCCCGACGGCCGGCCGTTTGGGCTGCGCCCCGCCGACAAGGCCGGCGTCAGCTTCAAGTTCAAGCACCACAAGCACATCTTCACGGGGACGGTGGCGGGCACGGAGGAAGGCCATCTGGCGGACGGCACGGCCGCCGTCGTCCTGTCCGTGTGCTGCCCGACGAAGATGCACCGCATGCAGCGCCGCGCGTTTCTCCGCGCGGACGTGCCGCCCAACCGCGTCGTCCGTGCGTCGTTCTGGCTGGGCGGGCGCGACGCCGAGCCGGCGGGGACCGGCCCCGGCAAGCCCGTCTGGTCCGGGCGCGTGGCCAACATCAGCGCCGGGGGCTTCCAGGTCGCCTGTGAGGCCGACGCCGCCGACGTGCTCGACGTCGGCGAGACCGTCGGCGTCCGCGTCCACTTCGGCGTCGGCGAGGAGGCCGTCTACGCCGACGCCCAGTTCCGCCACGCCCAGGCCATCGAAGGCAAGCTGCACCTGGGCTTCCAGTTCGTCGGCCTCGCCCAGAGCGCCGAGGGCCGCGACGCCCTCCAGTCGATCAGCGTCAAGGCCGCCCAGTTCCAGCGCGAATCGACCGCGACCCAGCGCGCCCGGACCTGAGGCCCCGTCGGGCCTTGATGCCCTCGCGCCCGGGGCCTATCATCTCCCCCCATGGCCAGGAAGCCTTCCCAACAGCAATGCTGCGCCGTCTGGCCCACCGCGTGGGGGCCGATGGGCGGCGTGGCGACCGCCGCGGGGCTGCGCCGGCTCGTGCTGCCTCACTACCCGGCCGACCAGCTCGCCGACCTGCTGGCCTGGGAGCACAAGGGCTGCGTCCGCGACGATGCGCCCTTCGAGGCCGTCATCCGCCTCTGCCGAGACTACTTCAACGCCCGCCAGGTCGACTTCGGCGAGATCGCCTGCGACCTGCCCGCCGAGCGGAGCTTCGGCGGCCGCGTGCTTCGCGCCTGCCGGGCGATCCCCTACGGGCGGACGTCGAGCTACGGGCGACTGGCCGCCGAGATCGGGCGCCCCGAGGCGCCCCGCGCCGTGGCGACCATCCTCGGCAAGAACCCTCTGCCGCTGGTGGTTCCCTGTCACAGGGTGACGTACGCCGACGGGCGCCTCGGGGGCTTCTCCGCGCCCGGGGGCGTGGACGTCAAGCGCCGCATGCTCGACCTGGAGGCCCGCGTCCTCGGCCGCCCCGAGGCCCCCGATTGACGCGCGGCGGGCCCGACGACCCGCGCAGAGGAGCACTCATGGCACAGACCGTCGCCCAGAAGATCCTCTCGGGGCACCTCGTCGCCGGCGAGCTGATCCCCGGCCGCGAAATCGGCATCCGCATCGACCAGACGCTCACCCAGGACGCCACCGGCACGACGGCCTTCCTGCTGCTGGAGGCCATGGGCGTGCCGCGCGTCCGCACCGAGCTGTCCGTCAGCTACGTGGATCACAACCTCG
>CAZXOC010000136.1:0-18582 GCA_964642165.1 uncultured Planctomycetaceae bacterium | reverse complement strand
CGCGAGGTTGAGGCGGAGGAGATTGGCCAGGACGTGCTGGTCGGTCTCGGCTCGGCGGGCGGCGAGGGGGTGGCCTTCGGGGAGGGGCTGGCCGGCGCCGGTGTCGAACCACTCATCCGCCCAGTCCTCGCGCCACTCACCGTCGGGGTCGGTGGCGGCGTGGGCGGCCAGGACGGCCGCGCCCAGCTCGCGGCGGGCCGGCTTCGGCCACGTCGGGCGCTCGTTGTACAGCTTCGTCAGCGTCCGCCTCTTGAGCTTGGAGTCCTTCGCCGCCCGCGCCATGATGGCCGAATTGCGCATCAGCGGCCGGGCCCGCGGGCTCCCGCAGCGCCCGCGGACGACGAGACCAAGGCGGAAAAGTAGCCTGCCATCATGCGGGAAAGTAGCCCGATCTGCTCCAGGCGGCGCGGCATATCGAGATGAACGCGGTTCGCGGGAAGCCGACGGGCAAGGCGGAGGCCCGGCCGTGGTCAAGTGCGGCCGCCCGCGTGGGGGGGCGCCCGGCGCGAGTTCACTTCCCCGCGGCGCCGGGGACGGACAGCTCGATCGAGACGTCGTGGGGGTCGTCGTGGGCGGTGATCTCGTAGGTCCCTTCGTCGCCGGCCACCGTGACGCTCCGGCTGCGGGGCGCGCCTCGCTCGGTCCAGCGGTGGGTGATGGTCACGGGCGTGGGCGCGCGCGGGCGGTCGTCGACGCAGTGGGCGTAGATCCGCAGGTTGTTGACGCCGGGGTCGCCGACGTACTCGATGTAGACGGTCTTCGCGGGCCACTCCAACCGGACCTCCACGTCGGCGTTGTAGTGCCAGTGCGCCTGCCCCGCGGGGACGGCGGCGCGGTAGAACGGCTTGAAGTCCCGCGGCGCGTCGGCGGCCCAGGCCATCGAGTTCCTCGTCCTCGGCGCGTGGTCGCCCTGGTGTGCCCGGAAGCTGCCCCCGCCGGAGAACCACGCGATCTTCGTGCCCGGCGGGGCCTGGACCTTCGCGACGAAGCGTCCCTTCGCGCGGGCGGTCTTGCGCGCGGGGTCGAAGTCCGCAGGCGGCTCGGCGAGGACCTTCAGGAAGTCGCGCCGGTCGCTCCCGTTGGTGCGGATCTCGACGAGCCGCGTCGCCAGCCCGTAGTGGTCGCCCGTCACGTAGCGCATCCGGTTGGTCCCCTTGCGCAGCGACGGCAGCGAGGCCGGATGCAACTGCACCCACGTCGTGACCTCGATCGAGCGGATGAGCGCCTCGCCCGGGCCGCCGGCCAGGTCGATCCGCAGCAGGTACCCGTACGTTCCGGCCACGTGCGGCGTGAGGTCGTGCGCGCCGCTGGCCGGACCGAGCTTCGTCCACGTCAGGCCGCCGTCGGGCGAGATCGCCAGCCTCGCCCCCGCGGCGTCGATCCGCACGACGGACGCCTCGACGTCGTCCTCGGGCGTCTCGTACTTGCCGACCCGCGGCACGATCACGTAGGGCGAGCGGACTTCGAAGGTCGCGCTGCCCTCGCCGGGCGCCGCGGGCGTCAGGCCCGCCTTCGAGGCGCGGACGTTGGCGGCGTCGTACAGGCCGTCGTCCAGGTCGGCCTGGCTCGTCAGGTCCGGGCGATACACGAACCGCCCGTTGCCGTGGCCGTGGACCGTGAAGCTCGGATGCTTGCACTTGGGGCCCTTGGGCGGTCGGTTGAGGATGCCCAGGCGTGCTCCCTGGTGGTAGGACTCGTGGTGGTTCCAGCGGTCCTGCTGCGGCCGCCACCAGCGGGTGAACGTCTCGCCCCGCCGCAGGAGGTAGTCCATGGTGTGGCCGCCCTGGCAGACCCCGTAGCGGTACTGGACGGGGGAGCGGGCGTAGGCGCGGCGCAAGGCGGGCAGGTCGTCCAGGGGGAAGAGCAGCGGCCCGCGCGGCCCCTTCCAGAGCGACGCGTCCTTGCGGGCCTCTTCGGTGGAGGCGAGCGTCCCGTCGGGCCTGCGGAAGACGCCGCGGAGGTCGAGGTCGAGGTAGTGCCACCGCCCCCCGTAGGAGACCTCGGCCACCACGTGGTGCAAGCCGGGCAGGTTCACCGTCCGTGCCCGGCCGATCCCCATGCCCGTCATGATCCCCTCCATCGTGGGTCCCAGCATGTCGCAGTAGCCGCATGTGTACACGTTGATCATCTTGACGGGGTCGCGGACGTAGCCGTACTCGTACATCACGTCGCGGCCCTCCCACGCCCCGGCCCCCATGGGGAAGATGCCCGTTCGCCGGTCGGCGAGGTACTTGTAGACCTCGTAAACCTTCGCGTCGCCGGACAGCTCCCTCCACCGGTCGAACCGCGCGAAGGTCTTCATGCTGTAGGCGTCGGCGTTGTGCGGGGAGAGCACCCTCGGGGCGTGCTCGGCGGCCCGGACGCCGCGGGGGGCGAGAAGCGACAGCACCAGGGGCAGCCAGGCGGCTCTGCGCATGATTCGTTCTCCTGACCGATCGGGCCGGCACGCTGTGCTTCGACGCGCGGGTTCCAGGGACCTCATATTCAACTCGCCTATCGGTATGCCGGGAGCCGGCATACGGCGATTGTGACGGAAGTTCCTCCGGCCTGAAAGGCCGGGCCTCCCTGCAGCCCGGAAGATCCTCCTGGCGGGTCGATCTCCCCGAGCGCCCCCGGCCGGGGCAAGAGACTGGCACCGGGGGACCCGATCGGCGAACCTGATGGCGGCTTGGCGAAGGCGGGCGCGGTTCCGCCTCGAGCGCAGCGGCCAACCGAGGGTACGGACCATGAACGGACGGGAGCTTTCCGAGGCCCTGCGGGCCGGCCGGCGGGTCTACGGCACGATGGTCACCAGCACCTCCTCGCGCTGGGTGCCGGCCGCGGCTGCGCTGGGGCTGGACCTGGTCTTCATCGATACCGAGCACGTGGCGATCGACCGGCGGATGCTCTCGTGGATGTGCCGGGCGTACGCGGCGTCGGGCGTCGCGCCGGTCGTGCGGATCCCGAGCCCCGACCCCTACCGCGCGTGCATGGTGCTGGACGGCGGGGCGGCCGGCGTGATCGCGCCGTACGTCGAGACGCCCGAGCAGGTGCAGGCCCTGCGCGGCGCGGTCAAGCTGGCGCCGCTCAAGGGCGAGCGCCTGCGGCGGATCCTCGCCGGCCGGGAGCAGCCCGAGGGCGCCCTGGCCGACTACCTCGCCCGCCGCAACGCCGGCAAGGTGCTGATCGTCAACATCGAGAGCCGACCGGCCATGGAGGCCCTGGACGACATCCTCGCCGTGCCGGGCCTCGACGCCGTGCTGATCGGACCGAACGACCTGTCGCTGAGCCTGGGCATCCCGGAGCGGTACTTCGACGCCGCCTTCGAGCGGGCCGTCGAGACCATCCTCACCAAGGCGCGGGCCGCCGGCGTCGGGGCGGGCATCCACGTGGTCTACCCCGGGGGCATCGAGCAGGAGATCCGGTGGGGGCGCCTCGGCGCGAACCTGATCCTCCACGAGGTGGACCTGATCGCCTTCCGCAAGGCGATGGCCGCCGACCTGGAGCGGCTCCGGCGCGAGCTGGGCGACGCGGGGGGCTGAGGCGCGCGGGCCGCGAGGGCGCACCTGCCGCGCGCGGCGGGCGGAACCCGCAATCGTCAGATCCGCGGCATGACGCCGCCGCCGCAGACCGGCAGGTACACGCCCGTGATGAACTTGGCCAGGTCCGACGCCAGGAAGGCCACGGCGTTGGCGATCTCCTGGTCCTCGCCGCGGTGGCCCATCGGGACCTTCTGGTCGTAGTGCGGCTGGCGCTGGCTGCCGGACGCGCGCGTCTTGTCGCTGATCATCCAGCCGGGGGCGACCTGGTTGACGGTGATCTCGTGCTCGCCGACCTCCTTGGCCAGGATGCGGGCGATGCCGTCCAGCCCGCGCTTCGCCGAGGCGTACGCCGACTGCCCCGGCCAGCACTGCATCGCGCATTCCGTGTTGGTCACGACGATGCGCCCGTACTTCCTCGCGATCATCGCGGGCACGAACGCCTTGGCCATCAGCACCGTCTGGAGCACGCAGGAGCGGAACTGGTCCTCGTAGTCCGCCACGGGCTGCTTGAGGATCGTCGCCCACTCGTACTGGCTGACGGCGTTGTTGACGAGGATGTCCGGCTCGCCCAGCTCGGCGGCGACGGCGTCCCTCATCGCCAGGACGGAGGCCTCGTCGGTCACGTCGGCCTGGACGGTCATCGCCCGCACGCCGAGGGCGCGGACCTCCTGCAGCAGCTTCTCGGCCCGGTCCGCGCCGCGGAAGTAGTGGATGACGACGTCGGCGCCGCACGTGGCGAGCGTTCGCGTGATGGGCCGGCCCAGCTCGCCCGAGGCCCCCGTCACCAGCGCGAGGTGCCCGCTGAGATCGATCTCGATGGCCATGCCGTTCTCCCGTCTGTCGTGGATTTGGTGCCCCGAAGGATACAGCCCGGGCGAGCGCGGGCAAGACCGAAGCACCGCTGGGGGCCCCCTGCGTTGCCGGCTCAGCCGCGCCGCAGGACGTTCACCAGGCACCGCAGGCTGCCGAAGTGAGCGTACGCCGACGTGCAGTCGACGGGCTGCACGTCGTAGCCCAACCCCTGCCAGACCTCTGCGGCCGCGGCGTTGAGTGCGTCGGCCCCGCGGTAGACGGGCATGTAGACGATCCGCCTGCCGGCCCGCCGGTCGAGGATGGCGTTGAGGCAGGTCAGGTAGCCCCTGCCGTCGCGCCCGGGCACGACGGGCACACGAATGACGCGGCAGCCGGCGGCGGCGCACTGCGCGGCGACGGCGTCGAAGCGGCGCTGCGTGGCGTCGGTGAAGTCCGCCCCGCACGCCGGGAGCAGGTCGTTCGGCTCGATGGTCCGCGCGGCCAGGGCGGGGCTGCCCACCAGGACCGTGCCGTCGCCGACGGGCATCATGAACATCCCCGCGTGGTGGTCCGGGGCCTCGGCCAGCAGGACGACGTCGCGCTTCAGGTGGTCGCGAAGCGCCCGGAGCAGCTCGGCGCGGCTCGCGACGGTGCGTTGCACGTTCCGCAGCGCCACGCGGGGCGTGACGAACGCCCGGCGCCCGTCGGCGACGACGTCGCCCCCGTCGAAGTACAGCCGGCTCCGCCGGGCCCGCACGTCGTGCCCCAGCGCCGCGGCCAGATCGCCGGCGATCCGCGCATCGCCGGCCCGCGCGGGCCAGTGCGCCGCGCCCGCCTCCCCGCGCGGGCGCAGGAGCGTCGCGTGCCCGGCCTCGCCCGCGGGGGACAGCGCCAGCCACCGATCGCGCGACCAGGCGCTCATGGCGTGGCCGACGCAGACCGGCGAGAGCGTACACGCCACCGGGCCGACGCGCCGGCGCAGATCCGCCCAGGCGGCCCGGTCCGGGCAAACCACGTGGACTGTCACCGCGGCCGGGAGCTTGCCGAGAAAATCACGGTACACCGGCGCGACGATCGGGGCGGCCCGCGGGACGTACTGGATGACCAGTTCGCGGATGGGGCCGCCGCAGTCGGACAGGACCGGCCCGGTGGCGGGCTCGCGCGGCGCCGGGCGCGGGGCGACCAGCGCCAGGACGACCACCCCCGCCGCCAGGCCGACGCCCGCGCCCAGGATGACCGGCCCGCGAGCCATCACTTCCCCGCGGCCTGGACGAGCAGCGCCGCGCCGGCGAGCTGCGTGTTGACGGCGGTCGTGTTGGCCCCCAGCACGGCCCGGCCTGCCGTCGCGACCGGCGAGGTGTGGATCGCCTGCTTGCCGCTGCGCAGGGTGAAGTGGCTCGTGTGGCCGGGGGGGACGTTGGCGTTCGTCGTCAGCTTCAGTCGCCGGGTCTCGCCCGGCGCGGCGGAGAGGCGGCACTTCTGCTGCCAGAGAGACCGCGGCATCGGGATCATGCGGGATAAGGGAGAGACCGGCTGCCGCGACATCAGTGAGACGGCCAGCTCCAGCTCGACGGCCTGGTCCGTCGGGTTGACGACCTTCAGCTCCACCGCGGGCGGGCCGCCGGCCTCGGGCTTCCCGTCGAGGCGCCGCAGGCTCACCTGGCAGCCGTCGATCGCCAGCGTGGGCAGCGCGATCTCGGGCCGCAGGTCGGGCCGCTCCTTCATGGCGCGGACTTCCGCCGGCCAGAACGCCGCGAGCGTCAGGGCAAACGCTGCCAGCGTTGCCGCCGCTGCCGTCGTGAGTGTCCTGTGTGTCATGTTGCGTCTCCTTCTGGGTGTCCGTTGGGTTCGTGTCCAACGGCTATGACGTTCTCGCCGCGGCGTGGTTCGGCCGGAAGTGCCGCTGTTACATATATGTTACAGTTGACGCCCCGCACGACGTGTCCGCGCCGCGGCGGCCGGATCGCCCCGCTGGGTGCCCGGAAATCCACCAACGGCTGTGACGGCGAGGGACCTGCGGCGTCTAATGCGGTGGCTATGTCGAACGGTTCGACCTTGACGATGCCGGCCACCAACCAGGCTGCCCCCGCCGGCCGCTCCGTCGCCCGCCGCGGCGAGCGGGACGATCGCGCGGCGCTGGCCGCCCTGCTGGCGAGCCACCGCGGGCGGGTGCACCGGCTGGTCTACCGGCTGCTGGGCTGGGGCGACGGCGCCGAGGACGTCGTGCAGGACGTCTTCGTCGCGGCGCTGAAGGCCCTGCCGCGGTTCCGCGGCGAGGCGGACGTGGCCACGTGGCTGACGGCCATCGCCGTCAACCGGTGCCGCAGCGCCCACCGGCGCCGAGCGGTCCGCCGGAAGCTGCTGACGATGGTCGCTCGCCGGTGGGGGCGCGAGCCGCCGCCTCCCGAGGGGCTCGCCGTGGGGCGCGAGACGCACCGGGCGGTGCGGGCGGCCGTGCGGTCCCTGCCCCGCCGGCTGCGGGAGGTCGTGGTCCTTCGCTACCTCGAGGAGACGCCGATGGAGCGGATCGCCGAGGTGCTGGGGATCTCGCGCTCCGCCGTGGGCAGCCGCCTCCACCGGGCCCGCGGGCTCCTGGCAGCGAAGCTGAACGGACTCATCGAGGAGTAGGCGATGAACGAAGACGAACTGATGGGGCATCTCCAGGCGGCCGATGCGGCGGCCGGGGCGCCTTCGCCGCTGCCGGCGGACTTCGGGGCGCGCGTCCTGCGGCGCCGCCGGCAAGGGCGTCGGCGATGTCGGATGGCCTGGGGCGTTACGGCGGCCGCCGCCGCGGCGGGCCTGGTCGTCGCCGCGTGCGCCGTCCTGCCGCGCCCGGGCGGAGCGAGGCGCCCGGCTGGCCCGGCGGCGCGGCAGGTCGCGGGCGAGGGCCGGGCGCAGGAGGTTGCCCTCGTTCGCGCCCGGCTGCGCGCCCTGCGTGCCGAAGCCGAGGCTTGCAGCGCCGTCGTGGAGGGAGTGCTGGCGATGGAGCGCCGGCGTGCCGGTGCGCCGCGCGTGCTGGCGCGGCGCGGCGACGCGCTGGAACGCGTCCGCCGGCAGGTCGATCGGGCGGCGTACCTGACGGTCCGCCGGGTCGACATCGTGCTGAACGAGAGCGGCGACGCCGCCGGCGCCGCCGCGGGCTACCAGCAGGTTATGGACGTGTTCCCCGAGACATTCTGGGCAACGTTGGCCCGCCAGCGCCGCGACGCGCTGCGGAAAGCAACAGGAGATTCGCTATGAGGACACTTCGTCGATTCCTGCTTGTCGGGACGCTCGCGCTGGCGATTCCGCTCGCTCCGGCGGCGGCCCCGGAGGGCTATATGCCGGGCGCGCCCGGGCCGTCGAACGTTCCGGCCGGGCGACACGCCTTCCGCCGCGTGCGACTGCTCTTTGACCATTACACCTGGTCGAGGGCCTCTCGGGTCATGCGCGGGAGGAGCGGATCTTCCGACGCGATCCGAACGCTTGCGGACGCGATCCTGCGCAAGCGCCTCGCGGTGCCCGAACGCGTGCCCACGTCGCAGCGCGCGCACCTGACCGTGCGATTCCAGCCGATGAGCCGCGAGGAGTACCGCCCGAAGCGCGGCACGATGGCGGCGTGGCTGTCGATGGGGCTGACCCTCCGGGAGGGGCAGGAGCCCATCGCCGACGACGTCCTGGACGAGACCGTCCGCCGTCTCAAGGCGATCCTGACGGAGGCACACGACGCCCACGTAACGGGGCTGCGGAAGGAGCTGGTCGCCACCAGAGCCCAACTGAAAGCAGACCGTGCCGAGTTGGAGAAGGCCCGGGCCGCCGAGAAGAAACTCCGCAGGGACGTACCGGTGACCGAGGACTACGAGGAGTTGAACTACCGGATCAAGCAGCACGGGCGCCTGGCCCTCACGCTGCGGCTCGAGCTGGCCGGCAAGCGGGCGCGGACGAAGGCGGCGCTGGGGAAGATCGCGGAGATCAAGGTGCTGGCCGAGAAGAAGGCGGCCGGCGACGCCGTGGCGGAGGAGCTCGAGAAGCTGGTCAGGATCCGCGAGCGGGAGGTGGAGCTTCAGGAGCAGTTGGTCCGGCAGGGGGTGGCGAACACGGCCTCGGCGCAAGCCGCCAAGGGGCGCCTCGCCGAGGCGCGGGTGCGGCTGATCGAGCGGCGGGAGAAAATCGTCGAGCTAGCCGGCGGCGCCGTTCTCGTCAAACTGAACGAGGAGCTGGCCACGCTCAACTTGGACACGGTCGAGCTGGAAGCGAAGTTCAGCCAAACCGATGGCATGCTGAGGCTATGGTCGAGCACGCGGCAGAGGAAGCTGCGGTACGACGAAGCCGTCCAGCAGATCAACAAGTTGGAGAAGTCCATCGAGCAACAGAGCGGTCGGCCGGGGGAATTGGAGAAGCGGCTGGGCGAATGCGAGCCGCCCCGCGTGACTGTCCTCGCCAAGGACCCTCAGACGAGGCCGGCCGGCACCGCACCAAAGCCGAGTCCCCGGGCGCGCTGACGGCGCCCGCCGCGCCGACGCCCCCCCGGAGGCCGTCGGCGGCGGAGCCGGGGCAGCTACTTGCGGGTGATCCAGTCGGGCAGGCGGACGTCCGCCTGGCGCGGCCGGTCGATGGCCGGGTAGTACGGCTTCAGGTCCAGGATCGGCGTGTTGTCGAAGGCGTCGATCCGGTCGATCTGCACGACGCCGCCCTCGATCGAGACAATCTTGCAGAGGCTCAGCGCGATGAGGTTCGGCCGCACCGGCGCGCGGCAGGCGAACACGCCGGTGAGCGGGTTCTTGCGGTTGCCGCGCGGGTGGACCTGGCTGACGCCGCGCTTGGTCGGGGTGTCGTTCTTGTCGAACCAGTAGAACACCCAGACGTGCGACCAGTCCTCCAGGCCCTTGAGTGCCTTGACGTGCCTCTCGTCGATCCGCAGGGCCGTCGCCTTGCCCTTCTTCTCCACCTTGCCGACGGGGCGGAGTTGGAAGACGGTCGAGTGGCCCTCTGTCGCGGGTGTCTCTGTTTCCGCCATGCTGTCTCCACGTATGCCAAGGACGCCGAGACCGGCGGTGACGGCAGTGGCATGAAGGAAGCCTCGCCTTGACAAGCTCATGGGTCCTGTCCTTCCGAATCCGCCGGATCGTGCCTTGGCGCACCAATCACTTGGGCCCGGCCCGTCCACAGGCTGGCGGGCCACCAAGGCTGCGAGCCGATATCCATCATAGCGGGCCATCCGCCTGCCTGACAGCCTCTGCCAGGCCGGGCGGGCGCGGCATCGAGGTCGGGGGCGATGGTCGGCCGCTCCAATCGTTGCCCTGTGCCGCCCCGACAGCATACAGTATGGCC
Organism: uncultured Planctomycetaceae bacterium; assembly: GCA_964642165.1. GTDB lineage: Bacteria > Planctomycetota > Phycisphaerae > SM23-33 > SM23-33 > CAYRVX01. The sequence goes on along the minus strand of CAZXOC010000136.1, from coordinate 8,959 downwards.
GTCCCGCGTTGCGCACGCGTCGGTCCGGAAGGAGAGCCGCCATGCCGGCAGGTTGGGCCTGTCCCAGCGAAGAGGAGATTCGGCGCCGTCTCCGGCTGGGCGAGGATGCCAGGACGGAGTTCAAGGGCGTTGCCCGCAGCGGTTTCCGCGCGGACCCGCACGCCCTGGCGAAGGCGATCGCCGCGATGGGCAACACGGAAGGGGGATATGTGCTCCTGGGCGTGGAGGATGACGGGACGCCCAGCGGCGTCGGGGATGCCAAGCAGGCGGACGACCTGATGATCCAGGTAACGCAGGTCGCCGGCAGCCGGATCAGCCCGCCGATTGCCTGCACCGTCAACAAGGCGGAATACCAGGGGGCGCTCCTGCTCATCGTCGAGGTGCCCGGCTTCTCGCCGCAGAGGCCCTACCAGGCCGACGGGAAGTTCTACCGTCGCTACGGCAGCCGGTCCGATGAGGCGACGCGCGACGACCTGCTGAGCCTGCTCCAATCGGGGGACTATCACTACGACGACCAGGCGGTTCGCGGGGCGACGAGCGCCGATCTGGACGGGGGGGCCGTCGACGAGTTCCTCTCGCAGGCTTACGGCCAGCGGGTCCGCGAAGCGGACGTCGCCCGCTACCTTCACGCCCTCAAGTGCACCGACCCGGAGGGGCGCCCCACGGTGGCGGGGATCCTGTGCTTCGGCGTCGATCCATCGGCCTGGCTGCCGGACGCGAGGATCACCGCGGTGCGCTTCGCCGGGACGGAGATGGCCGGCGAGTTCGCCGACAGCAGGGAGATCCCCGGGCGGCTGGGCAAGCAGTTGGAGGCGGCAGCCGCCTTCCTCGACGCGCACGTCGGCGCGCCCTCGCGCGTCGAGGGGTGGGACCGGCGGGAAGGCGGCATCCCGCGTCCGGCCATGCGAGAGGCCCTGCGGAACGCCGTGATCCACCGGGACTACCGCGCCACGTCGCAGGTGCGGATCTTCGTCTTCGACGACCGCGTCGAGGTGACCAATCCGGGCACGCTGCTCAACCGCCTGACCCTGGACAGCATTCGGATCGGCGGGATCAGCCAGCGCCGCAACCCGGCGATCTGCGCGGTCCTGAACCGGTCCAACAAGGTCGAGAACATCGGAATGGGGGTCCCCGAGATGATCCGGCTGATGCGGGACCGGGCCCTGCCCGAGCCCGAGTTCCGCCTGGAAGGCGGGCACTTCCGGGTCATCCTCAGGAGCCAGCCGCCGAACGCGTGATGCCCGACCCCGAGGACAAAGCGGGTCCCTGGTGGGAGCGTCAGCCGGAAGGCCGGCCCGTCCTGCTGGCCTTTGTGAAGGTCGACCGCGCGGGCTCGACCCGGGAATGGGACGACCTGCCCGCCGAGGAGGTCCGGCGCCGCCGCGATGCCTACTTCGCCGGCGTGGGCCACGTGGCGCGCTGCGCCGGGGCCGCCCAGCCGCTCCACTGGCAGGGCGACGGCGTCATGCTGTTCCTCGCCGGCGATGAGGAGGCCCCCGCGCCCGTCCAGGCATACCGGGTCGCCAGGCTCATCTGGGAGCAGATCCGGATCGATCTGAAGCTCCCCGCCCGGATCGCCGTCCACGCCGCCGTCGTGCCCTGGAAGGCCGATACCGGCAAGCTGTCCGACCCGGCCATCGACCTGTGCGGGCACCTCGAGCAGGCCGCGCCGGTCAACGGCGTCATCGTCAGCGAGGAGGTCCGGCTGTGCCTGCCGGAGGAGGACCGCCGCGAGCTGGCGCCGCTCGGCGTGACGGCCCGCGACGGCGCGGCGGCGTACGTCTACCCGGCCGCCATGGCGCAGCGCAAGGACCCGGCCGCCTTCCTGGCGGCGGACGACCTGGCCCTGTGGGAGGACGTCCGCGAGTACGTCAACAGCCCGGAGGTTCGCCACCTGCGGTACGTGGGTTTCCGGCTGGCGAAGAAGGAGCCGCCGAGCCTGGACATCTTGAAGGTCTTCGTGCCGCTGATGGTGGAGCGCCGGCGCCGGGGGCCGGGCGCGTCGCTCGCCGAGGCCGAGCGCCTTGCCGCGGAACGCGCCCGGGGATCCCGGCCGGCGGGCGACGACGAGCTGCCCTTCGTGCGCCTGGCGGGGCGCGGAGAGACCACGACCACCGAGCGATTCGAGCAGGTCTTCCGCAGGCGGCGCGGGCTGGTCGTGCTGGGCGAGCCCGGCTCGGGCAAGACCACGCTGCTTCGCTGGCTGGCCGTCGTCGCGGCGGGCGGGCCGCTGAAGCTGGGTCCGGCGCTCGGCCTGCCGGAACGCCTGCTGCCGCTGCCGGTGAGCGTCGGCATGCTGGCCGGCGTCCGGTGCGAGATGAAGCAGCGCGACCACCGCGAGCCGTCCGTCATCGAGGCCCTGGCGTCCTGCCTCCACGGCCGCAACGTGGGGGCCTCCGGGGAGCAGCTCGGTGAGTTCCTTCGCGCGCGCCTGGAGGCCGGGCAGTGCCTCGTCCTCCTCGACGGGCTGGACGAGGTCGTCGCCGAACAGCGCCGAGGCGTCCGCGACTGGCTCGAGACCTTCGCCGCCAACTACCCGAAGAACCGCTTTGTCGTCTCGTCGCGACCGGTGGGCTACGCCGGCTTCGTCCTGCCCGAGGGCGCGGAGATCACGCTGCGCCCCTTCGACGACGGGCAGGTCCGCCGCTACGTCGAGGCCTTCTGCGGGGCCTACCACCGCTGGGAGACGGGCATCGAGACCGGCGAGGGCGGCCGGGAGGCGGCCGAGGGCCTCCTGCGGGCCGTCGAGGACAGCCCCCGCCTGCACGCCCTGGCGCGAAACCCCTTCCTCCTGTCGGGCCTGGCGCTGGTCCACCGCGCCGAGCGGCGGCTGCCCCGCCATCGCGTGCAGTTCTACGAGATGTTCGCCCGCGCCCTGTGCGAGACCTGGGACGACGCGCGGCGGATGGTCGCCGCCGAGGCCGGGCCTTCCGTCTCCTTCGAGGAAGAGGCCGTGCCCCTCCTCGGCGAGCTGGCCGGCCGCATCCACGCGGACCACCCGGCAGGCCTGGCGCCCGAGGCGTTCGTCCTCGACTCGCTGGGCGACATCCTCGTGCAGCAGAAGGGCGTGGATCGCGACGGCGCCCGGCGCGCCGCCGGCGACTTCCTCCGCCGCTGCGGCGAGCGGGCCCAGGTCTTCCTGGAGCGCGGGGCGGGCCAGTGGGGGTTCCTGCACCTGACCTTCCTGGAGTTCTTCGTCGCCGCGGGCCTCCACGCCGCCGAGCGGTTCGAGGCGGAGGCCTGGAAGCACCTCCACGAGCCCCGCTGGGAGGAGGTCCTCCGCCTGGGCGTGGGGTACCTGGCGCTGTGCCAGAAGCGTCCCGTCGCGGCCCGGAAGTTCGTCGAGCGCGTCTTCCGCGAGGGCGGTGGCGACGACCAGCCGGAGATCGCTCGCGCCCTGCGGCGTTACATCCCGCTGGCGGCGCTGCTGGCCGCCGAGGCCGGCGATGCACTGCCCGACGATCTCCAGGACGAGATCGCCGAGGCCTTCGTGGACTGGGCGGACTGGCTGCCGTGCGAGCTTGCCCGTCGGGCGCGCCGGGAGATCGGCCTGACGGACTTCCGCCAGCGCCTCGCGGCCAGGTACCTCCCCAACGTCTGCGATAGCTCGCAGTCGAGGGGCAGCCGTACGCTCGCGCTGGCGGCCCTCCGACAGGTCAGAGCCGCTTCGGCTGTCGAATCGTTGCTCCCCCTCCTGGCAGATAAGAACGAGGATACGTTGGTCCGTGCGCTTGCGGCGGACGTGTTGGGAGCGATTGGGGCATTCTCTGCCGTCCAGCCACTTCTGTCGCTGTTGCTGGACAAGGGAGAAGATCACACGCTCCGCTCGTGTGTCGCCTCGGCGCTCGGGACGCTTCAGGCATCTTCGGCCGTGCACCCACTTAGCGTCATCCTAGTGGACAAGGAAGAGCATCACTCTCTCCGCGCAGCCGCAGCCTCGGCGCTGGGTGCGCAGCGGGCGTCCTCGGCCCGCGAGGCGCTCTTGGCGCTGGTCTCGGACAAGCGGGAGCATGTGTCTCTGCGCGAGTGTGCCTGCGATGCATTGGTCGCGCTCGAGGGAGCTTGGGGCATCCAGGCACTGCGCCAGGTGTTATCGGACGAGAGCGAGAATCCCTACCTTCGCGGAAGTGCCGTGGGCGCGCTCGCCACCCTTGCCCCGTCCTCGGCTATGGAGGCGCTGCTCCCGCTGAGGAAGACCGACGACGGGTATCTCAGCGTGCGTGTCGAGGAAGCCCTGCTTGCTGTTGACCCGTCTTTGCCTACCGAAGCGATCGAGGCAGCGCTGCAGCACCGAGACTGGGCTGTTCGCGTACACGCGGCCGGGGCGCTGGCGGCGCTGGGGGCGCGCCCTGCGATAGAGCCCCTCCTGGGGCTCCTAAAGGACGAGAACCCTCTTGTGCGCTCGTCCGCCGCGTGCGCTTTGGGGGCGCTGGGGGCGACAACGGCCGTCGAGCCACTCGTGTCCATCCTTTCGGATCAGAACGAGCATTGGGAGATGCGCGGAAGTGCGGCGGAGGCGTTGGGGGCGCTGGGGGCGTCCTCGGCCGTCGAGCCCCTCCTGGCGGCGCTGAAGGACGAGGATTCGTGGGTCCGCGAGTGCGCGGCGGACGCGCTGGAGGGACTCCTCTCCTGAGGGCGACGGGCCCACCGGCTGCGGCGAGGCCGCGGGGACACCCCTTCCTCGACGCTCACGCCGTGGCGGGCTTGGGCTTCGACAGGGCGGCCGTCAGGGCGGCGTCCTCGGCGAGCATGTCAGGCTTCTCCGGCGGGTAAATGCCCACGCAGACGCCGTCCTTGCGGCGCAGGTGCCCGAAGGCGTAGGCGAAGGCCTCCTTGGGCGGCAGGCGCCCGGCGCCGAGGATCTTGTAGCCGATCACGGGCGTGGTCTCGATCTTGCGGATGGCGGCCACGTTGGCCTCCCGGTCGGCCATCCGGTACTGCCCGCCGACGGGGCGGAAGAAGCACTGGAAGTAGAAGTCCGCCGGCAGCTTGCGACGCTCGTACTCGACGTGGGTGTCGTGGCGATGCGAGGCGATCCCCGCCGGCAGCTTGAGGCCGCGGATCAGCTCCAGCCAGCCGCGCAGCGTCGCGAAGCCCTTCCTCTCGAACTGGTCGTCGGCGCGGGCGCCCTGGATGAAGACGGCCTTGGCCCCGCCCTCGGCGGCGGCAGTGATGGCGCGGCGCATCCGGCGCGGGTCGGGGTCCGGCTGGGCGATCCAGGTCCGCAGCTTGCCGCCCCGATCGAGGTAGTGGCGGTACAGCTTGAGCCACCGCGGGTAGGGGGGCGCGGCGACGGCCGTCACGCCCAGCGCCGCCGCGGCGTCCAGCACGGCGCAGATCCGCTCGTCGGTGTAGTAGGCCTTCATCGCCTCGGCGAGCTTCTTGCCCCCGCGATGGGCGAAGCCGAAAAACGGGTTGCTGCCCAGGATCAGCCGCGAGACGGTGAGTTTCCCCAGCTTGATCGTGGGCAGCTTGCCCTTGAGCCGTTTGCCTGCCTCCGCGCCCTCAGCCGCCCGCACCGCCGCCGCGGCCGCCGCTATCGCCGACGTCTGCTTCATGAACTCGCGCCTCGTCACGCCTTGGTCTGTCATCGCGGCATCCCTCAATCGCCTTGAACCCGCAACGCCGCGAATCGAGCCGCGGGCATTGGGCCACCGGCCGCGGCGCGGCGGCGAATGGGAGCGCTGTCTTGTCGAACCGGCCCGTCGGAACGGGTATGATCGGCCTGGCGGCCGCGGTGGCTGCCGATTCCGCGGGCATCCGCCAAGGGAGTGCCATGACCTTCCGCGTGCTCAAGGGAGGCGAGGCCGAGGCGGGGCAGGTCGAGGCCGACTGGGGCCGCCTCACGTGGCTGGCGGGCGAGGCCGTCGGCAACGCCGCGGGACTGACGCTCGGCCGCGTGATCATCCGCAAGGGCCGGAGCAACCCGCCCCACAGCCACGGCAATTGCGAGGAGGCGCTGTACCTCCTGAGCGGGCGGCTGGAGCACTTCGTCGGCGAGGAGCGGGTGGTCCTCGAGCCGGGCGACACGCTGGTCGTGGCGGCCGGCGTGCCGCACCACGCCAAGAGCATCGGCGAGGAAGACGCCGACATGATCGTCGCCTACTCCTCGGGCCGCCGCGACTTCAGGAAGGAAGGCCGATGAGCGCGGCAGAGGGGGCCTTGGAGCACCTCGTCGCCAGCCCGTGCAGCGCGCCGAAGTGGACGCTGGACGAGGTGATGGCCGCCCACGCGGAGCTGGGCTTCCGGAAGTACGAGGCCTTCACGGGCTGGGTGGCCTCGGCGCTGGACGTCTCGGGCGACCCGGGCGGCTACGTCGAGACGGCCCGGCGCTACGGCATGCGCTACACGTCGTTCCACCTCCCGGCCGTGGACGGCGAGGACTATGACGCCTCCCTCGCCCGGGCCGTCGAGGCGGCGAGGTTTGCCCGCGCCGTCGGCGCGGGAATCGTCCTGTACAAGGCGAAGACGCGAGCGGACTACGTCCGCGCCGCGGCGGCGATGCTCGACGCGTGCGAGTCGCTGGGGCTGACGGCCGTCATCCAGAACCACAAGGGCTCGGCGCTGAGCGACGTGGACGACGTCCGCGAGGTGCTCGCCGGCGCCGGCGACGAGCGGCTGAAGGCCCTGCTGGAGGTCGGCCACTTCCACCAGGCCGGCGTGACGTGGGACCGGGCCTGCGCGCGCCTTCGCGGGCGCGTCGCCCTGGTGCACGTCAAGGACATCGCCGCCGGCGAGCCGGTGGGCTTCGGCGCCGGCGAGATCGACTTCGCCGCCCTGACCGCCACGCTGGCGGCGGACGGCTACGACGGGGACTACGTCGTCGAACTGGAAGGCGCGTGCTGGGAAGACCCCAAGCGTTACCTCCGCGAGGCGGTCGAGCTCCTCGCGCCGATGATTGAGAGGTGATCGATGCGATGGGCGGCAGCATGGCTCGGGCTGGCGGGATCTCTGGCGACGGCGGAGGCGCCCGGCGCCGCCCTGGCCGTGAAGGTCACGCAGAACACTCAGCGGCTGATGCCGTACCAGGTCTTCGAGTTGACGTTTCAGCATGACGGCAGGTACGAGCATCCCACGTGGGATGTGACGATCGACGTGACGTTCACCTCGCCGGCGGGCAAGCGGATCAAGGTCGGCGGCTTCTTCTACGGCTCGTCGAAGCCGCAGAAGCCCGTCGTGCGCGAGCGGCGGGACGGCCGCGGGCGCCGCAGGACCACCGCCGAGTGGCCCTGCGAGCCCGCCGACCTGTGGAAGGCCCGCTACGCGCCGAGCGAGCTGGGGGCGTGGCGCTTCGAGTACGTCTTTCGGAACACCAAGCGCGAAGCCGCGAGCGGCCGGGGGACCTTTCGCGTCGTCCGGGGCCGCGTTCGCTCGAAGGGCTGGGTGCGCATCCACCCGAAGAACCGGTTTCGCTTCGTGTTCGAGGACGGCACGCCGTTCTTCCCGATCGGCTTCCAGGACGGCGTCTTCGACAACAACCATAACGGCTCGGCCATGGACGCCGGCGCGATGGAGGGCCCGTTCCGCCTCGATAACGCCGCGAACCGTCCCAAGCCCCCGCCCGGGGCGATGTTCGCCCGCGGGCCGAGCATGAACCCCGTCAACTGGGACGTGCACTTCGGGCGGCACGCGCGGGCGGGGTTCAACCTGTGGCGCTTCAGCCCGCACAACTTCTCGCTGCCCGTCTTCGACATCCACTACGACGCCAAGAGCCCCACGCCGGCCCGCATCCGCTGGGAGCAGGCGATCATGGTCGACGAGATGCTCACCATGACGCGGAAGTACGGCATCCGGACGTTCTACGGCATCTTCGGCTTCGCGAAGGTCTTCAACGACCATCCCGACGACGCGGCCGCCATGGCGAAGGTCAAGGCGATCGTCAAGTACTCCGTCGATCGGTGGGGGGCGCTGGTGGACTTCTGGGAGCTGCTGAACGAGCAGAAGGCCCCCAAGGCCTGGTACGACGTGGTGATCCCGTACCTGAAGTCCATCGACCCGTACCACAAGCCGATCGCCACGAGCTGGCAGCGCCCGGAGCTGGCGGGTATCGACGTCAACGCCCCGCACTGGTACGGGCGGGAGAACGAGCTCACCAGCGACCAGGTCACCGTCGCCCGGGCGGCGCGGGAGAAACGCTTCCGCAAGCCCGTCGTTTACGGCGAGCAGGGCAACGGCGGCGGCAAGGCGGAGCTGATCCCCCGGGGCATCGGCGGCGTGTGGGACCCCGGCTCGGCGAGGCGCATGCGCGTGCGAAGCTGGACGGCCCTGTTCAGCCAGGTCGCCCTGGTCTTCTGGGAGACGTCCTACGCCAAGGACGGGCACCACATGAACATCTGGCTCGGCCCGGAGGAGCGGCAGTACGTTCGCGCCCTCCAGGACTTCGCCCACTGCCTGGACGCCGACATCCGCCCGGCGAAGGTCGCGCTCGGCGGCGCCCGAGCCGGCGAGGTGCGTGCCTATGCGCTGCGCAGCGACAGGCGTGCGGGCGTCTACCTGCACCACTTCGGCTGCGCCCGGTGCGCGAAGGACCGCTCCGCCGGCCGGCAGGCACACCATCGATGGGACCACGACCGTGGGCTTGCGCGCGGGCTGGAGGCCATCGTGGACGTCCCGAGGGCGGCGAAGGGGTACTGGTACGACCCCCGCGACGGGAGCATCGTGAAGCGTATCGACGCGGCGGCCGGGCAGCAGACATTCCCCGTCCCGCCGTTCAAGATCGACCTGGCCCTGCTGATCACCGAGGCCGGGCCGCCCGACATCGACGGCGACGGCAAGCCCAACGACCTCGACGACGATGACGACAACGACGGGCATCCCGACGCGCGCGACGCCTTCCCGCTGGAGCGCGAGGAGTGGGCCGACGCCGACGGCGACCGCATCGGCGACAATCTGGACGCCGACGTGGACGCCGACGGGAAGGGCGACGACCGCAACGGCAACGGCCGGCCCGACCACGAGG
>CAZXOC010000135.1:0-18749 GCA_964642165.1 uncultured Planctomycetaceae bacterium | reverse complement strand
CGGAGCAGACGCGGCCGGCAAGCCGGCCCGCTAAACGGCGCACCGGCGTCCCTCTACCGCCGTTGGGCGCCGTCGGATGTTTAGCGGCGGGCCTTGGCCCGCGCGTTCCTCAAGACCCTGCGCCCTACCGCAACAGCTCCATGGTCTGCTTGCGCCAGGCGAGGGCGGTCCGGGCGCGGGCGAGGTCGATCGGGTTGTGATCGTCGGTGATGACCGTCCCGCGCGGGCGATCGGTGTCGACGCGCCGCCGCGTCAGCTCGTAGCTCAGCGGGTCGGCGCCGCCGGCGAAGTCGTTCTGCCAGAGCGGCAGCAGCTCGCGCCGCTCGCCTCGGAAGGCGAAGATGATGATGACCTGGGCGGCCGTCTCGTCGCTGCGCGTGCGGTAGGCACGGAGCTTGTCGCCCCCGAACACCTCGCCCAGCGTGCGGAAGAGCGAATCCGTCACGAAGTCGCCCGTCGGATGCCCGATGTAGTTGATCGCGAGCATCCCGTCGTCCTTCAGGCGGCGGCGGACCAGCTCGAAGAACTCCCGCGTGATCAGGTGGAAGGGGATCGTGTCGGAGCTGTAGGCGTCGAGGACGATGAAGTCCGTCTTCTCGCGGAGGTCGGCGAGGAACTTGCGGCCGTCCTGGATAACGGCCCGCCCGCAGTAGGGCCCGGCGGGCTTGTGGGCCTCGGCGTGCTCCTCGCCGCCGACGGCGAGGTGATCGGCCAGGAGGCGCGACTCGCGGTTGGCGAAGCGCGACAGGTCCACCGCGTGGATCGAGCCGTCGGCGAGGTGGATCTCCCCGCGGTAGCCGAAGTAGGCCCGCGCCAGCTCGGCGACCTTGCGGTCGATCTCGACGGCCGTCCATTCCATGTCGTAGAACTCCATCACGCGCGGGAACATCCCGCCGGCCAGCCCGATCAGGATGCCCTTGCGCCCGGCCGCCAGATCGGCGTAGAAGTACGGAAGCAGTTCGAGGTAGTAGCTGTCGGTTTGGAGGATCGACCCGGGCCCGACCAGGTCGATGTCCATCGGCATGCCGGTCTGCATGATGCCGTTGACCAGGAGCATGCGGTAGGCCCCGCGCCCGGGGACGTCCCGCTCGATGACGCGGAGGTCGCCGTAGGGGCTCTCGGTGTGGTGCAGCTCGCCGGGCAGGGGCGTCTCGGCGCCGCGGGCGACGTAGGGCAAGGCGGCCAGCAGCACGGCGGCGGCGGCCCGGCCACGCGTTTGCAGCGCCAGCCCGATCGCCCCCAGCCCGAGCAGCGCGCCCGAGCAGACCAGCAGGCTCAGCCGCGTGCCCAGCGTGGGGATCATCCACAAGCTGACGGCGAGCGCCCCGGCGACGCTGCCGATCGTGCTGAGGGCGTAGACGGCCCCGCTGGTCGAGCCCGTCCGTTCGACGCTCCGGGCCCGCAGGCGAATGACGTAGGGCCCGGCCGTGGCCAGCAGCGTCAGCGGCAGGAAGAACAGCACGCCGGCGCTGGCGATGGCGCCCCACGCCAGGCCGAGCGCATCGGCGATCGGGCCCAGCACCGTCCTCATGGGCAGGGCCAGCAGCACGGACGCCCCAGCCAGCATGACCAGCACGTACAGCACCCAAGCGTGCGGGAGGCGGTCGGCCAGCTTGCCCCCGATCCAATAGCCGATCGACAGGCACACCAGCGTCACGGTGATCAGCGCCGCCCAGACGTACAGGCTGCTGCCGTACTGCGTGCCGATGACCCGCGTGCCCAGCACCTCCAGCGCCAGCACGACCGCGCCGGTGATCGTCACCAGCACCAGCAGGAAGCCCCTCGGCGATCTCTCCAGGTCACTCATGGGTGCTCCGTCATGCCGCCGCGTTCGCGGGAATCCACCGGCCCGTCCGGGCGGGCGTCACTTGCCCAGCCCCGGCAGGGGCACGCTCGCCACGCCGCTGTAGACGCCCAGCCAGAGGCGCCCGGCCGCGGGCTCCTCGCAGAGAACGATCGGCCGGAAGAGCCCCTTAACGAAGGCCACCCGCCGGCCGTCCTTCCGCAGGTAGTTGCTGTACCTGCGCCCCTGCTTCTCGAAGCGGAAGGGCGTGGCCGGTCGGGGCATGGCGCCCGACGCGGCCGTCCACTTCTTCCCGTCGAACGCCAGCACCTCCCCGGCGGGGAGCTTCGGCGCGGACGCCAGCCCCACCGGCAGCACCGCGTCCGTCCTGGCGGTCTTGACCAGGACGCCGCCGCCGGCCACGGCGATGCGTTCGATGGTGCGGCCCTCGGCCACGCCGAGGATCTCGGTCCGCCCGGTGCGGCGATCGAGGCAGCTGACGGTCCCGCCGTCGCCGCCGATCCAGAGGCAGTTGCCGCCGACGGCCGCCGCCGTCGCGCGCCAGTAGACGCGCGGCGACTGGCGCAGGACGGGGCGGAACTTGTCGGATGCGTCGTCGTGGACGAACAGCCCGGCCTCGGAGACCAGCCAAGCCCGCCCGGCGACGGCCTCGATGCCCAATGCGATCGGGTGCCCGTCGGCCAGGACGATCCGGTGCCCGTGCGAGTGGGAGATGAGCATGAGCTCCGGCTGCTCGCCGGCGAAGCCCAGCTCGTCCGTGCGGCAGTCGAAGCTGCCTTTCCAGCCGCCGTCCGACTGCGCGGCCAGGCACCCGGCCGAGATGAAGTACCCGGCGTAGTACTGCTCGGGCACGACGCGGTAGACGCCCCAGACGCTGCGGCCGCAGCGGCAGAGCTGGTGGACGCTCTCCGGCCCGACGCGGTCCGGCTTGACCGTGCCCCGCTGCCCCATGACCCACCGCCGCTCGGTCTTGAGGCCCTGGCGCCGGGCGAGGTGCCACTTCTCGCCGGCGTGGTGCAGCAGGCCGAGCCCGCTGGCGTGCGGGCGCCAGCTCTTCACGTGGGCCATGCCCGGGTGGGCGCCGCGCTGGCGCATCTTGTCGTAGAGGATGCAGGCGGCCCAGGCCTCCCGGCCGTCGGCCTGGACGGCGGTCGCGAAGCGGACATCCACGCCGTCGATCGCCTGGGTGACCGTCCAGGTGCCCGTGGCGAGGTCGAGCCGGCTGATGCCCCCGCCGACGAGCTTGACGCTGCCCGTGGGCTGCCCGCCGGGCTGGCCTCGGCGGCCGGTCTTCGGCTTGTCGTCATAGTCGGGCTGGCTGGCCAGGAAGAAGGCCCCCTCGCCCGCGGCCATCGCCACGGGGCGACCGGCGGCGGGGCCCGCCCCGGCGCGGTAGTGCGTCGTCTTTCCCGTGGCGGCGTCGTACCGCAGCACGCCGTCGGTGACCAGCGCCCAGACGGTGCGGCCGCCGGCGGCGGCCTGCCAGACGTTGCGGCCGAGCTCCTGCCACGTGCCCTTGCCCGGGTCGTACCGCCCCAGGCGGTTCATGCAGACGACGTACAGGCCGTCGCCGGTGGCGAACACCGACGGCAGCAGCACGCGCATCCTGCGGTGCCACCAGTTCCACCAGAAGCCCTTGCGGACCTGGTCGGCCAGCAGCCCCCGCCCGGGGAACTCCGGCAGCTTGTTCCATTGCTTCCCGCCGGGCGGCAGGCGCCACGCGCCCGCGTCGCTGACGAGCCACACGCCGCTCGGGCTCACCGCCAGGCGACCCATGCCGAACCGCACGCCCGGGACGACGGTGGCCCTGCCGGCCGAGACGTCCAGCCGCACCAGGTGCCCGCGCGTCGCCAGCCAGACCGTCTTGCCGGCCGGGGCGATGGACTGGATCGGCTCGTCCGGCAGGCCGGCGCTGCGGTCGTACGTCTTGCGCAGCGTGCCGGCGGCGGCATCGACCTCGTGCAGCGCCTCGTCGTCGGCGGCCCAGAGGGTCCCGCCGTCGACGGCATAGCAGAGGATCGTGCCGTTGCGGGCGTGGACGTGGGGGTGCAGGACCGGCGTCTTGCCCAGGTCGCTCGGCAGGGCCGCCTCCCTCGCCGCCGGCTTGTGCACGGAGGACAGCAGGCACGTCCCGCGCCGCCACATCTCCTTCATCGCCCGCTGGACGTGGGCCGGCGGCTTGTCGGCGGCCCCGGCCGCATACGGCAGCAAGCCCACGCACAGCCACAGCAACAGCAGGGAACCTCGCCGAGTCATCGCAGGTCTCCTTTTCCGGATCGAGTTGCGCTGATCGTCCGACCGGCCGAACGGCGGATCGAGCCCGTCATCGCCCGTCTACCCTTGAAACCGCGGTTGAGCGGTTGCGGCCGGTGGATGCGGCTCTTTCCCTCCAGGCGGCCGGGCCGCTCAGGTCGCCTTTGCCATGCGGAGCCAGCGGCCGCGGCGTCGCCGGGCCGGTCGCACATCCGCGAGGCCGCCCACAACGCCCGGCGGCACCGCGGGCGACTATACGCCCCGCCCCGGGGCGACTCCCCCGCCGGGGCGCAAAAAACTCGGGCGCTCCGATTTGCGCCCGAGCCTGTCCGCGCGTCCCGCTTGAAAGCGCCAGGTACTTCTCCAAGTTGGGGCGCGGAGCGTTTCATAGCATTGTAGGCCCGGTGACAGCGCGTTCGCGCGAAAGGGCCCTCTCGCGATCGTCTCCCGCGCGGGAGAGGCGGCCCACCGGCCGGGGGATGGGCCCTACCGCTGATAGATGGGAAGCTGGCGGTAGGAGACGCTCATGGCCAGGACGCCCATGGCGGTGGAGAAGCACGGCCCGGCGGCGGCCTCGGAGCTGGCCCCCCGCGGCCAGGAACCGTCGCTGCCCTGGTACTTGAGCATCATGTCGTACATGTTGACGGCCCAGCGTTCCCAGTAGCGGTCGCCGAGCTGGAACATGCCCTGGGCGCAGTAGTACAGCCCGTAGTAGAAGTGCCCGCCGCCGAAGCGTCGGGGCAGGTTTCGGAGGATCCAGTCGCCGCCGCCGACGGCGGCCTTGTCGCGGTGGCGCCCGCACAGCTCGAGGCACAGCAGCGCCGTGCCCGTCCGCGCCAGGCCGGGCGACGCCGGCCCGGTGTACCCGAAGCCCCCGTCGCTGCACCGGCAGTTCATGACGAACCGGACGGCGTCGTCGATGGCCTGTTTCGGCACCGGCGCGCCGTTGTTCCGCGCCGAGCGGAGGCTCATCAGCGCCCAGCCGCTGCAGGAGATGTCGCTGTCGCGGCTGGTGTGCTGGTAGCGCCACCCGCCCTGGTGGATGCGGTTCTTGGGCAGCTTCTGCGCCGCCAGCGTCAGCCGAAGCGCGTCGCCCAGCGCCTTGTCGAGCTTCTTCTGCCGGATCGGGTCCACCATCCCCGAGACCTCCGAGATCATCAACGTGGAGATGGTGTGGCTGTACATCGGCCCGTGGGAGGCGCTGTGCCCGACGAGCAGGCCGTTGGACTTCTGGCAGGCCAGCACGAAGTCGATCCCGCGGTTGATGACCGCCCCGTACGGGCCCGTGCCGGGGGTGTGCCCCTTGGCCAGAAACGCCATCACGCAGAGCGACGTGACGGCCGTGTTCTGCCTCATCCCCGACTCGAACGAACCGTCGGGACTCTGGTGCTTCGCCAGGTACGCCAGCGCGCGGTTTAGCGACTGGTCGAGCTTGCCCTTGTACTTGACGAGGACGGGCGAGGCCTCGTCCGCCGCCGCCGGGCCGGCGCAGACCGCCACGAGCGCCGCGGCGGCACAGGCCGCCCGCCAGCGCCCCGCGCGCCGGGGCCGGGGTCGCATGTTGTCCGAGCCTGTGGGGATCATGGTTTCCTGTTCTCGTCGGCGCCGCCGCGGCGGGCCACCTCGCGGAAGTATCGCCGGATCAGCGGGCGGTACTCCTCCGGGCTCCGCGTGGCGGCGGCCTGGAGCACCTGGTCACGAAGCTTGCCTGGCAGGCGGGCCCAGTCGGCCAGCGAGATGCCGAGCTTGTCGAGTTGCGCGGCCGTCAGGTCCGTCAACTGCATGCCCGTGCCGAAGCGGGAGTCGAGGGTCCTGCCCGGTCGGGTGAGCATCTGAGCCAACGACATGGCGCTCATTTGCCCGATGGGCAGGCCCATCGCCCGGGCCCGCGCCATGGCGCTCTGGGCGAGGGCGTTGAGCTGCTCGGCCGCCAGGGCCGCGTCGGAGACCTGCTGCGTTCCGGCGGCCTCGTCGGCCGAATCGTACGCCTCGGCGACGTCCTGGCTGTCGGCGTCGGGTTCGGGCGCGCGGTTCCTGGCGGCGGCCTCGGCGAGCATCCGCCCGAGCCGTTCGAGCGCCCCGGCGGCCGCCGTCAGTGCCTGGCCGGACTGCGCCTCGGGGCGGAGCGCCTGGGAGGGTTTGCCGGCCTGGAGGGCCTTGCCGGCTTGGGCCTGGGCGGCCTGGGCGCGGTCGAGCTGCCGGGCGGCCTGCGCGGCCTCCCTGCGGGCCGCCTCGTCGGGGATCAACTCCTCGGCGTGCTCCTGGATGCGGCCGACGTCCTGGCCCAGCTCGGCGGTTCGCTCGCCGAGGGTGGCCTGCTTGGCGGCGATCATCGCCGCCGCGTCGCCGTCGGCCAGGGCCTTGATCTCCCGCGCGAGCTGCCGCTGACGCCGGCCGAGCTCGTCCGCCGCGTCCGCCAGCGCCGCCTGCTTCGCCGCCTCCGCCACGCTGCGGTCGCCGACCTGCTCGGGCTCCTGGGCCGTCGAGCCCTTCGCGGCAACCTGCTGCCCCGACGGCTGGCCCGAAGGCTGCCCCGAGGGCTGGCCCGAGGGCCGGCCGCTCAACCGCTGGGCCATCTCGCCGAGCTTCTCTCCGGCGTCGGCGGCCTTTCCGGCGGCCTGGGGGACGTTGCGGCGGGCGAGCTCGGCGGCGGCCTCCTGCGCCGATCGCGCCGCGCGGGTCTCCATGCGATCCTCTTGCGGCGCGGTCTGCTTGACGTCGTCGGCCAGCTTGCCGGCCTCGCGGGCGATCTGGGCCTGCTCCCGCTGGAGGCGGGCGAGCTCCTTGCCGGTGACGGCCTCTTGGAAGCGTTTGGCCTCGCCGAGGAGCTTCTGGGCCTCCTTGCGGAGGCGGGTCTGCTCCTGGGCCATCTGCGCGAGCTGGCGGGCCTGGTCCTTCGCGCCGGGCGGGGCCTCGCCGGCGGCCTCACGCAGCGCCTGGGCGAACTGGCGGGCCTTTTCGGCGGCCTTTCCGGCCCGGTCGGCGGCCTGGGGCGGCTGGGCCGAGGCCATCGCCCGGGCGGCCTGGGTCATCTCGCCGGTGGGGTCGTGCTTCTGGGCGGCCTGGCGGGCCTTCTGGCCGGACTGGGCGGCCTGGCGGGTCAGTTGGGCGGCCCGCTGGGCCAGGCCCCGCTGCTCGCCCGCGAGGTTCTGGGCCTGCCGCTTGGCCTCGCCGGCGGCCTGCTTCGCCGCGGCCTGCTTCGCGGCGGCCTGCTGGGCCTGCTGGGCGGCCTGCTGCCGGGCGCCGCGTGCCTGGGCGGCCTCCTTGGCGAACTGCTCGGCCAAGCCCTTCTGGTCGCCGGCGAGTTGCTTGGCTTGCTGGGCGGCCTGGGCGGCGGCCTGGGCCTGCTGGTCGTTGCGCTGCTCCTTCGGGGCCGACGCGGCGCGCTTCGCGGCGCCCTCCAGGTCGCGTGCGAGCTGCTCGGCCTGCTGCTGGGCAGTGCGGGCCTGGGCGGCGGCCTGGTCCATCCGCCGCTGGGCGGCCTCCCGGGCGGCCTGGTCCATCGCTCCGGCCGGCTGGGTCCGCTTGGCCTCGTTGGCCGTCGCGGGGTTGGCGGCGGCGGCCTGGTGAATCTCCCGCGCCTTGCGGGCGAGGGCCTGCTGGGCCTGCTGGAGGCCCTGGCCCTCCTTGGCGAGGCGTTGGTCGGCCTGGGCGGCCTGCTTGGCGGCGTCGGTGCCCTGCTTCTTCGCGGCGTCGGCCTTGGTCTGGGCGGATTCGAGGCCCTTGCGGGCCGTGTCCGCCCGCTTGGCGACGCTCTCCTGCTGCTTGGCGAGCCGGTCGGCCTGGTCGGCGAGGCTCTCGGTCTTCTTGGCCTCGGCGCCCTGCTCGGCGCGCTGGTCGAGGGCCTTCTCGGCGTTCTGCTGCTTGTCGATGGCCTCTTCGAGCTGCCCGGCCTTGATCTCGTCGGCGGCCTGGGTCATGGGCTTGGCCTGGTCGGCGGCGGCCTTCGTGGCGGCGGCCTGCCGGGCCAGGCGCTTCTGCTTCTCGGCGAGCTTCTCCAGGGCGTCGGCGAGCCTCTCGAGCTTCGTCGCCTGCTGCGTGTCCTGGCGCAGCTCGTTCTGCTGGCGGGCGAGCCGGCGGGCCTCGGCCAGCAGGTCCTTGGTCTCCTGGCGGTCCTCGCGGAGCTGCGCCTCGACGGCGCCGGGGGTCTCCCTGGCCATCTGGGCCATGCGGTCGGCGAGGGCCTCCTGCGCCTTGCGCCACTCCTCCGGGGTCATCGGCTCGACGGTGCCGGCGTCGGGCGCCTCGACGGCGTTGGCGTCCGGCGGGTTCTGCATGTCCGCCAGGGCCTCGGTGAGCTCGTCCTGGTCGGCGGCCAGCTCCTGGAGGTCCAGCGCGCGCGTCAGCTCCTCGGTCAGGGCCCCCAGCTCCTTGAGCAGCTCGTTGACGATGGCGATGGAGCGATCGACCTGGAAGTCCGTCTCGTCGGCCAGCGTGCCCCGCTCCTTGCGCCGGTCGGTGAGCTTGATCTGCCCCGCCAGGTCCAGCGCCTTGGCGACGTGGTCGTCGGCCAGGCCCCGCAGCTTCTCCGTGAAGGCCGCGTAAATCCCCCCCGCCGTCTCGTCGATCACCTTCCGCAGCATCGCGTCGGCGCTGGCCAGGTGACGCCGCATCCGGTCCACGCGGGTGACGACCGCCTCGGTGACGGTCTCGGCCTTGGGCACGATCCGGCGCAGCGGGCTGGAGTCCTTCTTGGCCTCCTTGAGCTCCTTCAGGACGTCCTGGAGCACCTCGCGGAGGCGCAGCTCCTCGGCCAGGACGATCTGCTCGGTGAAGCTCGGCGCCTCGACGTCGAGCTGGATGGTGAACAGCTCGGAGAAGCCCTCCTGAGGCCCGTGGAGCTCGGGTGGGACGATGTCGGTGGCGCGCAGGCGGAAGGTGAGCTGTCGTGCGGTCTCCAGCGGCATGGCCGAAAGGTCCAGCAGCGTCTGGCCTTCGTGCCGGCGGAGCGGTTCGGCGGCGGCGGGCAGGGGCAGCGCCCGCGGCTCGTGGGGCTGGCCGTCGACCTCGATCCGCAACTCCGCCGAGCCCAGCCCGACGTCGTCCTTCAGCCGGTAGGTGATCGGCAGGCGATCGGTGGGCTTGAGCTTCAGCCGGGTGACGTTCGGCACGATCACGTCGACCCGCGGCCTCTTGTCGGGCAGGGCCTTGACGGCGTACTCGACGGGCTCGTTGCGGAAGCCGTACTCGTCCTCCAAGCGGGCCGACCAGCGGGTCTTCATGTCCTTCGTCAGGCGGACCTGGAACGTGCAGACGGCCGCGCCGCCCTCTTCGGCGGGCGCCCGGCTGGGCTGGGCGTTGCCGTCGAGGAGGAACTCCGCGCTCGTGACGGGCTTGTTGGTTCGCGCGGTGATGGTGGCGACCGTGCCCGCGACGGCGGCGACGGTGCCGGCGGTGGACGTCTGGGTTTCGGGCCCGCGGGCGGTGTAGGCGGGGTACTCGTAGCGCAGGTCGATGCGGCTGATGGCCGGCTGCTCGACGACGCGGACGAGGTAGTGGCGGGTCAGGGCGTCGCCGGCGTGGACGCGGAAGCGAAAGCTCGCGGCGGCGGGCGGGCAGGTGATGGAGAAGCGTCGCCGCCCCTCGGGGCCGTCGGGCAGGCGCGTCATGCTGACGACGTTCTCCTCGCCGCCGCCCAGGGCGCTGCGACGCAGTTGGGCGCGGGAGACGGCGTCGTCGGCGACCTCCAGCTCGACGTGCAGCCGCTGCCCGGCCATCATGACGTAGTCGAGCCCGTCGCGGTTCCACGCCTTCAGGTCGGGCGCCGAGACGCGGGTCAGCTTGAGGGCCGTGTGGGAGACGCGGCTGACGTTGTCCAGCAGGGCGCGGCGGAAGAGCCGCTGGGCCTCCGCGGGCCAGACCGCGATGACCGAGATCAGCACGGCCAGCACCACGCCCGCGGCGACGAGATACGGGAAGGCCGCCCGGAAGTTGATCTCGCGCGAAGGGCGGACGGTCTGGGCGTCGAGGACCGCCTCGTCCGCCAGCGCGGCGATCAGCGCGTCGGAGCCCCGGAACTCCGGCCCGTCCCGCGTCGTCAGCAGCTCCACGGTGGAGCTGATCCGCTCCTGGAGCTCGGGGTGGCGCGACTCGATCAGCCGCGCGATGCCCGTCAGCGTGAACGACCTCGCCAGCGGGCGGACGAGGAACCACATCCCCACGAGGATCGTGGCCCCCAGCCCGCTCATCGACAGCACCCAGCGGAGCCAGTCGGAGAAGATCACCACCCAGTAGTCGATCGCCATGATGGCCAGCACGCAGACGACGGCCGTCGCGAGCGTCGCCATCGCGCCGCGCAGGGCCACCACCAGCCGGGCCCGCCAGATCAGGTCCCTGAGCTTCTTGACGATCGTCTCCGGCACCACGTGCGTCTGCAGGGCGGTGGTCATGGCTGTCTCCTATCGGATGCCATGGTGTTCGTCGCTCCGGTCGTCGTGGGGTTCCTCGTTCGGGCGCCCGGGGGCGTCACGCCAGGCCCACGCGCTTTCGCATCACCCATTCCACCGTGGCCAGCAGCACGATCAGCACCAGCAGCGGCCAGGAGTCCCACAGCCGCAGCTCGCGCCGCTGACGCCGGACCAGGCCCTTCGGGCCCAGCGCGGCGAGGACGGCGTCGGCCTGGTGGGGCTCCAGCACGACGCCGCCGGAGAGGCTCGCCAGCCTCCGCAGCAGCCCGCGGTCGGCCGACAGCTCCAGCTCCTCGGCGCTGCTGACCGGGTCCACCGAGAACTCGGTGACGACCTTCTTGACCTTGTCGGCGGCGAGGATGGGTTCGGCCTCGGGCGCTTCCAGCTCGACGCGGTACGTCCCGCTGTCAAGGGGCTCGATCTTGGCCTCGTACATGCCGGGGGAGTCCGGGCGGTATTCCAGGCGTTTGCGCAGGACCGGCCGGTCGCCGCGGAAGAGCCTCACGGCGACGCTTTGGCTGACGACGGGCGCGAGGTCGGGCTGGACGATCTTCGCGCGGACGCGGACGGGCTCGGCCGGGGCGTAGCGGATGCGGTCGGTGCCCAGCTTGACGAAGTCGGTGCCCGCGCGGAGCTTGCTGGCCGTCGCCCAGCGCATGACCTGGCCCCAGAAGCGGTGGTGGTACGTGTCGCCGACGCGGTACCGAAGGCGCCAGGAGCGGTCGAAGGCGAGGGCCATGACGCGACCGGCGGCCACGTTGTGGACGGCGATCAGCGCGTTGGCGAGCTCGAACCGCCGGCGCTGGTCGTCGCGCGTGCGGGCCGCGGCCTCGTCGCCCGCCTCCTCCGGCGGCGGCGGGCGCAGGAACGCCGGCGGCGAGGGCGGCTCGGCGTAGGCCAGCACCGTCGTGCCCTCCTTGGCCCGCACCGACGGGTGGCGCCAGTAGATCTCCGGCACGGAACGCCAGATCCTGAGGTTCTCCTCGGGATCGACGTTCTGGAACAGGACGGGGTGGCCCTGCCCGGCGGCGGTCAGCGCGATGCGGTAGCCCACCTTGAGCGCGCCGCCGACGGGCGAGGCGGACGGCTCGAAGGTGACCGGCAGGACCTCTTCCAGCGGCGTATCGGCGTAGGCGTGGGGCATGTGGTTCGGCCCGGCGACGACGATGAGCGTCCCGCCGCGCCGGGTCACGAACCGGCGGATCGTCTCGACCTTCTCGGCCCCGAGCCAACCCGGCGCCGTGTCCCCGAGGACGATCACGTCGAACTTCATCCACTCCTGCTCGCTGGCGGGCAGCAGCGTGGCCTCGATCTGCCCGACCCGGCGCGACGCGGAGGCGTGGACTTTCAGCCGCTGGTGCTGGCCCTCGATGCGGTCGGGGTTGGCCAGCACGTACTGGAGCTTCACGTTGCGGTCGCGGTCGGCGAAGATGTTCTTGATGTAGCGGAACTCCCACCGCGGGCGGTCCTCCAGCACCAGCAGGCAGACGCGCTCCTTCGTGACGCTGACGGTCAGGGGGTACTCGTTGTTGTCGGCGAAGACCTCGCCGTCGGCGGCCTTGATGCGCAGGGCGTAGGCGTGCAGGCCGGCGCCCTTCGGCTCGTCGCTGAACTGCACGCGCGGGCGGTAGCTCTGGGCCTTGGCGGGGACGCGGACGGTCTTCGAGGCGACCTTGCGCTTGGCGTCGTACAGGGCGACCTCGACGCTCTGGCCGGCCAGGCCGTCCAGCTTCAGCTCGGCGTCCACCAGGAACTTGTCCTTCTCGACGACGGTCTGGGGCGCGCGGACGTGGACGACCGCGGCGTCGCGCGGCGGGCGCTGCGGCGCCATCACCACCGAGCACAGCGGGACCTTCTGCATCCCGAGCTGCGCCGCGAGCGGCTCGACGCGCCGCGGG
The DNA here is from genome assembly GCA_964642165.1 of uncultured Planctomycetaceae bacterium. Classification (GTDB taxonomy): domain Bacteria; phylum Planctomycetota; class Phycisphaerae; order SM23-33; family SM23-33; genus CAYRVX01. Next base: position 6,387 of record CAZXOC010000135.1, on the reverse strand, counting down.
GCGTTGTGCCGCCCGTCCACCAGCAGCACGATGCCCGCCAACTGCTTGTCCGACATCTCGGTCATCGCCTTCTCGATCGCGCCGGCGAGGTCCGTTCGCTGCTCGTCGAGCCCGCCGCCGGGGCGCGCGGGCCGGCTGGCCGGGGCCGACGCCGGGGCGCTGCTGGCCGACGGCGACGCCCGCCGCAGCCGCGCCACGTCCCCCTCGACGCACGTGCCCGCGAAGCGGTACAGCCGCAGCTTGTAGCCTTCCTCCAGCCGCTCCAGCAGGCTCGGCGCCGCGGCGCCCTCGTCGGCGTCCGCCGCGCGGCGGGAGAGCAGCACGTCGCGGGCCAGGGCCAGGCGCGTCCGGTCCGTCGCCGCGGCGATCTCCCGACGCTGCTCGTCGGACAGCGACGCGAAGACGCGCTGGTCGAACTGCTCGCCGAGCGGCTCGAGGCCCTCGGCGAGCTTCGCCAGGGCGACCGTGGCCTCGCGAAGCAGCTTGAGGAGTTGTTCGTAGCCGGCGCCGAGGCGGGTTTCGTTGTCGCTGTCGACGAGGCGGGCGGCCTTGCCCAGGCGGTCGCGAACGCCCACGGCGAGCTGGGCCTTGGCGTCGCGGAGGGCGTTGCGCAGGCCGTCGTCCAGCTTGACCATCCCGTCCAGGGCTCGGGCGAGCGTCTGGACGTGCTTCTCGGCCGCCTCGCGCCCGTCCGTGAAGCTCCGCCACAGGTCGCCGCGGCGGCCTTCGAGCTGCTTCTGCCGGGCCGCGAGGTCCCCGCCGGCCAGCAGCGCGAGGTCCTCGCCCACGGCCACCAGCTCCTGCCGCAGCGCCCCCAGGTCCTTGGCGACCTGCTCCAGGCGGACCGACCGCCGCGCGGCGCGGATCGAGAGCATCTCCGCCAGGCGGAGCTTCTCCGCCGCCGTGCGCTGCGGGTCCGGCACCTGCATCGAGGCCGACTCGTCCAGCAGGATCGCCACGTACCGCTGGATCTCGTGGACCAGCTCCCAGCTCAGGACCGGCTGGGTGAGCATCGTGATGACGGCCAGGACGATCGCGACGCGGAGGCTCGCGAGGGTCAGCCCCGCGCGGCGCGAGACGGTTCGCCGCTCCAGGCCGTAGAGCCCCAGCAGGCCCTCGACCGCGACCGCGCCGCCCAGGGCGATCGGCCAGATCCGCCAGTTGGTGGTCAGCAGCAGGACGCGCCCGGCGAGCTGGGCAGCCGCCAGGAGGGTCACGAACCCCACGGCGACGCGGGCGACGGCGAGCAGCGCGCGCAGGCGCAAGCCGCGCGTTCGGGCCTTCAGCAGGTGCAGGGCGACCCACGCCGCCACGGCGGCGACGAAGATCCCCGCGACGCCCGCCGCGGGCACGCCGTGAAAGGGAATCTGATTCGATGGCGCCGATGCAAGCATCGTCTCCGCTTCACCTCCTGGCCGCGTCCCGCGCCGGTCGGGCGTCGGCCGCCAGCAGGTCCCGCGCCCGCCGGCGGAAGGTCTCGACGTCCACCGCATCGGAGCCGAAGGCCACCGGGCGGATGCTGTGGGTCCGTCGCTGCATGGCGATCCAGCGCGTCAGGGCGATCTCCGCCACCAGCGCGCCGATCAGCACGAGGGCGAGGAGCTGCCACAGCTCCCGCCCGGGGATGCCGCCGGCAACGGCGGCGGTCAACTCGTTCGTCGACTCGACGCGAACCAGCGTCTGGGCCGGGTCCGCCTTCGGCACGCCGATCAGCACGTGCCGCCGCGCCGTCTCGAGGTCCGCGTCGCTCAGCAGCGTCAGCGTGCTCTCGTCGCCCGAGGCCACCACGGCGAACGGCACGCCCTTGCCGTCCGGCGACATCGCGGCGTACCGGTCGGCGAGGCCCTGCGGGAGGATCAGCCGGTACAGCCCCGGCTGGTACGTCTCCGTGAAGCTGACCCGCAGCGGATCGCGAGCGTGGGTGACGGTCGCCGGCCGGCGGTCGCCCGAGGGCGTCTCGACCTCGACGCGGTCGCCCTTGGCGAGGGGTCCGGCCGGGGCGGCGGCGGCGTTGTACAGGCGGCTGGTCGGCACGACCTGGCGGGTCAGCCCGGGCGCGGACCATTCGAGCTTCACCACCGCGACGCTGGCGGCGTCGTAGTACTCCAGGCGGATGTCGGCCTTTTGTCCGGCCGTCAGCTTGACCTGGCCGCGCCGTTCCTCCGGGCCATGGCTGTTCCAGTCGTTGATGATGTGCTTGCCGTCGACCCAGAGGCGCACGCCGTCGTCGCTGGTGGTGTGGAACGTGTAGGTGCCCGTGCGGGGCGGGTCGAGGCGCCCGGTCCAGCGGACGGCGAAGCCGTCGGCGCGGACGTCGCGGTGCGGGGCCTTGTCGCCCCAGTTGAAGTCGATGCGGCGGTCGACGCGCGTGAGCTTTCGCGACCGGAAGTTCACGTCGCTGAAGTACTCGCCCTTGAGCCCCGTGCCGCCGAGCCCGCCGGCCCCCGCGGGCCGCAGCTCGATCGTCAGGTCCGAGCCGCTCTCGACGTTGCCGTCGGGCCTGGCGGGGCTGGCGAGGTAGTAGGCCAGCTCGTGCACCAGCGGCACGAAGCACTTCAGCGCGGGCAGGTTCGTGCTGCGCGGGTGCAGGCCGGTCGCCACCAGCAGGACGCAGCCGCGCCCGAGCCCCCGCTCGACGAGGAACGGCTCGCCGGTGTCGATCTGCCCGCCGACGGTGACGTCGCGGTCCTGCTCGGGCGCGTCGATCTGCCAGTAGGCGGTGACCATCGCCGAGGCGGCGTCGGACTGGTCCTCGTCGGCCACCTTGCCCAGGGCGGGATGGCTGAACGTATTCAGCAGCAGGCGCGGGGGCTTGTCGGCGGCCAAGCGGTGCTTGCCCAGCTTGCCGGGCAGGACCGGCTCGCCCCGCGCGTCGGCCCAGGCGTTGTAGAAGTCCGGGCGCACCTGGCCCCCCGGGACGATGAGCAGCCCGCCGCCGTCGCGGACGAAGGCGCTGAGCTTGTCGGCGAAGGCCTTGGGCAGCAGGGGCACGTCGGCGAGGATCACGACGGCGTAGCGCCCGGGATCGTCCACGGAGGCGATGTCGGGCGCCTCGACGACCTTCGTGGCGACGAGGCAGGCGGCTTGCCGGTCGCGCCCGCGGCGCCCGCGGGAGCCCGGGGCGTCCTCGCCGGGCGGCGGCGCCAGCGCGATGTCGATGAAGTCGGCGGCCCCTTCCAGCGGCCGGGCCGCGGGACGCCCGTCGATCACCAGCACCGGCAGCTCGTCCAGCACGTCCACGACGCGCTCGGCGACGTTGTCTCCCGCCAGGTCGTCCTTGCCGGCCAGCCGGGCGGCCACGACGTGGCGACCCGGGTCGTGGAAGCGGTACTTGAAGTGGACGGTTTCGGCCGCGCCGGCGAGGACCTCGTTGATCTCCTCGCTGCCGGCCTCCTCGCCGTCGATGAGGAGCTTGACGGCGATGGCCCGGACGGTCTCGGAGCCGGTGCAGGTGACCTTGACGTCGATCCGCACCTCGCGGTCGGTGCCGAGGACCTTCCGGTCCAGCGCCACGTCCGCGATCGCCGCGTTGGTGGTCTTCTTCGGCACGGGGAGGGTGCGGACGACCATCTGCGGCGGCGTGACGTGGCGGGCCAGCGCCGAGCCCAGCAGGCGCCAGCTCGCCTCGGTGCGGACGTCCCAGCCGATGCGCTGGCCGTCGGTGACCAGGACGATCTTCTTGGCGGGGTTGCCGCCCCTCGCCAGGGCCTGCGAGGCCGCCTGCAGCGCGGGCACCACCCGCATCGACCCCCCCATGGGCTCCAGATCCCCCAGGGCGGTGGCGATGTCCTTCCGGTCGGACGTCGGGCTGGGCAGGATCGCGCGGGGCGAGGCGCCGGCACAGATCACGGCGACCCCGTCGGCGGGGCCGCACGTCGCCACCACCGCGCGGGCCTCGCCCAGGGCGCGGTCGAAGTTCGTCTTGCCGTCCGCGTCGGCGAGCGTCATCGACATCGAGCCGTCGAGGATGATCGCGACGTCCTTCTCGCCGCCGCCGAAGGACCACCGGGCGCTCTGGTAGGCGTGCTCGACGGCGCCGGCGGCCACGGGCAGGGCCAGCAGCAGGACCGTCGCCCCCAGCAGCCAACGCCGCGCGCGGCGATTGGCCCACATCGCCGCCGCCAGGGCCGAGCAGATCGCCGCCGCCAGCACCGACGGAATGAACAGCAGCACCAGCGCCGTCGGGCGGGACGGCAGGAACGGCCGCGCCACCGCCAGGACCGCCAGCGCCACCACCAGGCAGCGGAGGATCAGCAGGACGATCTCCTCGATGAGGATCCGCCGGCTGCGGCTGGCCAGCGACGCCTCCAGGAAGCGCATCGCCCCCCAGTCCACCACCCGCGCCCGGCTGCGGTTCAGCAGGTGGATCAGGATGGGGATGGCCACGGCCCCCAGGCCGCTCAACATGATCCAGTTCAGGAACGTCATCTGGTCGTTCGCATCGTCCTCGTACGGGTGATCGGCGGCCGGGCTCCCGCCGGCGCCCTACCGCACCCGGCTCTTGCGCTGGGCGAGGTAGTGCGACAGCGCCACGTCAAAGCTGGTCCGCGTGGACAGCGGCACGTAGTCAATATTCATCTGCCCGCAGCCCATCTCGATGCGGCCGAGGTGGCGGCGGACCTGGTCGAGGTACTCGGCCCGGATGGCGCGGGGGTCGATCTGGATGCGGTGCCTGGCCACTTCCAGGTCGCGGAACTCGCTGGACTGCTCGTAGGGGAACGTCAACTCCTCCTCGGCCATCACGTGCAGCAGGAGCACCTCGTGCTTCCGGTAGCGGAAGTGGTGCAGGGCCCGCAGGATTTCCTCGGGGTCGTCGAACAGGTCGGAGACGACGATCATCATCCCGCGCCGGTGGGCGCGGTCGGCGATGTCGTGGAGGATCGGCGCGAGGGCGGTCTCGTCCCCGGGGCTCGTCTCGCTGATCTCCCGGAGGAGCACGCGGAGGTGGTTGGGGCGGCTTCGGGCGGGGATGTACCGCCGGATGTCCGTGTCGAACGTCACCAGCCCGACGGCGTCCTGCTGGTGGATCATCAGGTGCGCCAGCGAGGCGGCGAGGTACTGGGCGTACTCGAACTTGCTGAGCCCCTTGCCGCCGGCCTTGGCGGAGCGTCGACCGGTGAACTTCATCGAGCCGGACGCGTCCAGCAGGATCGTCGCGCGGAGGTTCGTCTCCTCGATGTACTGCTTGATGTAGTAGCGGTCGCTCTTGCCGTAGACCCGCCAGTCCAGGTCGCGGATGTTGTCGCCGGGGACGTACTGGCGGTGCTCGGCGAACTCGACGGAGAAGCCCTTGTAGGGGCTCTTGTGCCGCCCGGCGACGAAGCCCTCCACCACGCCGCGAGCCAGCAGCTCCAGCCGGTGGATCTTCGCCAACGCGTCGGGATCCAGCAGCCGCAGGTACTTCGGTTTTCCGTCGCCGTCGCCGTTCATCGGTATGCTCGAGGGGGGGCTGGCTCGCCGGCCGACGCCCACGCCCCGCCTACGCCGTCTCCCACTGCTTGCGCAGCTCGTCGATGCCGGCCCGAAGCTGCGCCTCGAAGTCGTCCCAACGGCACTCCAGACTGATCCGCCCGTCGTAGCCGATGTCCTTCAGGGCCTGGAAGTAGGGCCTCTGGTCCTCGCCGACGGCGCCGAGCGGTCCGCGGCCGTCGCCCTCGGCGCAGTGGACGTGGGCGATCAGCCCGCCGGCGCGGCGGATGGCCTGCGGCGGGTCGCCGTCGACGGCCATGTGGTACGTGTCGGCCAGCAGGCGAATGCTCGGGTGGTCCGCCGCGCGGACCAGCTCGGCGCCCTCGTCCACGGTCGTGACGATGTTGCAGCTGTCTCGGCTGAGGGGCTCCAGGACGATCGTCACGCCGTGGCGGGCGGCGATCGGGCCGTAGCGCTTCATGTTCTCGATGAGCTGGAGGCTGGCGCGGTCGCGGCTGAAGCCCTCGGGCACGTTTCGGCTGCCGCCGGAGCCGAAGACGATCGCGGTGACGCCGACGCGGGCGGCCCGCCGGCAGGCGCGGTCGACCCACGCGTCGAGGGCGGCGGCGGCGACGTCCGGGCCGGTGTTCCTCAAGTCGCCGGGGAAGAAGCAGTTGACGGCCTCGGGGCGGACGGGGGCCACCTGCGCCTTGGCCAGCACGGCCTCGAAGGCCGGCTCGTCCTCGCCCGGACACAGCAGCCCGCCGACGGTCGGCTCGATGTACGCCAAGCCGTCCACAGGGCCCTTCAGCCCGTCCAATCCAGTACAAACACCGATCTGCATGCTTCTTCTGCTTTCCCTTCCTCGTGCCGTCCCGCTGCCGCGCCCGCCCCCCCGAACGCCTTCACAATCACAAACGGCAAACCGAGAACCGGCAATCGAAGATCAGGCGATCGCCTCTTCGACCTTCGGCCGGA
>CAZXOC010000134.1:6281-18762 GCA_964642165.1 uncultured Planctomycetaceae bacterium | reverse complement strand
CGGCACGCGAGGCCCGGGCGAGAAGCAGATCGAGATCGACCGCCGCCTGGTCCAGCGGCGCGTGGCGCTGCTCAAGAAGCGCCTGGCGCAGATCGACCGCCGCAAGGTCCGCGAGGTCCGCGCGCGGGGGGACGTCTTCTGCGCGTGCCTGGTCGGCTACACCAACGCCGGGAAGAGCACGCTGCTGAACCTGCTGACGGGCGCGGAGGCGTACGTGGCCGATCAGCTCTTCGCCACGCTGGAGACGAAGACCCGGCGCTGGTCGCTGGGCAACGGGCAGACGGTGCTGCTGAGCGACACGATCGGCTTCGTCCGCGACCTGCCTCACCACCTGGTCGCGAGCTTCCGCGCGACGCTGGAGGAGGCCATCCACGCCGACCTGCTCCTGCACGTCGCCGACGCCTCGCACGACCGCGTCGCCCACGAGATCGCCGCGGTGGACCGCGTGCTGGACGAGCTGGGCTGCGATCGCAGCCGCCTGCTGCTCGTGCTCAACAAGGTCGACCGGATCACCGACCCCGCCGTCCACACCGTCCTGGCCCAGCAGTTCCCCGAGGGGGCCTTCCTCTCGGCCCGGACCGGCCGGGGGGCCGACGACCTGGGGCGGCGCGTGAGCCAATGGGCCGGCGGCCTGCCGCTTCGCGTGACCCTCCAGGCCGACTGCGCCAACGGGAAGCTGATGCAGTACATCGCACGGCACGCCCGGGTGCGGACCGAGACCTACGCCGGGGCCACGGCGCGGATCGAGGCGGTCATGGCCCAGGACCACGTCGACGGGCTGCGCGCCTTCGGCGGCGACGTGCACGTGCTGGCCCGGGAGCGCTGAGCCCCGGCCGGTCCGCCCGCCGCCTCCCGCCGGGCCCGCCCGAGCCGGCACGCGGGGAATCCCGCGCGTGACCTTCACGGGCGATCTGGTAGAATGCCCGCCGGACGACGCGTTCCGCCGTCCGCCGCAAGCGACGACAGGGAGGTCGTGCGTGACTGACGCCGCAGAGGCCGCCAACCAGGACGTCCCCCCCCCGCCGGCCGCGGAAGGCCCGGCCGCCGCCCATGACCCCCTCCGGCTGGAGGAGCCGGCGCAGTGGCTCCAGTCCTCCGGGCCGTCCGAGCCGATGCGGTGGCTGGCGGAGGGCTTCGCCGCCAACTTCGCCGCCGTGGCGTCGAGCCTGCTTCGAGCGGACCTGCGTGTTCGCCTGGCCGGCGCGGCCGAGGGGCTGCGGTCCCACTTCACACGCTCCCTGGAGGAGCTGACGTGCACGTATGCCCTGTCGGCGCCGGAGGCCGACGATGCGCCGCGGGGACTCGGTGAGCTGTGCGTGGAGTTCTCGCCCGCGCTGGCCTTCGGCGCGATCGAGTGCCTGCTGGGTGGGGCGCCGTCGACGTGCCCCGCGCCGGATCGTCCGTTGACGGCCGCCGAGCGGCGCGTGCTGCACCGTCTGGCCGACGCCTGTGCGATGGGGCTGGGGCGTTCCTGGCCGGAGGCGGGCAAGCCCCGCCTGCGCGCGAAGCTCGAGCCGGCCCTTCCGCCGCCCGCCGCGACCGACGAACGGGTCCTGGTGATCACGTTCGAGTTGGCCGTCGGCGAGCGTGTCGGCACGATGCGGCTGTGCGCCGGGCGCGAGGCGATCGACGGGGCCGTCCTGCCCCGGCCGGCGGCGCAGGGCGGGACGGGGCCGCTGGAGTTGACGGCCGCCCTGGAGGACATCGGCATCGACGAGCGCGAGCTGGCGGACCTCGCCCCGGGGGACATCATCGCCACCGAGGTGGCCGCCGACGGGGAGGTGATCGTGCGGATCGGGGGCATCCCGAAGTTCGCCGCGCGGCTGGACACGTCGGACGGGCGCCGGGCCCTGACCATCACCCGCCGCCTGGACGAGCCGAAGGAGGCGTAGGCGCCGCCGACCTCAGGGGGTTGCCCCGCTGTCCGGCCCCCCGTGCTTCCGCATCCGTGCAGCCGCGTAGATCGCGCAACGGCACCCGGCGGCCGCGGCGCTCAGCGGCAGCCAGACCCACACCAGTTCGCTGACGGCCACCCGCACGCCCCAGCGCGAGAAGAGGTACCGCAGGCCGATCGGCGAGACCTGGATCGGCCGCCAGGGCAGGAAGTAGCGGGTGTTGTCGAACGGGGCGAACAGCGCCACGCCCAGCCCGCCGTTGGTCATCGCGTCCAGCAGCGGGTGCAGGGCCATGATCACCAGGAGGAACACCCACAGCCGCCACCACGTGCGGAAGATCGGGCGCAGCCACCGCCCCGCCAGCCACGACGCGGCGAAGCTCACAACGAACGCGAAGGGCAGCGAGTGCATCATGCCGCGGTGCCCCCAGAAGTGCCCGTACGGGATGCCCAGCCGCAGCCCCAGCGTGTCCAGGTCCGGCAGGATCGCCAGTCCCATCGTCAGCAGGCCGAAGCCGAAGGGCGGCTTCTTCCGGACGACGGCCTTCTCGGCCGCAATGGCAACGAAGGCGTGCGAGAACGTCGAGGGCATGCGCCGAGTATAGCAGAAGCCCCCGCTCGGCTCTGCGCCGCCGACAAGTCCGCGGTATCCAGCGCGAGCCGGTGCTTGCCGTTGCCTCCCTGGAAGGCCCCTCCGAAGCTGCCTACTCCTCCGCTTGGTCCCGGCCTCTCGCCGCGGCCTTCGCCAGCCACTGCGCGATGAGCCTATCTTCCCCGGGCATAGATGCGCTGGCCTTTCTCCGCCACGGTGTGAAGGAGGTTACAGCTTACGTGGGACCATTTCTCCATCTCCTCCGTCGTGCAGACAACGAGGTCGGTGGGGACGCACATGCCCCACAAGCTCCTTCGCCCCTTCCGGGCCAGCTCGCGACACGACACGTCTCCGTCGTCCACCACCACCAGTAGGTCGATGTCGCTGCCCTTGTCCGGGGTGCCGGAGGCGTGGGAGCCGAACAGGCAAATCCCCGCGGGGTGCAGGGCGTCCACGAGGCGCCGCACGATCTCGTCCAGAAGGTCCCGGGACAACTCGTTCATGATCGCCTCTCCGGCAATTCTCCGCTCGAACGGCGGGCGCTTCAAGGCCCGAATCGCCGCGCTCGGCTCTGCGCCGGCCTAGGCCGGCCGGGGCGCTCGGTACGGGTCGGTCCGTCGGAACGTCGCCAGCATGAACTGCTTCGTCTCGGGCGTGGCGCCGATGGCGAGGTGGTCGCCGTAGTCGCCGAGGACGAAGCCGCCTTCGGGCGTGCCCCAGTGGCGAAGGAGCATCTCCGCCTCGGTGCGGATCTCGCCCCGATCGCCGCGAGGCAAGGTCTTCTGGATGTCGCAGAGGGTCTCGAAGCAGATCCGCCCGGCGAAGCGGCGCCCGATCTCCTCGATGCCGTTGGTGCGGGGCTGCTGCATGTTGATCACGTCGCAGCCGGCCTCGATGAGCCCCGGGATGGCCTTGTTGATCTTCCCGCAGGAGTGCATCCAGACGTGCCACCCGGCCTGGTGGATCGCCCGGAAGATCCGCCGGTAGCGCGGGAAGAAGAACTGCCGCCAAAGCTCCGGCGAGATGTGCAGGTCGAGCTGCGTGCCCCAGTCCTCGGTGAAGCTGAAGCCCTGGATCGCGTCGCCGCAGAGGCGGTGCATCCGGCGGACGACGGCCAGGTCGTACTCCACGATCCGGTCGGCCAGCTCGTGGATCTCGGCGCGGTCGTCCATCAGGTCGAGCATGCAGCTCTCGAAGCCGTGCAGGCTGTGCATCCGCTCCCATAGGATCATGAAGATGCCGGTGAGGACGTACTTGTCGCGGCGGTCGGGGTCGTCCTGGAGCTCGGCGAGGCGCCGAGGGACGTTCTCGTAGCGGCGCGGATCGTCGCCGTCCGGCCAGGGGAACTCCGCCATGCCGGCCAGGTCCTCCAGCGGGTGGCCCTTCACCTGCCCCATGTTGGGCGTGTCCGTCTTGGCCCAGCGGCACAGCCACTGGTCGAGCGCGTCGTCGCCGGCGGCCTCGGGCGGCTTGATCTCGTCGCAGCCCAGGCCGACGCAGTCGCTCGCCTCGCCGTAGCCGCGAATCGGCAGCCGGGCGGGGCGGCGGAACTCCACGGCACGAGCGACCACGTCACGCGGGGTCATCGCCTGCTCCTTCGGCCTGGCATGCGCGCCGGGTCCCGGCCGAGTCATCCCAGACGCGACCGCGCCTGTCAAGCGCGCCCGCGCCGCGAGGCTATCCCGCCCTGCCCAGCAGGACGAGGGCCGCCACGCCGAGCGTGATGAGCGCCGCGCCGACGGCGCGGCGCCAGCAGATCCGTTCGCGCAGCAGCAGACCCCCGGCGGCCGTGCTCATGACGATGCCCACGTTCCGGCCCGCCGAGATGTACGTGACGTTCCCCGCCGCCTGCGACATGGCCAGGAGGATCAGGAAGTACGACAGCGGCCCGAGGCAGCCGACGATCAGCACGTCCCGGCGGTTGCGGCTCCACTCCCGCCACGCGCCGGCCCGCAGGCGCCGGCGCGCGAACACCCAGAGGGCCACGAACGTCGTCAGGAACAGGTGTATGAGGAAGAGGTACTCCGTCGGGGCGGGCCCGCCGGCGGGACCGAGCGCCCGCCGGTCGACGAGATGGTAGCCGGCGATCATCACGCCCGCCGCGAGGGCCAGCGCGACCCCCGCGGAGCGACGGGCGGACGCGGAGGCGGGCCCGGACGAGAAGCTCACGGCGGTCACGCCGGCCACCACGAGAAGCACGGCCAGGCCGCTCCAGAGGTTCACCGCATCGCCGACCAGCAGCCCGCCGACCGCGAGGGTGACCAGCGGCGCGATGCCCCGGCTGAGGGGGTACACAACCGACAGGTCGGCCTTGTCGTAGGCGCCGAAGAGCAGGACGATGTAGGCCGCCTCGAAGCCCCCCGACAGGGCGGCCCAGAGCCAGACCTGCCCGCCCAGCGGCCGATCCGACAGGACCCGCAGGCACACGAACAGGGGGAGCAGCAAGACCGTGGCGGTCAGCGTGGTCAGGAAGGCGAAGGAGGCCTTGTTGTCCGCCTTCTTGACGAGCGCGTTCCAGACGACGTGCAGCGACGCCGACAGCAGCACGAGGACGAAGACGGTGGGGGTCACGGCTCGGCCTCTGTGCCATCTCCCCCGCCGCCGTCATCCGGCTCCGCCGCCGGCTCGCCGGCGGGCGACCTGTCGGCCCGCAGCGTGTGGTACGTGTCCCACAGCGCGCCGATCAGCACCAGCGGCAGGGCGACCCGGCCCCACGGGGTGAAGCCCACGCGGACCTGGAGGTACAGCGACCAGCCGAACAGCACGTACAGCAGGCCGACCTTGGCGTATCGCGCCCACCGGGGCTGGAGGCAGAACAGCGCGGCGCACAGCAGGCACACCACGCCGAAGACGATCATGTCCACGTAGGTGCGGTAGACGCCCCACGCGAGGACCGCGCCCCCGAAGGCGCCGACCAGCAGCATCCACAACAGGTCGTCGCCTCGGGGCAGGCGAAAGCGCAACGTCATCGCACCGTCCTCCCCTCGCGCGCTGCGCCGGCACCCGCCGGGCCGGCGTCCTTGCCTCGATCGACCGTCCCGCACAACGGAACAGCCGCCCCGAAGGATGCCCTCCGAGGCGGCTGCGTGCAAGGGTCTGTCTACAGCGGCCGCGCTACGTCCCCACCCGGCGGACCTCCTCCTCGACGCGCCGGATGTGCCCGCCCCCCGTTCGGCAGCGACTCAGGAGCCGCCGTCTTGGGCTGCGGGCTCTCCGTCGAGCCGCTGGATCTTCTGCATCTCCGAGAGCGAGCGGGCGCCCGGAGAGGACAGGTAGTACTCCCCCTTGATGCGGCTGATCAGGAAGTACTCCAGCGTCGCGTGCGGCTTGCCGCCCGGGGCGGGGAGGTGAGAGCGCACCACGTCACCGGTCGTGACGAGCAGGCTCCGGTTGTGCGCCACGGCGGGGATCTCGTGGCCTTCCAGCTTGACGATGAACCGGCCGTTGCCGTCCGTGAACACCTCCAACGCGGGGCCTTTCGCGGGCTGGCGCATGGCGTACTTCGCCACGTAGTCGTCGTAGCTCTTGATATCGGGGCGCCAGTGGCCGGAGAAACCCGTGCCGCGCCGGTTCCTCAGCCACGCCTGTTTGTACTCCTGCCACAACTGGGCAGTGAACGCCTTGCTCGCGGCGCTCCACTTCCCGCGTTCGAGGTTCCTGGCGATCTTCCGGCTCAGCGAGCCAAGGGGGGCAGGCTCCTTGGCCGAAGCGGGCGGTCGCTTGGGAGCGTCCGCCGTGGTGTCCGCCGCCTTGTCCGCCGCCGTCGCCGGGCCCGCGCACAGCCCAGGCCCCAGCAGCACAACGAGAAGCACCCGCGTCCTTCGCATCCGGAATCTCCCTTCCCGGCCCACGTCGGCACCGACGCGGTCCACCGGTCCATTTCGAAAGACAGCCGCCCCGGAGGATGCCCTCCGAGGCGGCTGCGTGCAAGTCTCTGTCTTCGGCGGCCGCGCTACGTCCCCACCCGGCGGACCTCCTCCTTGATGCGCTGGATGTGCCCGCGCCCGAGGGCCTTGACCTCGCAGCCCAGCTCGAAGTAGCGCCGGATGCGGTCGTCGGTGAGGATGCCGAAGCAGTCGATGACGGCCAGCGGCGCCCCGGCCCACTTGACCACCTGGTCGGGCTCGATCTCGAGGTACGGGCGGTGGGGCACGGCGAGGATGACGGCCTCGGCGCCCTTCAGGGCGGCGGGGAGGTCCTTCTGCACGCAGGCGTTCTTGAGCCCTTCCTGGTTGCGGAAGAAGCGGCTCCACGAGTGCCCGGGCGCCGGGTAGACGTCCTGCTTCTCCAGCTCGTACCAGTGCTCGACGTAGGGGTCGTGGACGCGCATCTCGGCGCCCATCTCGGTGAGCTTGCGGACGACCATTTCCGAGCCGCTGTAGCGCGTGTCGCCGACGTCCTGGCGGTAGCTGGCGCCGCAGATGAGCACGTCGGCGCCGGCGATGTACCGCCCCATGTTGCGCAGCGCGTCGCGGGTCAGCTCGGCGACGTGCAGCCCGCGCGTGTCGTTGGTGTCGATCGCCTCGGGCGTGATCTTGAAGACGTTGTCCTGGTCCTCGAAGCCCAGGATGTGCTTGTAGGCCCAGTAGCCCAGCCCGCCGTCCTTGGGCAGGCAGTAGCCGCCGATCCCCGGGCCCGGGAAGATGATGTTGCTGTGGGTCGGGCGCACGCGGATGGCCTGGATGACCTTGATCAGGTCCACGCCGTTGCGCTCGGCGAACAGGCTCCACTCGTGCTGGAAGGCCAGGATGGTCGCGCGGTAGGAGTTCTCGACGATCTTCGTCGTCTCCGACTCGATCGGGCGGTCCATCACCGTCAGCGGGTAGTCGTCGGTGTTGAGCACGTCCTTGAGGAACTTGACCACGCGCTTCCGGGCCGCCGGCGTGCAGCCGGAACAGACCCGCCAGAAGTCCCGGATGCTCGCGACGTACTCCTTGCCCGGCATGACGCGCTCGAAGCTGTGGCTCAGCAGCGGGGTGGCCTTGAGGCCCCGGGCGGCGAAGGCCTTCTTCATGATCGGCCAGGCCACGAACTCCGTCGTGCCCGGCGCGACCGTCGTCTCGATCAGGACGAGGCACTTCGGGCCGATCTTCTGCCCGATGGTCCGCATGGTGGCCTCGAGGGCGGTCATCTCCGTCTCGCCGGTGCGCATGTTGCCCAGGTCGTGCTTGCTGTAGTCGCACTGGACGTCCACGACGACCACGTCCGCCAGCGACAGGCAGTCGCTGTTGTACGTCGCCACCAGCGTCTTCTTGTCCTGGACGCACCGCTCGATCATCGGGGCGACCTCGGGGTCCTCCGCCTTGACGGGGGACTCGCCCCGGTTCAGCAGCGGGATCTTCCAGTAGCTCCGCGTGCTCGGGCGCTGGCAGCCGATGACGAACTTGCTGGGCTTGCCCTTGTTGCGGCCCCTCTTGTGGACCGTGTCGGCGACGATCGCCGCCATCACCGCCCCCACGAACCCGACGCCCATGACGACGACGACCTCCTGGCCGTCGGCGCGGGCGGCCTCCGCCAGCTCCCGCATCCGCTCGAACTCCGCGGCGTAGGCTTTCTTGTCGGGGATCTTGAACTTCTCGCCGTACGGGCTTACAGAGTACGCGGCCATGCGTCGACCCTTTCCTGGATGGAGATGCCTGCGCAGAGACGTTTCCCCTCTGTCTTCGGATGGATGAAGACAATACCTTAACTCGGGCCGCCGCGGCCCGGCCGGGCTCGCCGTTTCGGACGAACCGACGGTGCGGACCGCCGCCCGAAGCACCCGCCGCCGACTGATGCAGAAGGAGCCACCGTCCATGCCCTCGCCCGCCTACCGGATGAGATCGTTTGGCCTGGAGAACGTCGCCGTGGACGACCGCTTCTGGACGCCCCGGCAGGAGACCAATCGCCTCGTCACGCTGCCGATCGAGTACCGGCAGTGCCGCAAGACGGGGCGCCTGCGGGCCTGGAAGCTGAACTGGCGGCCGGGCCGGGGCAACCCGCCGCACATCTTCTGGGACTCCGACGCGGCGAAGTGGCTCGAAGCCGTCGGCTACAGCCTCGCCGCCCGCCCCGACCGGAAGCTCGAGCGCCTCGCCGACAAGGTCATCGACGACATCGCCGCCGCCCAGCGGCCCGACGGCTACCTCAACATCTACTACAGCGTCGTCGAGCCCGACCAGCGCTGGACGAACCTCCGCGACCGCCACGAGCTCTACTGCGCCGGGCACCTCATGGAGGCCGCCGTCGCCTACCACCAGGCGACCGGCAAGCGCAAGCTGCTCGACGTGCTGTGCCGCTACGCCGACCACATCGACGCGACGTTCGGGCGCTCGCGCGGCAAGAAGCGCGGCTACCCCGGCCACGAGGAGATCGAGCTGGCCCTCGTCAAGCTCTACCACGCCACCGGCGAGAAACGCTACCTGAAGCTCGCCAAGTACTTCGTGGACGAGCGAGGCCGCCGGCCCCACTACTACGACAAGGAAGCCCGGGCCCGCGGCGACGACCGGAAGAAGTACTGGCCGGGCACGTACGAGTACAACCAGTCGCACCTGCCGGTGCGCCGGCAGAGCGCGGTCGTCGGGCACGCCGTGCGGGCGTTCTACCTGTACGCGGGGATGGCGGACGTGGCCGCCGAGACGCACGACGGGGAGCTGCTGGCCGCCTGCAAGCGCCTCTGGCGCGACGCGACCCGGCACAAGATGTACGTCACCGGCGGCGTCGGGCCGTCCGGGCGAAACGAGGGCTTCACGCGGACCTACGACCTGCCGAACGAGACGGCCTACGCCGAGACGTGCGCGGCCATCGCGCTGGTCTTCTTCGCCCACCGCATGCTCCAGATCGAGGCCGACGCACACTACGCCGACGTGATGGAGCGGGCCCTCTACAACGGCACGATCAGCGGGGTCTCCGCCGACGGCACGCGGTTCTTCTACACCAACCCGCTGGCCGCGGCGCCCCCCGCGCGCGCGGCCGGCGGGAAGCCCGAGCCGCACCGGCGGGAGTGGTTCGGCTGCGCGTGCTGCCCACCGAACATCGCGCGGCTGATCGCGTCGCTGCCGCAGTACGTCTACTCGGCGGCGGGCGGCGCGGCCTACGTGCACCTCTACGCCGCCTCGACGGGGCGGGCCGAGATCGCCCGGCGGGACGTGACGCTTCGGCAGCGGACGAACTACCCCTGGGACGGCGAGGTGGCCGTCGAGGTCGGCCTCGAGCGGCCCGCGGCGTTCGCGCTGATGCTCCGCATTCCCGGCTGGTGCCGGAAGCACCGGCTGTCGGTCAACGGCAAGCGCTTCGCCGCGCCGGTGGTCAAGGGCTACGCGAAGCTGCGCCGCCGCTGGCAGGACGGCGACGAGGTCCGCCTGTCGCTGGACATGCCGATCGAGCGCGTCGCCGCGCACCCGGCCGTCGCGGCCGACGCCGGCAAGGTGGCCCTCCAGCGCGGGCCGGTCGTCTACTGCCTGGAGCAGTGCGACCACCGGGCGCCCGTCCGCGCGATCCACCTGCCGGACAGGGCCCGGCTCACCGCGCGCTTCGACCGCAAGCTGCTCGGCGGCGTGACGGTCATCGAGGGCACGGGCCTGGCCCCCTCCCCCGCCGGCTGGAAGGGCCGCCTCTACCGTCCCGCCGCGGAGGCGAAGCTCAAGCCGGCGAAGATCAAGGCCGTCCCCTACTGCCTCTGGGACAACCGCGCCCCCGGCGCCATGACCGTCTGGCTGCCGCGCGCCTAGCCCCGGCCGGGGGGGCGGGGCCGAGTTGTCAGCGTTGCCCCGCCCGGGTACAATGCACGTACGTGCACGGACCGCTATGCGGGAGCCCCGGGATGGCCACAAGGACGATTACCATCGATCTGGCAGCCTACGATCGACTGAGGGCCCACAAGCGTGAGGGCGAGTCTTTCAGTCAGGTGATCAAGCGCCTCTTCCGCAAGCCCGTTGACGTGCGGGAGGCGATCCGATCAGCGGAGGAGCGGTCGGGCCCCCGAGGCGAGCCCGGGCGCGAGACCCAGGGGCGGCGTTGAAACGGAGTCGGCCATGCCCGTCAAGACGATCACGATCGATATGGACGCCTACAACCGTCTGAAGGCCTGCCAGCGCGAGGGCGAATCGTTCACCCAGACGATCAAGCGTGCCGTGCCGCCGCCGTTCGATGAGGCTGCGTTCCGCAAGGCGGTCAAGCAGTTCACGCTGGGCGACGACGTCGCGGAGGCCATTGAGGAGCATCTTCGCGCGCGGCACGTCCCGTCGAAGAGGGCGCGCTGATGGCCTGCGCCGACACGACCGTGCTGCTCGACCTGGCGGGCAGGGGCGGCAGCGCGCTCAAGGCAAGGGCGACGTCCCGGCTCGTGGACCTAGCCCGTCAGGAGCAGCGCCTGGCGACGACACGGTTCAGTCTGGCGGAGCTGTATGTCGGGATCAGCAAATCCCGCCGTCCGGAGCGGGAGGAGCGGAAGCTGGAACGGGTCCTTCGCTTCCTTGAGATCTTCGAGTTCGACGACCGCGCGGCGCGGCGATTCGGCGAGATTACCGCGCACCTCCATGGCATCGGCCGCCCCGTCGGGGACATGGATGTCCTTATCGCCGCCACGACACTGGCCAACGGCGACTACCTCATCACGCGGGATGCCCGCCACTTCGCAGACATTCCCGCGCTGCGCGTTGAGGAGTACTGATCCCCGCGGCCGCGGCTCCGCGAGCCCAACAGGCACGACGAGGCCTGAGCACCCGGGAGCTGGAACATGATGTCCCCAAGGACCGTTTCCGAGCTCGCGGCGGCTGGGTTGCTGCTGGCGGGTGGGTGTCTGCCGACGGAGATGCCGGGCTACTCCCCCGACGGCAGGACCGTCGCGGTCGTGACGCAGGAGCGGGACCCGAACGAGCACGTGCTTTGGCTGTACGACGTCCGGAAGGGGGCCGCCCGAGCCCACCGGCTGCCGGGCGACTGGCAGCTGCGCTCGGCGAGGTGGCTCGGCAGGGAGCTGTGGGTCCAGGCCAGCCGCGACGTCGGCGTGCGGAAGGACCCCAAGACCGGCAAGCCCCTCCTGGACAAGAAGACCGGCAAGCCCGTTCGCGACCACGAGTTCATCTTCGCCCCCTTGGACCGGGAGAGGAACGTCCTTTCCCGCCGGAGACGGCTCAAGGTGATCCCCCCGTTTGTCGAGCCCGTCCCGGCGGGATACAACGGCAAGCCGGCGCTCTTCTTGACCAACCTGGAGGCGCGCCGGGAGGCCGACCCGCCGATGGGCGAGGAGGTGTACGACGTGCTGTCGCTGCCGGACCTGAAGAAACTGGAGACCGTGCAGCAGCCCCGGATGATCCCGGCAGGACGCGGCTGGGCCTTGCGCCAGCTTGCGAAGGAGGGGGAGCGAGGGCTGACGGCCGAACTCGCCGCGACGGTGGTCCTCAACGAGAAGGGCCGGGAGGTCGCCACCATCCCGGCCGGGGAGATCGCACCTGCCTGTTACCGGGGCGTGCGGTTCCCCAGCTACGCGCGGGTCTCCGCGGACGCCGCGGCCGTCCTGATGGCGTTCGGCACCGAGACGATCTTCCGCCGGTACCGGTACAAGTACACCTTCGGCGTCTTCGACGTGAAGAGCGCCAAGCTGCTCTGGAGCGGCAGCTCCGACAGCCTCTTCGGCACGCCGATCGTCAAGCCGCGGGAGGTCTGGACGCTCGAGATGGTCGGGCGGAAGGTCGACACGGGGGAGCGGACCATCGCGGCGATCACGGAGCCGCCGGCGAGCGATCCGGCGGCCGGGAAGTTCGCCCTCGTCCGCCTGACGCCGGGCGGCAAGCGCACCTACGCCGCGGGGAGGCGGCAGGTCGTCCTGGAGGTCGACCTGGGCGAGGGGCACACGGCCGGGGAGTTCGCGCCGTCGCCGGACGGGTCGCAGTTGCTCCTGACCGTGAACGGGCCCGAGCCCAAGCTCCTGTTCGTGCCGATCGGCCAGAACGTCACGCCCAAGGACCTGCGCGTCGTCCGCCTGCGGAGAACGGCTACCAGCGCGCCCGCGCGAG
>CAZXOC010000134.1:0-6181 GCA_964642165.1 uncultured Planctomycetaceae bacterium | reverse complement strand
CGCCCAACGCTCACGACTCCTGGTCGAGCTGGCGGCTGGTGCGGAGGGCCTCGATCTTGTCCAGCGGGCGCTGGAGCATGTTCGTGCGGGTCGTGCGGACCTTCTCGTACTCGTCCCGGGCCTGCTCGATCCGCTGGCCCAGCTTGTCGAGCGCCTCGTTGTACCGGGCCCATTCCCGGGTGAACTGCCCCAGCAGCGTGAGGACCTCGTCGGCGGTCCTCATGATGTTGGCGTGCTCGGCGGCCTGGCGGACGACCGTCAGCATCGCGTAGAGCGTCAGCGGGCTGGCCAGCACGATCCGCTGGTGGAGCGACTCGTCGATCAGGTCCGGCTGGGCGGACAGCACCAGCCCGTAGATCTGCTCGTTGGGGATGAAGACGATCACGTACGGGACGGTGGGGACCTTCGGGTCGATGTACCCCCGCCCCGCGACGGCGCGGACGTGGTTGCGGACGGCCTGGACGAGGTGCCGCAGCTCGTTGGCCCGCGCGTCGTCGCTGTCGGCGTCGACGTAGGCCTTGTACCGCTCCAGCGGGAACTTCACGTCCATGTTCGCCTTCAGCTCGTTGGGCAGCAGGAAGGTGAAGTCCGGCCGCCCGCTCTCGGCGTCGGCCGACGACTGCTTCGTGTAGTTCAGCCCCTCCTGGAGGCCCGCCAGGCGCAGCACGTCCTCCGCCATCCGCTCGCCCCACGCCCCGCGCCGCTGCGTGCTGGCGAGCATCTCGTGGAGCTTCCCTGCCGTCAGGGTCAGCGAGGTGACGGAGCTGCTGAGCTGCCCGAAGTCCTGCTTCCGCTCGGCCTCGACGCGCTGGAGGACCGACCGGACCTGCTCCAGGCGTTCGTTGACGGCGCGGACGGCCTGGTCGATCAGCGCCTTCTTGGCGTCCAGCGTGCCGGCCGCCTGCTGCGTGAGGCGCTGGGCGTTGGCGTCGAGCGCCTCGCCGGCCAGCGCCGCGAACGTGTCGCGCATCTGCTGGAGGGCCACGTCCGCCTGCCGCGCCGTCGCCCGCGAGCGCACCACGCCCACCACGATCGCCACGCCGGCACCGATCAGAACGCCCAGCACGAATCCGATGATGAACTCCATGATCCCTTTCCGAGCCCGACGCGCATCCGGCGGGCGAGCCGGCGTTCCGCCAACGCCCTCACGGCATGCGTCGCCGCGCCGACACGGACGTCCGCCACGCCGGAAAAGTCCCGCCGCGCTCTGGCCGCGCCGGCGTGGGCGAGCTACAATGTACCTCGGTTCATCGGGTGGTTCCCGCAAATCCTCGGGTGTACTTGTGCGAAGGGAGCAATCATGCTTCGGGGTGGTTCGTGCGCGGCGTGGGTGGTCAGCCTGGCGCTCTGTTCGGCCGGGGTGGGACAAGAGGACCTCAGGAAGCGCTACGGCACGCGGAGCCTCACCGCCGCCCGCCGGATCGCCGAGGCGCTCCGGCAGGGAAGCCAAAGGAAGCTGCCCGAGGCCCTGAGGTCGATCGACGCGGCCCTGCGGGCGGATCCCGCCTGCGAGTTCGCCCTCTTCCAGAAGGCCCTGTTCCTCGGCGACCTCGGGCGCGTCCCCGAGGCCATCCAGGCCTACCGGAAGTGCCTGGCGCTTACGGAAGACGGGCGGAAGCCCGCCACGTCCGTCACGATCAACGCGGCCGTGAACCTCGGCCTGACCCTGTGCCGGCTCCGGCGCAACGACGAGGCCCACCTCTGGTTCACGCAGGCCGTCGTGAGGGACCCCGCCGACCGCTACAAGCTCCGGTGGAAGGCCTACCGCAACCTCGGCATCAGCCTCCACAGCAGGGGCAGGTACCTCTCGGCGCTGGTGGCCGTCCTCCTGGCGCGCGGGACGAATCCCGCGAGGGTCCCCCCCAAGATGGTCACCGACTTCGCCGGCCGCGTCGGCGAGGACGAGGAGGTCGCGCAGATCCTCTACTTCCGCCACGAGGTCCCGACGCCGGCCCCCCGGCCCGAGGCCAAGGCGCTCTCGCCGGTCTCGCCGGGGCAGGAGGTCCCCGAGCGTGTCCTGGCGCTGCGGGCGGACCCGTCGGGGCGGTTCGTGGCGGCCATCGTGGCGGATTCGTCCTGGTACTACCTGCTGCGCACCGAGGGCCCGAAGCCTGCGATCCGAAAGGTGCCGCTGCCCGAGCCCGCCGTCTGCGCCTGCCTCGCGGGAGGCACGCTGTACGTCGTCTCGGCGAAGCAGCCGCGGGCGTACGCCCTCGAGCCGCTGACCGGTCGGGTCGCCCGGCAGATCTCCCTGGGCTCGCGCAGCCCGCGCTGCCTCGCCGTCTTCCCGTCGCGCGACGTCGCCTACTTCCCCGTCGACCGGACCGTCCACGGCGTGAAGCTCTCCACGGGACGCCTCTTCGCGACGGACATCCCCGGGCAGCACGTCGCCGGCCACCCCGACCAGCGCTTCCTGTACAGCTTCGTCAAGCCCGACCCGGGCGCGGGGCATGTCATCGGGCATGTCATCATCGGCGGACGCCCCGTCCGGTATCACATCCGGCCCGTGGGCCGCGCCGCCATGGCGCCGACGACGCTCTTCCGCGCCGTGCTGGTCGAGGACGGGCTGCTGCTGTCGGGCGTCCGCGACAACGCGTCCGCCAACGGGTACCGGATCGTCCTGAGCCCCGACGGGCACTGGCTGGCCCTGCCCGGGGGTGGGGGATGGCGCCCCGCCGGGCGAGGGGGCACGCGCGGCGGCTACGGCGTGGCCGTCTTCGGCGCCGAGAACATCGACCACGTTCAGGGCTTCTTCGCGACCGGCGCGTACCCGAAGGGCGCGGCCTTCAACCCCGTGACCGGGCAGGTCGCCGTCGTCCGGACGAGGGACGTCCGCGTGTGCCATCTGGCCGATCCGCAGACGCACCAGCTCCTGAAGGTCAAGTGCGGCGGCCCGTGCGCCTGGAGCGGGACGGGCCGGCACCTGGTCCTCGCCGGGGAGAAGTCGGGCATCCTGCTGTACCGGGGGGAGCTCTCGCCCGCCGAGGAGCGGCTGGCAGCGACCTGGTGGCGGAAGCTCGCTCCGTCCGGCCCCCACGCCAGGGGCCCGCAGGCGCCGCCGACGTCGGCCCGCGCCGTCCCGCGGCTCCGGACGTTCCAGGTCCGCCGCCGGCGCGGCGACGTCGCCGAGGCGCTGGCCGCCGCCCTCCGCGAGAACCGCACCGAGTCGCCCGTCCCCTGGCGCCGGCATGCGCCGTACGCCGCGGACGCCGAGGCCCTGGCCGCCGCCGAGGAGGGCGGCCGGGGACTCCGCAACCGCGACGCGATCGGCATCGCCATCTACAAGCTCAAGCAGGCCGTCCCCAAGCACGCCGAGTACCCTCCGCTGCGGTACTACCTCGCCGCCGCCCTGCACATCGGCGGGCAGCTCCAGGCCGCCGAGGAGCACTACCTCCACGCCATCCGGGCCGACCAGGGGCGCACGGACCTGACCGGCCTGTCGCTGGACGGGCTGCACGACGTGCTGCGCCGCCAGGGCGAGGAGCTTGCGGCGGCGTACTGCCTCGCCGAGGCCCTCCGCCTCGACCGGGCCAACCCCAAGGTCCTCCAGCGGATCTCCCCGCTCCTGAAGAAGCACGCCTTCACGAAGGAGCTCCGCAAGCTCTCCGAGGTGAAGGCGGCGGGCGGCCCCCCGGCGGCGATCGTCCCGGCCGGCGAGAAGCTCCCCAAGCTCTCGCACCCCTCGGGGCGCTCGCGGAAGCGCCCCGCCGCGGCGATCTACGCCCAGGCCGCGCCGTCCGTCGTGCTGATCCAGAACGACGCCCGGACGGGGACGGGCTTCTGCGTGGGCAAGGCGGGGATCCTCCTGACCAACGCCCACCTGCTCCGCGGCGCGGAGGAGGCGAGGGTCTCCGCCTTCACATATGCCCGGGGCAAGCTGACGAAGCTGCCCGCGACGTTCGCCCGGGTCATCTACCGCTCGGAGGAGCAGGACATCGCCGTCCTGCGACTGAGCGATCCCCCCGCCACGCTGAAGCCCCTGCCGGTGGCCTCCTTCAATGCCAGGACGGGCGAGAAGGTCTACGCGATCGGCAACCCGGGCCTGGGGCGCGGCGTCCTGGAGCAGTCGCTGTCCGAGGGGATCGTCAGCGCCGCGGTCCGCCAGCTTGAGGGGCACACCTACCTGCAGCACACGGCCGCCATCAACCCCGGCAACTCGGGCGGGCCGCTCCTGAACAGCTACGGGCACGTCGTGGGCATGACGACGCTCAAGGCCCGCCTGGAGAACGTCGGCTTCGCCATCCGGGCGTCGGACATCCGCAAGGTCTTCGCCGGGCCGTGACGCGCCGCGCGCCCCCGCCGGGGCGTGACGCGCCGCGCGCCGTCCTGCCGCCGCATTGCCGCCGCCGGGCCCGGCCGCTACCATGGGCGCCGTGAGCCTGCCCACCGTCGCCATCATCGGCCGGCCGAACGTCGGCAAGAGCAGCCTGCTCAACCGCCTCGTCGGGCAGCGGATCTCCATCGTGGACCCCACGCCCGGCGTCACGCGCGACCGCATCACCGCGCCCTGTCCCATCGGCGACGGCTACGTCGAGCTCGTCGACACCGGCGGGATGGGCATCGAGGACGTCGACGAGCTTGCCGAGCACGTGGAGAACCAGATCGCCTACGGCATGGCCGAGGCGGACCTGATCGTCTTCCTGGTCGACGCCCGCGCCGGGCTGACGCCCCTGGACCGCCACGTCGCCGAGCGCCTGCGCCCGCTCGACATCCCGGTGATCCTGGCCGCCAACAAGGTCGACGAGGTCGAGCTGGTGACCGAGACGGCCGAGCTCAACGCCCTGGGCTTCGGCCAGCCCATTCACGTCTCCGCCCACCACGGGATCGGCATCGCGGAGCTGGTCGAGGCCGTCGCCGAGCGCCTCGGCGAGGCCCCCGCCGAGCGGCCCGCCGAGGCGGTCCTGAAGCTCGCCGTCGTCGGCAAGCGCAACGCCGGCAAGAGCACGTTCATCAACGTCCTGGCCGGCGAGGAGCGGGTGATCGTCTCGGAGACGCCCGGCACGACGCGCGACAGCGTCGACGTGACCGTCGAGCGGGACGGGCGGCGGATCTGCCTGATCGACACCGCCGGCGTGCGGAAGCGGCGCAAGATCCGCGGCGACGTGGAGTTCTACAGCTACCGGCGGGCGCTTCGCTCCATCCGCCGCGCCGACGTGGTCGCCCTGATGATCGACGCCTCCGTGCCCGTCTCGAAGGTGGACAAGGACCTCGCCCACCACGTCGCCGAGGAGTTCAAGCCCGTCCTGCTGCTCGTCAACAAGTGGGACCTCGCCCGCCGGGTCGCCGGCGCGGAGGACTACGCCGAGTACCTCGGTAAGCTCTTGCCCGAGCTGTCGTTCGCCCCGATCAGCCTGACCAGCGCGACGAGCGGGCTGAACGTCGGCCAGACCGTCCGCCTGGCCGAGCAGCTCTTCGCCCAGGCCCGCCACCGCGTGGGCACCGCGCAGCTCAACGCCGCCGTCGCCGAGGTCCTCCGGAAGCGCGGCCCGAGCCACAAGCACGGCACGCGCCCGCCGAAGATCCTCTACGCCTCGCAGATCGCCACGCGGCCGCCGACGATCGTCTTCTTCGTCAACGACGTCCGCAGCTTCGACCGTAACTACCAGCGCTACCTGACGAACCAGCTCCGCGACCACCTGCCCTACAGCGAGGTCCCCATCCGCCTGATCTTCCGGTCGCGGCGCGAGCGCCGGGGAGACGGGGCGGACGGCCGGCCCGGCGGCCAGCGGGGCCCGCGATGACGCCGCAGGGCTCAGGCTGCATTTGCCCATAGCGGGACGGGCTTTCCATACGTGTCCCCATTGTGTCGACTTTTGTCCATATTGACACAAACAGTTATTTTCGCTTAGCTCATGTTATAAAAGGACTTAAATCTACGTCCTTACATAGTAATTGCGGCAGCTTCGGACAATCAGCCGGATGGAACTCCTACTGATACAATAAGGATTGCGACGCTTCCGCGGCCCACTTGGGGCAGGCAAGCGAGCCAAGGCGGCCCCGCGGCCGGGAGGGGATGCCCATGGCCGACGTGCCCATCACACCCCTGACGAGGCCCCCGAAGCGCCACTTCTTCGGGCATGGTTCAGTAGCGGGTAACACTTCCGCCCTCGGGACGCTCCTGTCGCCCTTTCAGGGCTCTATGCATAAGGCACGCATTTCCGGGGGCTTACGCCCCCGGCTA
>CAZXOC010000133.1:14390-19186 GCA_964642165.1 uncultured Planctomycetaceae bacterium | reverse complement strand
CGAGGGGCGGGACATCGACTTCAAGAACACGATCATCCTGCTGACCAGCAACGTCGGCAGCGACCTGATCATGGACATGTGCAACGACCCGGAGCTGCTGCCCGACCCCAAGGGGCTCACGAAGGCCCTGCGGGAGCCGCTTCGCAAGGTCTTCCCGGCGGCGCTCCTGGGCCGGTTGGTCGTCGTGCCGTTCTACCCCATCAGCGACGAGGTCCTCAAGAAGATCGCCCGCCTCCAGCTCGGGCGCATCGAGCGGCGCATGATGGCGAACCGCAAGATCCCCTTCACGTACGACGACGAGGTGGTGGACCTGATTCACAGCCGCTGCACCGAGGTCGAGAGCGGCGCCCGCATGGTGGACGCGATCCTGACGCACACGCTGCTGCCGGCGATCAGCACCGAGTTCCTTGGCCGGCTCGTGGAAGGCGAGGAGATCGCCCGGGTCCAGGTCGGCGTCAAAGACGGCGAGTTCGCCTACTCGTTTGCCTGAGCGGCGGGGGTCGCCCTTGTCGCAGCGGCAATGGACCAGCGCAGCCGGAGCGGGCGCCATGACCGGCGAAGCCTGACGCAATGAAGCTTGTTGGCGGGAAGGGCGCGGCGGTGCGCGGCGTTTGGGGGCAGCGCCGTCTACCTGCCCACGCCGGGCAAGAGGATTCGGAGCAGGCCCGGCATGCGGCTTCCTGTCGGTCCGGGCGCGCTGCAGGAGCACCCGCTCGGGGGGGGCGTTCCGGGCGGCACCATGGACTGGTCGCCGGCCATCCCGAGCGCGCGGTCCCTCCGCAGCCCCGCCTGCTCGAACAGGTCGCTGCCGGCGGGCACCTCGGCCCCGTGACTCCAGTACTGGCGGTGGCAGTCGCGGATCGCGTCGAGGCGCGTCTGGTCCGCCGGCGGGAGAGAGCCTCGCACGTGCTGCCAGCGCGGCAGGTTGGTGTCGAGGAAGCTCCGTGCCGCTTCGGTCTGGCTTCGCCAGTGCTCCTCAGTGAGCTCCTCCATCGCCCGGCTTCCGCCGCCGCCCAGGCCCACGCGCGGCGCGCGGGCGATCGTCTGGAGCTGATAGGCCATCAGGCAGAGCCGGTAGAACGCGCCTTCCCCGTCCGGGCGGCGGTACTGCCTGCGGTAGAGGTGCTCCCAGAACCCGCCCTCCGCGACGGCGGCGCGGACGGCCCCGTCCCGCCGCGCGTCGGAGAGGCGCGGATCCACCGCGTCGAGCGTCGCGTACCAGGCGGAACCGGGGCCGACGGTGACCCCCCAGCCAAGCGCGGTGGCGTACTGGCCGTAGATTGATCGGCTCCCCTTGAAGTCGTTCCAGTGATCGAGGACGAAGCGCGCCAGGTGCACGCCGTTCATCGACGCGCCGGGTTCCTCCCTGAAGTACCGCTGCCAGCGCTCGACCCACGGCCTTTCGAGGCTGGAGATCCGCTGCTCGGCGCGGGTCTCGGCCAGGCGCCCCCGCGTCTGCTCGAAGATCGTCCGCAACTGGCCCGGGCTGAGCCATCGCTCCAGGCGAAGCCTGCCCACGAAGCTGTCGTAGGAACGCCGAGCCGGGTGGTCGACGTGCGTGTCCCGCAGGCGCCCCAGCCCCTCCATGCGGATGAGGCACCCGGCGAGGTTCCCGGCGAACCGCTCCGCGCCCGGCTGCGTGCTGTCTCCCTCGGCCAGTTGGCGCCCGGCGTAGGCCACGAAGAAGGCGTCCATGTCCTGGCGGTCCTGGCGACCGCTGCCCTGTGCCTTGTTGATCACGTCCTGGAGCACGCTGTTGAGGACGCTCCAGCTTGCGGGCAGCGTCTCATCCCGGCTCGTGAGGCCTCGCCGCACTCGGCTTACGGTTCCCTGCAGATCAGTCCAGGCCATCGTGTACCTCGCAAACGGCGGTTGGTCGAGCCGTTGGCTCTATTATCGTCCCATTCGCGGATTCAGGCAATGGGCCGTGCGCCGCGGGCCGTCGCGCCGCCTGGCGCAGCCGCGTGGGCACGTTGCGTTCGTTCCGAGCACGGCTGCCGCATGGACACATAGCAAGCAACGTGCCACGCGTGCCGGACGCCGCCCGCCGACGGCCGCATGGTCCCGCAAGGCCTGTCCTCTGGTCACGGGAGCGCCGACCTTCGCGCGAGGCGGGATCGGACCGCCTGGGGTCCCCCATGCAGGACTTGCGGATGGCTCCCCACTGCGCGTCGCGTGGGTGGGCAATACTGCCCACCGCGCGCCCGATCGGCGAGCCGTCTCCGCCGGCCGGCGGACTCCCGCGCCGCCTATGGGCCCGTGGCGCGGTGGGATGCGCCCGGTCCGGTCCGGGACGCCCGGTGCGCGGCACGCATTGTGCAACGTCTCCCTGCACGGCGAGCGGCACCGACCGTGCGAGGGCCGGCGGTGCGAAGTGCGGCCCGGCCTCTCGCCAGCGCCGCCCGGCGGAGACCTGCCGCCGTGGGCGCCCCGTCGCTGGGGTCGGCGACGCCCTTGCGTTTCACGGGCCCGTAGGGCATAAGGGACGTGAATCCATGGGCTTCGCGGGCGCCGCAGCGCCAGCCGGCGACAGGCCGCAACCGCCGCGCGAGGCTCGCAACCGGCGCCGCTCGCCCCTGTCGTCCTGCGAGTCGACGACACCAGGGAGATGACAGATGTCCGAACAGCAGCGAACCCAGCAGTATCGCCCCCTCGCGGTCGGCACGCCCCTTGGCGACGACGTCCTCCTGCTGCGGAGCTTCAGCGGCGGCGAGAGGCTGGGGCGGCTCTTCGAGTACCGCCTCGAGATGGTCAGCGAGAACGCGAACATCGCCTTCCAGGACATCGTCGGGCAGAACGTCACCGTGCGGGCGCAGAAATCGCCGGACGAACAACCGCGGTACTTCAACGGCTACTTCTCCAGCTTCACGCAGGTGCAGACGGGCAGCGACCTGGCCGCCTATCGCGCCACGATGGTGCCGTGGCTGTGGTTCCTCACCCGCACCAGCGACTGCCGCATCTACCAGGGAAAGAGCGTTCCGCAGATCATCCAGGAGATCCTGGAGGAGTTCGGCTACACCGACCTGGACAATCGGCTCCACGGCGAGCACCGCACGTGGGACTACTGCGTCCTGTACCGCGAGACGTACTTCAACTTCCTCAGCCGCCTCATGGAGCAGGAGGGCATCTACTACTACTTCCTGCACGACAACGGGCGGCACAGCCTGGTGCTTGCCGACGACGCCACCGCCCACGATCCGTTCTCCGGGTACGAGGAGATCCAGTACCGCCCGCCGACCACCAGCCTGCGGGAGCGGGAGTACGTCACCGAGTGGGCCGTCCGCCAGCAGGTGCAGCCGGGCACCTACACGCATACGGACTACAACTTCACGACGCCGCGGAGCTCGCTGCTGGCGTCGTCCAACATCAGCCGCCCGGACGCCGTGCCGGACTTCGAATTCTTCGAGTACCCCGGGGAGTTCACCGAGACCTCGGAGGGCCAGTCCTACGCCCGGCTGCGCATCGAGGAGCTCCAGGCCCGCTACGAGACGGCCACGGGAAGCAGCGACGTCCGCGGGATCGCCACGGGGCACAAGTTCACGCTCACCGAGCACCCGCGCGAGGACCAGAACCGGGAGTACCTGGTGGTCGCGACGGACATCTCCGCCAGCGTCGGGGGATACGGCACGGGCGGGGCGGACTCGTCGAACTACTCCTGCTCCTTCGCCGTCCTGGCGGCGAGTGAGCCATACCGAAGCCCGCGAATCACCCCCAAGCCGATCGTGGAGGGCCCGCAGACGGCCGTCGTGACGGGCCCCAGCGGCGAGGAGATCCACACGGACGAGCACGGGCGCGTGAAGGTCCAGTTCCATTGGGACCGCTACAGCGAGGCCAACGAGAACAGCTCCTGCTGGATCCGCGTCTCCCAGCCGTGGGCGGGCAAGAAGTGGGGCGGCATCTTCCTCCCGCGGATCGGGCAGGAGGTGATCGTCGAGTTCCTGGAGGGCGATCCGGACCGGCCGATCATCACCGGAAGGGTCTACAACGGCGTGGCGAAGCCCCCGTACGACTTGCCGGCCAACGCCACCATGTCCACCGTCAAGTCCAACAGCTCCAAGGGCGGCGGGGGGTTCAACGAGATCCGCCTGGAGGACAAGAAGTCCAAGGAGCAGATCTTCATCCACGCCCAGCGGAACATGGACGAGCGAGTCCTGGCCAACTCCAGGGAGTGGATCGGCAACGACCGGCACCTGATCGTCAAGAAGAAGCAGTACGAGCTGGTCGAGGAGGACAAGCACCTCCACATCAAGATGAACCACAAGGAGAAGATCGACCAGGACATGCACCTTCACGTGGTGGGCAACGAGAACATCCAGGTCGACCAGAACATCTCGCGCCAGTCCGGCATGAACACCGATGAGAAGACCGGCATGAAGTGGGCCCACGAGGCCGGGCAGGAGGTCCACCTCAAGGGCGGGATGAAGGTGATCATCGAGGCCGGCATGCAGCTCACCATCAAGGGGGCGGGCGGATTCGTGGACATCGGCCCGGCGGGCGTGACGATCCAAGGCACGATGGTGAACATCAACAGCGGCGGCGCTGCGGGCGTTGGCAGCGGCAGTTCCCCCACCAGCCCAACCGACCCGGAAGACGCCAAGCCCGCCGACGACGACAACGCCGGCAGCGTGGACGAGGCGCCGCCGGCCCCCACGCCGCCGACCCCGGTAACGTACAGCTCGCAGGCACGGGTGATGCAGCGTGCGGCCGAGGAAGCCACGCCGTTCTGCGAGAAGTGCGCCGCGGCCGCGGCCGCACGACAGCAGGAGGCGGCCCAGCAGCAGCAGGCGGCCCAGCAG
>CAZXOC010000133.1:0-14290 GCA_964642165.1 uncultured Planctomycetaceae bacterium | reverse complement strand
GGCCAGTCGGAGGCTCAGCAGCAGGCAGGAGGCGGCTCGGCCGGCGGAGAGGAGAAGTAAGATGCGCAGACGTAGCACCACGGGTATCCAGCCGGAGACGACACGATGGTCGACGAGGCAGTGACAAGCAAGATCGGCGAGACGCTCTTTCCCGACCCGAAGAGCAACGTATTCGCCATCCTGGACGGCGCGTCGGCAGGTCGGCCCCTGCAGGTGATGCTGCACGAACACCGGCCGGAGCGCCAGTGCCTGTTCCGCGGCGATCTCGCTCCGGACATGCTGGAGGTGGCGCCGTGGCTGGTGGAGTTGAAGCGCGAGCACCCGTTCACGAAGTGGCTTCTATCGGCCGGATGGGGCAATCACTGGGGCATCTTTGCCCTGAGTCCCGCGACGCTGCTCGAGATGCGAGGGCACTTCAGCGCCCTGGTCGACGTGTACGATCCGGACGGCAAGCCGCTGATCCTCCGGTACTACGACCCCCGCGTGCTGCCGGTGTTCCTGCCGACCTGCACGGCGGATGAGCTTGCAGAGGTCTTCGGGCCGGTGTCGGTTTTCATGGCGGAAGGCGAGGCTCCCGGCACCTTGCTGTCCTTCCGCATGGAGGAAGGGGAGTTGAGGGCGCAGGAGCTGCGTCTGGCGGGTCCCGAAGGCTGACCGGGCGAAGCCGGTCCTGCGGCAGCGGGCGTGAAAGGACGAACGGCAATGCTGATGATACGACGAGAACAGATGCAGGGCCTTGCCGGGAAGGCGTCGCCGGAGTTCGTGGAGTTCATGACGGCTCACCTCAGGAAGAGCTTCCCCGCCCCCGCCAGCCTGTGGAGCCCGGAAGACATTCATGAGCTGGTGCAGCAGGGCGCGACGACGGCTCGCACGTACGGTTTCGAGACGGGCAGACAGCTATGCCTTTACATCGACTTGTCCGTGGAGCTCGGAATCGGGTTCGACACGGACGTGCAATTGCCATGGGCGGCAGAAATCCTCTCTGACCCCGGAATCTCAACGGCGGACAGGCGCATGGACAGGCTCTTCGACGCGGCCACGAGATACCTCGACGCCGTCGCGGGAAAGGACCAGGTGTTTGCCGTACGTCCTCTGCAGAAGATGATCCATTACCCGGTGGCCCAGCTCGACTCACGCCTGGAGCGCGGGGTTGTCCAGGGAGTCCTGGGGGAGTTCCGCGAGATCTGGCCGCAGAAGTACCGCCGGGTCACACCGGAACGGCTGTCACGCCTCATCGAGCAGGGGATGCCTCAAGCGGCGAGCTATGGGTTCACCGAGAGGAAGACGCTCGGGGGGTACCTGATCTTCATGTACATGCTGGGTCACCACTTCGATAGAGATCCGCAATATCCATGGGCACCTGCTTGCCTTGGGGACCCCGAGGTGCAGACGCCAACCGAACGGTTCGATCGCCTGCATTCCGCGGCCATGGCTGCGTTGTCCAAGGCCACCGAACGCGGCGACCTGCCGGAGGAATAGCGATGTCAGGCTGCTCAGGCAATCAGCAGGTTGCGGAAGCCAGTGCCGAGGCTCCGGACCCGAGTTCCAGCACGACACCGTGTCCCTGTCAGAAGCAGACCTCCGAAGTGAGTGAAAGCCGCAGCCAGACGATCGTGGCGCCGGCCGCCTATAGCGCGTGGAGCGGGACGTATTCCTGGCGGTCGAAGTTCAGCCTCGAGGTCGACTCGCAGAACTGCACCGTGAAGGTCACGATCAAGGTGAAAGTCACAGGGACGATCACCGCAGCCCAGAAGAGCGCCTGGAAGAGCGCCTGCGAAGGCAAATGGAACGGCAAGGCCAAGATCACCTCCACGGGCCAAACCGCCCGGACCTGCTGCCCCAACGGGTATCCGGTCACCGCCGTCCTCGAATACGTGACCAGCGGCGAGCACTACACGGTGCGGGCCAATGCCGCCGGGGCGACGGAAGGCGGTCGCTCCGGGCAAGGCGGGACGACCAGCATGACCGGCTGGGGGGTCGCGGACACCGTCGACATCACTCATGAATTCGGGCACATGCTGGGCTGCTGCGACGAGTACTTCACGACCAACGGGGTGAACTACTCCGGGTTCCGCGACGCGTCGGGCGGGGTCATGAACAACCCGGCCAACAACCCGCTGCCGAGGAACTACAATTTCATTGCCAGCAAAGTCCAGGGGCTGATCGGCGGCACCTGCACGGCGGTTGCCCCGTGAAACGGGATGTCCAGAGGTGCGAAATGCGTGCCTGGATCGTGATGTCGGCACGAAACGCGGCGCTCTTGCCCGCAATCGCCCTCGCGGGCATGGCAGGAGGCTGCGATAGGGCGGACGCCATAGGAAAGGGACCGAAGATGCAGATCGAAGAGAAGGGGCTTCAAGCGACGGTGGAGCTGATCCGGGATCGGGTGAGGGTGCCCGATGACTTGGCCCTGCGCGTCCATTTCACCAATCGCTCCTCCGCGAAGCTTCGCCTCAACGGGATGTTCCTGGACATCGGGACCGTCCTCGTGACGGTTCGAGACTCCGATGGCCAGCCGATCCCGAAGACCCCGCCGCCTGTCCCGCCGATCGACGATGGCCAGATCGGACGAGTCGACCTGCCGCCGGGCGGCTCGGAGGAGTACGTCTATCTGGGCAGCGACTTCCTCGGAGAGCCCCTGCCTCCCGGGCGATACCAGATTCGGTTTGCGTACGAGAACCTGCCCGGCCGCGCCGACGAATGGACAGGCAAGATCGACAGCGGATGGCTCGACTTCGAGGTCTTGGAGCCCGGCGACGACACCGAGGCCGAAGCTCCCCCCGATTCCTGACGCAGGAAAGCGCCGGGCCGCTGTCGAAGCCCAAAGCCAAGAGGAGCATGGGATGTTCTCCGGAGCAGGGACCGCGGATCCCATCACGCGCGACATGGTTGTTCCTTCCGGGGCCAGCGGCCCGCAGGCCCCGGCGTCCTGGCCGGGGCGTGGCCCGGTTTGAGGGCCCGCGAATGGAACGCCG
Organism: uncultured Planctomycetaceae bacterium; assembly: GCA_964642165.1. Classification (GTDB taxonomy): domain Bacteria; phylum Planctomycetota; class Phycisphaerae; order SM23-33; family SM23-33; genus CAYRVX01. The sequence goes on along the minus strand of CAZXOC010000133.1, from coordinate 11,315 downwards.
CGAACGCAGGTGAAAGGAACGAGACGATGCCTCCTGCCGCACGGATCACCGACATGCACACCTGCCCGATGTTCGACGGCCCCAAGCCGCACGTCGGCGGGCCGATCGTGATCGGCTGCCCGACGGTGATGATCGGCGGCATGCCCGCCGCCCGCGTCGGGGACATGTGCGTCTGCGTCGGCCCGCCCGACTCGATCGCGATGGGGTCGTTCACCGTCATGATCGGCGGCATGCCGGCCGCCCGCCTCGGCGACATGACCGCTCATGGCGGGGTAATCACTACCGGCTTCCCCCAGGTGATGATCGGCTGAGGTGGGCAGCCAAAAAGGCTTTTGACAGGACTGAGGCAGTGAATAGACTTGGCACAGCCGTGAGTCTGCTCATTCCGTCGGACCAGCCTCGGGCTCCGGTCGCTCGCCTCATCCGAGGCGCAACACGAGCCCAGGGGCTACGTTGTCGATAGAGGTACCATGCGCATGTCCGCTTCCGAGGTGAAGGACGCCCGGTTGGCCATCCCTGAGGGGTATGCGGCCGTCCCGATCGGCGCCGATCAGGTCGACAGTACGTTGCGGATCTGCGTTCTGGTCCGCCGCGAGCCGGACCCGGTGGCCGGTCACCTGGTGGTCCTGCGGGACCTGATTGACGGGCGCGTCCTGCTGGGCGGCGTCCTCGACGCCGAGGGCGGCGTGCAGGATTGGATCGAGCTGTGGATTCAGGACCTGGCGGGCCTGGCCGGCACGGCGCCCGCCTGCCGGGAAGCGCTGTCCAACCGCGTGCTCGATGAGCGGTGGACGGGTGGCTTCCGCGCCTTGCTGGAGGCCGACGAGCCTTCCGTGATCCGCACCGGCTGGGAGGCGAAGCACCCCCTGCCGACCTACGTGGACCTCTCGGCGATGGCGCCGGTTCACCCCGTCGATGCCCAGTCCGGCGGGCAGTGGGAGCTGTGCCGCGACGACGCGCTGCTGACGAGCAAGGACCTGCCGGCGTACTCGACGTCGCTGCATCGCTACGTTCACCTTCCGGCCCTGGCGGGCGAGAGTCCCTTCATTCCGGTGACGCCCGACGCGCCGCGGAACGAGTCGGTGCTCTCGGCGACCGAGATCACCGGCGGGCGGCGGGGGCTGCTGGCCCTGAACGCCGGCGGCGGGCTCCTGCTCGTGCGCCGCCACTGCCCCATCCGCCTGGAGCCGTTCGTCGACCTGCTCTCCGGGGCGTCGTGGGACGGGGTGTTCCACGGGCGCGGCATGCTGGATCTCGGGCCGACCTGCGAGGCCCTCAAGAACAACGATCCCAACCTGACCGGCGGCGGGTGGCTGTTCCTCGGGCAGCACGGGCGATCGGGGCGGCTGGTCGAGTCCTACCACCTGAAGCTGCGCCTGCTTGCCGACGCCGCCCAGGCGATCCGAAAGGCCGTCGAGTTGACGCAGCGCCCGCTGCTGAACGTTTCGGCCGACAGCTTCCAGGTCCGCCTGTCGCCGCCGGGCTCGGGGCTGCCGTTCCTGTGGACGGCGCGGGCGGCGCTGTGCGATCCCGGGGACGCGGTCTCCCTGCCCATTCGCGCCAGCAACGCCGAGTACTTCCTGCGGGCCGGCACGCCCGGCGCGTCGGTCTATCGTCCGGAGTCGGCCGGGGGGGCCGCCCGGGGACGCGGGACCGTTCGCATCCGCCAGGTGCTCCCGGAGGCCGGCGGCGCCACCATCGTCGAGGGCACGTTCGCCACGCAGGAGCGGTTCGAGGCCGCACGCTACGACCTGATCTGGCTGCGGATGAACCTGGGCTGCGGGCGAGTGGACCTGTACGGGCAACTGGAGCAGGCCTCGGCCCTGGCGGCGGGGGAGTGGCGGTTCCGCACCGTCGGGCAGCGGTTCGGCGAGGAGGCGGTCTCGGGGCTGCGTTCGGCCGAGGGCGTGCCCGTCACGGACACCTCGTTCGAGATCATCCCGCTGCTGAGCAGCCCGTGCGACCTGTACGCCTTGGGCGTGCTGGGCGTGCGGACGCTGCTGGTCAACCACCAGACCACGCTGCCGGTTGCCCTCGACGAGATGCGGAGTCTCGCCCGGCAGGTCGCCCAGGAGCACGACGAGTCGGTCAAGCTCGGGCTGCGGATCCGCCAGCTCTTCGAGGCCGACACGCGATGGGCGCAGGCCCTCGGCCCGCACCGCCTGACGAACGAGGAGATCGACCCGGAGGGGGTCTTCGACCTCATCCCCGCGGAGGTCTGGTTCGACACGCTGGGCATGATCGTCCGCCTGCTGCCGGGCATCGGGCCGGACAGCCTGGCCAAGGACTTCGGCGACGCCCCGCCCGGCGGGATTCACAAGGTCTTGGACGCGGCCGTCGACGACCTGAACGACCTGGTCCTTCGAACGCGAAGCCTGATCGTGATCGACTGGCGCTTTAATCGGGAAATCCACGCGGTGGTCCGGCAGCACCTGGTGGGCCTGGGGCAGTCGGCCCAGTAGGGCGGGCCCGGGCGCGGCGCGTCGGATCGCCCAGGCACAACGCACGAAGCGAGAAGGAGCGACCCATGAGCATGATGCGTCGTATCGTCCTGACGGTGGGGGTGGTCTCGGTGGCCTGGCTGGGCGGGGGATGCGGCGAGGGGCCCTTTGACGTCGAGGTCTCCCTGGCCGAGGGCGACCCGAAGCTGAAGGACGAGGATGGGACCGTCCGGTCCATCGAGGTGAATCTCGTCGCCGTCAACGACACCGAGAAGCCCGTCTGGGAGCAGGTGTCGATGAGCGAGTACTGGGAGCCCGGCAATGCCATCCGCGACAGCGCCGCCAAGCACGTCATGACCTTCGGGCAGGGCTTCCCCAAGACGCAGGTCCTGAAGAAGAAGAACGCCATCTGGCGGACCTGGCTGCGGGAGCGGCAGGCCAAGCACCTGTTCATCCTCGCCGATCTGCCGTGGATCCAGCAGGACAAGCCCGGGGACGCCGATCCCCGACGCCTCATCCTCCCGCTGGAGGTGGGCAAGTGGGAGTGGTACCTCTGGGGGGCGGACACGATCAAGATCCAGGTCAGCGCCGGCGGCTTGACGTCGCTGAGGCAGCCGAAGAAGCAGTAACGCCATGCGCCGGCGCGGGCCGGCGGGTCGGAAGGTGGCAAGCCCATGGCGGTTTTCGGCGGGTACGAGACGGTACGCGAGCTGTATCGCAGCGGCCTGGCCTCGGCCGCGACGGCCAGGAAGGTCGGCGCTGACGGCGGCGAGCGATTCGTCGTCAAGCACTACCAGCCGTTCTCCCTCATGGCCGACGACCGCCGGCGCGAGCAGGAGATCGAGACGTTTCTCGACGCCGCCCGCGCGCAGCGTCAGGTCGCCTCGTCCGGCGCGCGGCACTGGGTGGCGATTCACGACGTCGGCACGACCGCCGACGGCGGGTACTTTGTGGCCGACTACCACCCGCGGTCCGTCCAGCACCTCGTTCGCGGGCGCGTCAAGCTCAGCGGCGGGGGGCTCCATCGCATCCTCCGCGCCGTGGTCCAGGGGCTCATCGAGCTGAAGGACGCCTGCCACCGCCCGCACGGCAACCTCAAGCCGTCCAACATCCTTCTGTCCGGGGGCCGGGACGTAGCCAAGGCCCGGCCGATGCTCACCGATCCGGCCGGGAGCGACCAGCTCGATGCCAAGACGGGCGACGTGCCCGACCTGCACGCCATCGGGGAGCTGATCTACCAGCTCGTGCTGCACCGCACGGGACGGGCGATGGGCGGCTGGCCGGCGCCGGACTCCGAGGAGTGGCGGCGGCTGGGCAAGAACGGCCCGCAGTGGCGCCAGCTCTGCAATCGCCTGCTCAATCCGAACCTCGCGCCGGGGCTGCTGACGTTCGAGGACCTCGCCGAGGACCTCGACAAGCTCCGCGAGCGCGCCGCGGCGCGGTCTCCGAAGGTCCTGGCCACCGGGGCGATCGCGGCGCTGGTCGTCGTGGGGGCCCTGGTGGGCCTCACCGTGCTGTCCCTCGGCAACGGCGACGACGGGCCGAAGGGGAACTTCGACCCGAAGGTGTGGCGCGAGCTGTGCACGGAGTTCGGCGTGTGGGTCGAGCCGCTGCTCGGCGACTACCAGAACGGCCGGCTCCGCGCCTGGCAGGCGGACGAGCATCTCCGCCGGGACGTGCTGCCCCTGCTGCAAACGATCATCGACAACATCAAGGTCCACAACCCCCGCGCGATCGCCGGGTACTACGGGGGCAAGCTGGACTACCTGGCGGAGCATCCCACCGACTCGGCGCGGTCCGAGGACGGCGACCGCCAGGCCCGGGCGGCGCTGGCGACCTTCCGGCGACTGCGAGGCGCCCTGTCCCGCCCCGCGCCGGGACGGGCAGGCTGGCCCGCTTGCGGGCGGCTGGTCGACGCGGCCCCGCAACTCCGGAAACGCGAATGGGACGCGCCCGCGGAGTACATCGAGGGCCTCGTCGCCTTCCGCAGGGAGACGATCACCGAGCGCGTCAAGGCCGTCCTCGCCGCGAGCGCGCTGCTGGCGCAGGTCGAGCAGCGGTGGGGCCGGGTCCGCCGGCTCCAGCAGGTGCTGGTGGCATGGGGTCAGGACGACATCCGGCCGCTGGCGCGGTTCGGCGAGTATGTCGAGGACGAGGTGAAGTCGGCCGCCGCGGAGGGCGGGGCCGAGTCGCTGACGCGCCTGCTGGCCAAGCTGAACGACCTGACGGCCGACGACGGCCTGCCCGTGCAGCTCGCGGCCTTCATCGAGGAGCCGAAGCCGACGGCGAAGCCCCTGGACTGGCCGCTCGTCCGCAAGCGGACCCCCTTCGCCGTGCCCGCCGGGGGACGGATGACGGACGCGGCGATTCGCAGCGGGCTGACGAGCCTGGAGAAGGGAGACTACCGGCTCAAGCCCGATCCGCGGGACGCCCAGTGGCGTGCGGCGACGCAGGAGCTCTTTGACGGTCGGGGGGCCGCCGTCCGGGAACTGGTCACCGAGGCGACCGGAATCCTCGCCGAGAGGGACTACCAGGACGTGATGAAGGACGCGCAGCGGAAGGAGCTGGAGCAGGTCCGGGACGCCAGCGCCGGCGGCTACCGCCAGAGGCTCACTCAGCTCAAGGGCAGCTACGCCCGGATCGTGCAGGCCGGGACCTACAACTCGGACACGCGCCAGGAGATCGACCGCCTCCTGTCCGAGGTCGCCTCGGGGCTGACGGTCCTGATGGACGACATCGGCGCCGACCGTCAGCGCGTGCGCGGTATCCGGACGCGGCTCGAGGAGCTCGCCGTCGGCACGCTTCAGAAGGTGAAGGAGCGACTGGCCAAGCGGGGGCAGGTCTCCCCGACGGGGCTGGCCATCGTCGATGAGAAGTGGCGGGCGCAGCGCGACGCCCTGGTGAAGACCGAGAGCGTGGCGGGGGACCTCCAGAGGAAAGCCAACCGCGTCGAGGCGTTCCTGGTGGGCCTGGAGGGCCGGTTCGAGCACGGGCCGGTCGTCGGCTCCGAGCACCTCCGCCCGTGGAACACCGCCCTGGTGACGACGGAGGCGGATTCGCGCCGTCAGCACGCCATCGAGAGCTGCCTGTCCTTCGTGACGTGGCAGAAGGTCCTCGCCGGCCAGGGCGACCCCGCGTTCGACACCGTCCTGAACGACCAGGTCGCCAAGCTCGGGCAATGGCGGGCGGGCCTGGCGAAGGTCGTCCCGGCGTTCAACCGGATCCAGAACGCCCTCCAGGGCGGATACCTCCTGACGGAGACCCCGCCCTCGTGGAACGCCCCGCTCGGGCAGCACGTCGCGGAGCAGCAGAAGCAGCCGGGCTTCGCCTACGCCCAGAAGGCCCTCGCCCCGATCCTCGCGCGGCTGCGCGCGCTGGGGCAGGTCGCCGCCGCCACCGATGCCCGGCAACTGCTTCAGGTCTTCGACGACCGGCACAAGCAGGGCCACGCCGAGGTCGCCCGAGCGGCCTGGCGGCGGCTGGGGCAGGTCGCCACCAACTGGCTCACGCCGGCCAGCGATCCCAATCAGCAGGTCCTCAAGAAGGAGATCGACCTGTCGCGCGACCTGGCTGCCCTGTACGGCCTGTTGGGCGACCCGGCCAGGAAGGGGGCGCTTCAGCAGGAGCTGGCCGCCCGGGCGCCGCGCCGGTGGGAGATCTACTTCGCCAGCCGGTCCGACGCCGCCGAGATCGACCAGGCCATTGCGCGGATGCAGGACTTCGGCCTGGATCGAGCCCGGCCGGAGGCGCTGTCGCCGCTGGCCCGATTCCGCCTGCACATGCACGCGTTCCGCGGGGCGATGTCCGCCAGGCCCGGGCGCCTCGCCGACGACGACGTCAAGACCTCCGCCGCCGGCCTCCAGGCGGCTATCCGAAAGCTGCCCGCGGCGTTCGCCGGGCGCCCGGACGTCGCGAAGCTGCTCCAGCAGCTCGACGAGGTTCGCACGGCCGGCGACGGCGGGGGAGCGGACCTCAGCAAGGTCGGGCCCGTGCTCGCCGGCTGGCGGGTGGCCGGGCAGGATGCGAACACCGTCACCTACTCCGGGCCCAAGGCCGACCAGAAGCTCACCTTCGCCCGCGTGGCGCTGCCGAGCGGCGAGGGCGTCTTCCTGGGCACCACGGAGGTCTCGGTGGGGCTGTTCCTGTCCGTGGTGGCCGGCTCGCAGAAGGCCGGCGAGGTGGCCGAGCTCCTGCGGAAGTACGACCCGAGCGTGCCCGACCCGCGCGAGGGCCCACGCGTGTGGGTGCGGGCCGACGGGGAGGTCTCGCGGAGCGACTCGTGGCTGGTCGACACGCCGGCCTTGGGCGGCGTGCACTATCCCCAGGGCAAGGCCCCCCCCGATCCCGAGCCCCGCCATCCCATGCAGCACGTCTCCCTGTCGGCGGCGATCTACTTCGCCCGGCTGCTGGCGTGTCGCCTGCCGACCAGCGGGGAGTGGGCCGCCGCCTACCAGGCCGACCAGAAGGCCAGGTCCACCACCCCGTACAACCTGCGAGACCGGACCTGGCAGGCCCAGAAGCAGTTCGCCACCCAGAAGGAGGTCCAGGGCAACGCCGGGCCGGAGTTCTACCCGGACGCCGGGATCTTCTGGCCGGGCGGCATGGCGTACGAGAGCCGCAAGGAAGGCAAGGAGGCCACCATCGTGAACCAGGACGACGGCGTGCTGTGGTTCGCGGCGGTCGGCTCCGACCCCCAGCGGGTCTTCCAGCACCTGGTGGGCAACGTGGCCGAGCTCGTCTACGAGGATGCCAACGGGCTGATGGGGCTGAAGCTCCCGACGGCCGACGGCGTCAAGCAGTTCGTTGCCGCCGGCCGCGCCAAGGCGCGAGTGATCGGCGGATCGGCCCTCTCGCCGCCGGAGGTGGCCCGCGACAAGGCGCATCCCCTCGGCCCACGCGCCGCGAAGCAGGGCACGTCGGACGTGGGCTTCCGCCTGGCGTTCCGGGCCGGACGCGAGCGCCTCCAGAACCGCGTGCGGCGCCTGCTGGGACAGATGACCAACCAGGGATACCTCCCCGCGGAGAGGCCCAAGCCCGACTGACCCGTAGGCCCCCGGGCCGCGGGGGGACGGGCTTTTCGGTAGGACCGGCGGCGACGGCCGTGATAGAATTCGCTCGGTAGGGCCGGGCTTCCGGGCAGTGGCGCTGCGCCCGCCCGCTCGGCACAGACGGCGCACGTGACGTGTCCCCGAGGGCGCCGGCGACATTTCCGGAAAGGTCCAATGCGGTGGGTGACTTAGACGGCAAGACGAGACGATTGGTGACCGCCACGGCCAACCGGCTCCGGATGGTCCAGGCCGACTTCGCCGACCAGGGCGCCGACGTCCGGCGGGAGTACCTCTCCGAGGAGATCGAGCGTGCCTTGTCGTCGGTCGTGCCCGAGCAGCGGCAGCCGTTCCTCGCGGAGCTGATGGCCCAGTTCCCCTCCTGGGACGCCCGGGTGGAGGTCCAGCTTCGCCGGGAGGAGACCACCGACCGGACGCTGACCGACGCGCGGGAGCTGCGGGACCCGAACTTCCTGGTGGCCCGGCTGATCGACCGCGCCGCCGAGCTGGGGGAAAGCGACCGGAAGGTCCTCGTCGAGCGGCTGAAGGAGGCGAACCTGGCCTCGCTGGGACAGCAGGCCTGGTCCCCGGACGCCGAGGGCAAGCTCCGCCAGGACCTGCGCCTGCCGGCCGAGCCCGTCGATCCGACGCGGGCCCTGGAGCTGGTGGGCATGCTGGCGGACTTCGCCCTGCGGCTGGATCAGCTCGTCTGGGGCGCCTGGCGCAAGGTCGCGCCGCGGTCCGGCATCCGCCAGGACCGCCCCCTCCAGCAGACGATCAAGGCGTTCCTGACCGGCAGCCAGGACGTGCCCCGCGGGCAGGTCGCCGGCGACCTGGAGAAGCTCCGCCAGCTCATCGCCTCGCTGATCTCGGCGGTCGGACAGGCCGGGCGGCAGTTCGCCAGCCGGCACCTGGGCCGGTTCTCGCCCGTCGAGATCGAGGCGCTGGCCTCTCTGGAGGGCGGCGGCTTCCTCGTCAGCAAGGAGGTCAAGTGCTGGAGGAAGTACGTGGAGTTGGCCGACGCTCTAAACGAGGCCTCCATCGAGAGCGAGATCATGGAGACCATCGCGACGTACGCGGAGAACCTGATGCGAGGACTCGGCCGCTAGGCCGGCGAAGGGAACACCATGCCCGGACAAGTCCATTGGTATGAAGGCCTGTTCCTTCAGCCGCACCACCTCCAGTGCATGCAGCGCAACGTTCAGGAGCGGATCGGCTCGGAGCGCCGGCTGGGGTGGGCGTATCCGTACGGCCTGATCGAGGCGGGCCTGTCGGCCGACGCGCTGGAGAACCTGCTGGTCCAGTTCGACTCGCTGCGGGCCGTCATGCCCAGCGGCGTGGTGGTGGACTTCCCGGACAGCGCCGACCTGCCGGCGCTCAACATCAAGACCGTCTTCGAGGCCACCAGCGAACCGTTCGACATCCTGCTGGGCGTGCCCCTGTGGTACGCCACCCAGGCCAACGCCCTCGGACAGGGCGAGACCGACTGGCGCATCAAGCGGATCTACCGCCCCGTCGAGACGGAATGGAGCGACGAGAACACCGGCGAGAACGCCCAGCCGGTGATGACGCGGAAGGTCAACGCCCGACTGCTCCTGCCGAACGACGACCGGAGCGACCTGGAGATCCTTCCCCTGCTTCGGATCGCCCACGCGACGGGCGAGGACGTCGGCCTGCCGCGACAGGACCCGGGCTTCGTGCCGGCCTGTCTGGTCCTCGCCGGCTCGCCGGTGCTCAAGGAGATGGTCCGCGACCTGGCCAACCAGGTCGAGGCCAGCCGCGGTGAGCTGGTCCTCCAACTCACGCGCGGGGGCTTCAGCATCGACACGATGCGCGGCCTCCAGTTCGAGCAGATCATGCGCCTGCGGACGCTGAACTGCTACGGGGGCCGGCTGCCGCAGCTCGTGCAGGCGCCGAACGTCTCGCCGTTCGAGATGTACCTGGAGCTGCGCGGGCTGCTGGGCGAGCTGACGGCGCTGTACCCGGACCGCGACGCGTACGAGGTCCCGCCCTACGACCACGACAACCCGCTGGTGTGCTTCGCGGACCTGTGCGACAAGATTCGCGGGCTGCTGCGCGGGACGGTCGCCCCGAGCTTCCTGAAGATCGAGTTCAGCCGCGAGGGCCGGCTCATGGTCGTCGAGCTCACCGACGAGCAGCTCACCCGCCCGAACGAGTACTTCCTCGGCATCAAGACGCAGACGGACCCGCGCCAGTTGGGGCGCCTCGTCGAGGACGCGGACAAGTTCAAGCTGATGGCGCGGTCGCTGGCCAGCCAGCGGATCTGGGGCATCCGCCTCGCCGAGGAGCGCCACCCGCCCCTGGAGCTGCCCAGCCAGATCGGCCTGCACTACTTCCGCCTGCTGCGCGCCGACAGCACCCGCATGTGGGAGCGGATCAAGCAGGAGAAGTCCATCGCCGTCCGGTGGGAGGGCATCGAGGCCTCCGACTTCGAACTGGCGCTGTACATGACCGTCCCCGAGGGAGGTACCTCATGACGCTGCTGGAGCTCTGCGAGCCGCTGTTTCAGTACGTCTGCCGGCTCAACCGCTCGGCACGAAAGGGCGGCAGCTACGAGCCGACCCGCGTCCGGGCCGAAATCGACGCCCTCTTCGAGGAGGCCAAGGCCAAGGCCGCCGCCGACCCCAACCTCACCGCCCAGTACGACAAGGTCCTGATGCCCCTGGTCTTCCTCGTGGATTTCATGATCAAGGAGAGCGCGCTGCCGTTCGCCCGCCAATGGAAGGAGATCGCCTACGAGTACAACGAGCTGGCCGGGGACGAGAAGTTCTTCGACCTGCTCGACGAGACGCTCGCCGATCCCAGCCAGGCCGCCACCGAGCGCCTCGCCGTCTACTACACCTGCATGGGGCTGGGCTTCACCGGCTGGTACACGGGCCAGCCGGAGTACCTCCGCAAGAAGCAGCTCGAGATCTCCGCCCGCATCCGGACCATGATGGACGTGGACCAGGCCCAGCGCATCTGTCCCGAGGCCTACGAGCACGTGGACACGTCGGACCTGATCCAGCCGCCCGGGATGAAGCTGCTGGGCATCTTCCTCGCCCTGGTCGGCATGACGATCGTGATGTTCGTGGCGAACTTCTTTCTCTTCCGGACCACCTCCTCGGACCTTCAGGAGGCCCTGAGGCGGATCATCAGCCGCGAGGCGACGAGCCCTCCCGCGGCGGTGGTCGCCGAGCCGCCGTCGCCCAAGCCGCGCCCCCCCGCCACCCGCGGCGCGGGCAAGGAGTAGCGCGATGAGATTCTCCTCGATGCCACCCGGAGCGAAGGTGGGCGCGGCCGCCGTCGGGGGCGGGGCCGTGATCGGCGCCATGTACCCCATGATACGCTTCCTGCCGACCCGGTGGTTCTTCTACGTCGTCATCGGCATGGCGCTGGTGGGGGTGCTCACCGGCCTGTTCGGCTGGCTGGTCCGGCGCGCCCGGAAGCGCAAGGCCAAGCCGATGGAGCAGTCCCTCCGCGACAACAGCGCCGCCACGCCGCAGGGCGTCACCGAGCCCGGGCGCCGGGCGCGCCTCGACGACCTGCGCAAGAACTTCGATGGGGGCGTCGAGAGGTTCCGCGCCGCCGGGAAGAACCTCTATTCCCTGCCGTGGTACGTGCTCGTCGGCGAGCCCGGGTCGGGCAAGACCGAGGCCGTCCGCCACTGCAACGTCGGCTTCCCGCCCGGCCTCCAGGACCAGCTCCAGGGCACCGGCGGCACCATCAACATGAACTGGTGGTTCACGAACCACGCCATCATCCTGGACACCGCCGGGCGGCTGATGTTCGAGGAGATCGAGCCCGGCGCGACCAGCGAGTGGCGGGA
>CAZXOC010000132.1:0-19244 GCA_964642165.1 uncultured Planctomycetaceae bacterium | reverse complement strand
TCTTGGCGAGGCCTGAACGGCTCCTGGGCACAACCGGACGTCCGCGATGAGGTCATTGACTACGTGAGAACCTGGTCGGACAAGACGGAGCTTCCTGTCAGGACGCTGGTCGGCTGGATCGGCATCGGCCGGGCCAAGTACTACCAGTGGAAGCAGCGCTACGGGCAGGTCAATGAGCACAACGCCTGGGTGCCCCGCGACCACTGGCTTGAGGACTGGGAGAGCGGTTCCCCGGGGCCCGGCCGCGGGAAGATCATCTGCCCCCGGTGCGACAGGCCCCTGAGCACGTACACCCTCACCAAGCGCCTGGGCACCCATGCCAAGAAGACGCTCCGCTACTACCGCTGCCGGTCCACTGCCGGTGGGCGCCGGCCGTGCCGCGGCGTTTGGTACCCGGCTTGGGAGGTCGAGCAGTTCGTCCGCGACCAGTTGGCACGTGTCGAGACATGGCAGCAGATCCTCGGTCAGGCCAACGCGAAACCCTCGATGCCCGGTGAACTGGCCCGCCTCTGGCAGGCCGTGGGGCAACTGACCCAGGACGATCTCCTGCCGGCCATCGTCGGGAACGTCCGCTTCCTCGAGCGCAATTCCAGAATTCTCATCAGCCTGAACAACGGCATCGTTCAATCCATAAAGTGTTAGATAAACAGTACTTAACGCTCGCCAGCGTTAACTGCATGGTTTAACAGAAGTCAGACAGGTTTTGAGTTGGGACCCCGCATCGAGCGCGTTGCCGGGCGGTCGGCAAGCGCCCCGCCCGGGTCTGGATGGTGTCCAGAAGGCGTTATTCTAGAAGGACATGGGTCGAGGGCGCGGGCGGGTAGCCGGGTCCTGATCTCGGGTCGTCGACCGCCGAGCCTGCCTGCAGGCCACGAACAGCTCCAGACTCCCGGACCCTCCTTCCCGAGAGTCCGCAAGGGTTCACAAGATCGTTCGGGTCGGGCTGGTTGAGCACAGCAGCCCATCCCGGCGCATGAGGATCGATCCATGGGCATCGACGAACGGACGGTGCGGGAGATTGTCCGGCGCATCCTGTCGGTGGCCAAGCCCGACAAGATCATCCTGTTCGGCTCCGCCGTGACCGGCCAGATGACCCGCGACAGCGACATCGACCTGCTCGTGGTCGAACCGGCTCCCGGCAATACCAGACACGAGAGCGTGCGCCTTCGTGGGCAGCTCAGCGGTCTGGGCTATCCCTTCGACGTCATCGTGATTTCCACGGGATGGTTCGAGGAGAGCAAGGACGTCATCGGCGGCATCGCCTACCCGGCCAACAAGTACGGCAAGGTGATCTATGAGGCCGCCTGAGCGGGTCAAGCTGGAGATCGTGCGCCTGCCCCTGTTGCCCCAGCTGCCTGAAGCGATGCGTCGGGAGAAGTGGCTCAAGTCCGGCATAGGACGGGAATGACTGGACAGCGCCATCGGTAGAGCGAGTCCGCCGCCCTTCGCCCCCCGGCCGCTCTCCGCCCGCTACAGGCCCCCGACGATGCATGCGGCTATCGGCGTAGCGGCAGGCTCCTACCTGCGGAAGAGCGCGGCGAGGACGATGACGCAAGCGAGCGTCAGGAGGCACGGGACGAGGAAGATGGGCCGCCAGCGAAACCTGCCGTCGGCCTGGAAGCGGTCCATCACCACGCCCGTGAACTGCGTGCCGAGGAAAAGGCCGAAGCCGAAGAGCACGACGGTGTAGAGGGCCTGCGCCGAGCCCACGATGTCCTTCGGCGCCGTCTGATTCACGTAGACGAACCCCACGCCGATGAAGAAGGCGTAGGCGAGGCCGTGCAGCGCCTGGGAGGCGACGACGAGCCCGCGCGGGCGCATCAAGGCATAGGCCCCGTACATCAGCAGCCAGCACGCCACGCCGGCGGCGAAGGTCCAGCGGAAGCCGATCGTGCCCAACACGTAGGCGCCATAGAAGGCCATGAACGCCGAGGCGATCACCTGGGCGGCCTGGGCGATGGTCATCACCGCGGGGACGTTGCGCGTCTGGACGCCCAGGTCGCCCAGGTACTGCGCCGTGCCGAGGAAGTAGAACTGGAGCTGCGTGGCCACGACGAACGCGGCGGCGAGGAAGACGACGAAGCTGGGGTCACTGCACATCCGGAACGCCTTGACGAACGGCAGCACGGCGTCGGGCGCGCCGGGCGGCGGCGTGTGGGGAAGCGTCAGGCTGTAGAGGCCCATCGCTATCGCCAGCAGGCCGGCGAGCACGAGGCAGTCGCTGCCTTCGCCCGAGCCCCTGGCCCGTCGCCACGCGGCCAGCAGCCAGCCCACCAGCACCCAGGCGATCACGCCCCAGACCATCACGCCGAAGGCCTGGGCCCGGGGGTCGGTCAGGTGGGAGAACATCAGCGAGTTCACCAGCGCCAGCGTCGGCGCGAACGTCAGCGCGTAAAGGCCCATTACCGCGAAGAGCGGCCAGAACGTCTTCTGCCGCGCGGCGACAACCAGGAGCACCCCCCCGGCCAGGTGCGCCGCGGCCAGGAACCACTCCGTGGCGATCCACCGGTCGGCCACCTGGCCGGCGATCAGCGGCGAGATGATCGCGCCCAGATAGATCGTGCCGTAGATCCAGCCGGTCTGCTTTCCGCTCATCTTGAGCGGGCCGAGCAGCCGGGCCGCCAGCACCGGCGACCAGGCGCCCCACACGGCGAACTGGAGGAACATCATCGCGCCGAGACGGATGTACAGTGACGTAGGCATGCGAGCTTCCTCGAAACGACGTGTGCGATCCTGCGCCCGGGGACACTCCCCGGACGGCCCTGCGATACACGGGCAAGATGCCCGTGCCACAACTGGGCGCTCGACCTCTGCTTCTCGGAGTAGTACTCCCCCGCGCAGCAGGCGTCAACCCCTCCGTAAGGGCAGAAGTCGCCAGATTGCCCTTCGTGGCCAAGCTACGCGCGCCGAGGCATACTTTCTGCCCGGCGCCCCAAGCAGCCGATCAACCGACTGCCTGACCGCGCACAAAGGGACGGACAAATCCCGGAAACGCGAGAGACTACGAAGAGACAGGAACGAGATTTCCGGCGCGTCGGAGCGCCGCACCGGCCGCCGGGGCCGGAATGTCTCAGATGACCCCCGGCTCACGACCGCCTCGGCACACGTACCTTGTGAACTCGCTCTCCTTCAGGCGAACCAAATGCCCCGTTATCTTCGTAAGCGCTTCCCGGGTTCTCTTTCCGGCGCGGGGGGCCCTTCCTGCCGGCCTTGATGTGGCGGTCGATGAAACGGCGCGCGGCGGCGTAGGCCGAGTCGATCTGCTTGGGATTCCCCCCCGCCAGTCCGTGCTCCGCGCCCGGAATGGATATCAACTCGTGGGCCACTCCGTGCTTCTTGAGCTGTTCGGCCATCATCACGGACTGCGCATAGGGCACGTCCGTGTCATTGACCCCGTGGATGAGCAACGTAGGCGGGTAGTCCCTGGTCACGTTCTTGACGGGCATGTACCGATGGAAACTCCGCGCATCTCCACGAGGGTCCCAACCGGAGACCTCCTTCGGCCAGAGCCCGTGCTGGCGGCAGTACTGATAGAACGCCCCGCCGTTGCCCGCTCGGTCCCTGGCATCGGAGATCGGCGGCCCGCTCACCTCGCGGTATGCTTGTTCCCTGGTCATCCTGATCCGGTGGTGGCGCGGATGCTTGCTGGGGCGGCTGTACCAATCGCCGATCAGGTCCCCATATCCCCAGAGGGAGACAAGCACGGCCGGCCGGGGCTTGACACGATAGCCGGCCGCCAAGGTGAGGTAGCCGCCCGCGGACCCTCCCACGACGGCGATGCGGCGGGCATCTGCATGGAACAGCGCCGGCCCCCTCGTGCGGACCCACGCGAAGGCGTCCTCAACGTCCTGGATGATGCCGGGCAACCTCGTTTCGGGCGCCAATCGGTAGTCGATCGACACGAGGACGTATCCCGCCGCCAGCATCATCTCCTTGACGCGCCCGTTGATGGCATTGCGGTGGCCCATGATCAGAGCGCCGCCGTGTATCCATACCACCACGGGCCGGACCGCCTCGTCGTCCGCTCGGTAGACGGCCGCCTTGATGCTCAGAGAACCGACCTTCTTGTAGGTGTAGGTCCGCATACGGGCCTTCCTGCCTTCCCCCCGGGCACGCCGCAGCGCCAGAAAAACCGCGCCGGCTGCCCCTGCCCGCAAAACGCCGCGACGATTCAGTTCCCCTGCCATGGCACTGGCCTTCTCTCCGAGGGCACGTTGCACGTTCCTGCTCCGCGGAGACAGGGGAACAGGCGTCTGCGCGCAGCCACATCGAAGCCACCGTCGAACGGTCGCCCCGAAGCGGCCACCGACTCACGGCCGCCGTGAGCCATTCACCCGTGATTCTACCACGCGCGGCGACTTCGGCAAACTCATGTCCCGACCCCCTCGCTCTCGCCCGCGGGCGCGGTACGCGGTGTAAAGGGCGGAGCAAGACCGTGGCGCGGGCCGGCTGCAGGCCCCGGCCGAAGGTGACCTTTCCGAGCGCGCCAGGCCCGCCGCTGGCAGGAGCACGTCACGGGCCGGCGCGGCCACTACACGAGGTGCAACCCGCCGGTGCGGGTCGGCTAGACGGAGCCCTACCCTCGCCGCGCGGCCGCCGAGGGCCGCGAGCGACAACTCCAGGGCTGGACGCGCGCGAGGAAGGAGAACCCCGCCGCCGGCGATCTCCACCTGGCGTCGGATGATACTGTCGCCAAGGGCGCCGACGATCTCCAGCGCCTGAAGGACTTGTGATCCGGCAGCGGCGCCGGTCCGAGCCGGCCGGGGGTCCCGGCCTCCGGGTGCTTGTGCGGGGAGATCCTGCCGGCTACTCTCGACAGGCAGGGGGCGGCGCTCGCAGGGCGGGGACAAGCCCATGGACGCAGCGTCACGATCGGCAGATCGAGAGGAAGCAAGATGGCGCGGCACGATGCGGTGACGGTCAACGAGACATTGATCTTCCAGTTCGGGGTCGTCCTCGACCAACTGCGCGAGACGATCGAGATGATCCCGGCCGACGAGTGGGTCCGCGGCGATTCGCGGCGGCAGACGCCCGTGCGACAGGCCGTGCACATCATCGGGCCGTTCGAGGCCTACGCCAGCCGAGCGGCCGGCGGCCACTTCCGCTGGGGCGACCGGTGGGGACACAAGGTGGGCACGTTCGGACGAAGGATTCCCGTGGACGAGCTGCCGGACCAGCAGGCGGTCATCGAGTACCTGGAGGAGGTGCGAGCCACGGTTGAGCGTTGGCTGGGCGGAATCCCGATGGAGCGGCTCTGCAGGCCGCGACACGTGGCGTCCGGGCGGTTCCACTCCAACCTGGGACGGATTCTGTACCTCCTGCGACACGCGGTGCTGCACATGGGCTACCTGAACGAGGAGCTGCACCGGCGCGGGATCGCGTACGCCGAGTTCCGGTGAGGGGGCGCCTCCCCCCGACCCCGGCCCCATCTGCCGGCCCCCGGCAAACCAGATTTCCCGTCAGTCGCCGGGGATCGGCGCTAGAATACCTGTGTGTCCGGGGGCGGTCCCCGGGCTGGTCTGCAGCCGCGAAGACGGACGATGCCCGTGGTTACCAGGTGGGAATGGACGTTGCGGGGGCTCAATATGGCCGCTAGATTTCGCTTCCCCCTCACTTCCCACCCCGGAGCTTCGCCGCCGCGCGGCGCGGAATCCAGGATCCCATCGGTCAACCGAAAGGGGAAGTGATGACTACTGCCAAACCAATCGTGTTGCTTGCCGGGGTGATGCTCTGTTCGTCTTGCACGAGTACGACGATGGTTGTGACATACCCGAAAGCGCTTCAGACTTCATCGCAGCAGTATCGAATCACCGACGACGGTCGGATCTCGATCGACATCCACTTCAACAAGCAGTACGATCCGAACACAGTGGTGGTGGGGAAGACTCTGATACTCGTGACCGAGAAGGATGCGAACGCCGCCGGGACATGGATACCCCTAAGCACTGAGGGCACCACCATCCGGTTCACTACGACCAAGAAGATTGGTGATCTGCTCATCCATGATCCCGATGGCTTCTTCACCCTCAAGCTGATCGGCTCCGACACGGGCAACGGAGCGATAAAGAGCGAAGCAGGGAGGCACCTGGACGGTGATCGCAATCACGTCGATGGGGGGGACTACAAGACAACGTTCAGCCATGTAGGTTAACAGGGCAAGCGGTTGCGTTCGTTCGTGATGGGTGGGACCACCTGCTGGCAGCGACGCGGTGGGTGGAACGCAATCGGGTGAGGGCGGGGCTGGGCCGGGGAGCCGAAGATAGGCCCTGGAGCAGCGCCTCGGCTCACGTGCCCGGCCGCAGTGGCGCCGTGGCCGAAGCCGATGGGCTCGTCGAGCAGATCGCCGGTTCGGTCCGCACGTGGGGCGAGTGCTTGCGCGCGGAGGACGAGGCGGGCTTGGCGGCGAGAATGCGTCACGGCGAGAACACCGGTCGGCCGCTGAGCGCGGGGACGGTCGTCCGGACCGTCGGCAGACTTCTGGGGCCGCGATCTTCCGCAAGGCGGAGTTGACAGAACCGTTCGTCTTGGACCCCACCGACATTTTGGACTCTCGCGGGGTAAGTAAGAAGTAGACGAGCATCGAGACCCCGCCAGACAGCGTGCCGGCCCCAGCGGGGAGGCCGTTGTGGGCGTCAGACGTTGAGCACGCCCATGCACCTCATCGCCAACCCCGCCGACATGACACCCGAGCATCGCCGCTCCGAGCTTGCAGCCATCCTGGCCGCCGGATTCCTCCGCCTGCGAACCCGCAGAGGCCATGTCCCTTTGCCCGATCTCGGGCGCTCTCGATCTCGAACAGCCGGGTGTGCTGTTGTCCCGCAGACAGGAGTTGCTCTACCGTCAGCATCGGCAGGGCCTGCCTGGCGCCCCGGGAGACATTCGCGCCGCAAGGGCTCAATCAGTCCCCGCAGATATGCCACCACCGCGGCTTCTGTGAGCCGGGATTGCCCAAAGATACCCCCGTCCACGTCGGAGATCGGCGCTGGCGGAACCGCGCCGGGCCGGGGGCTAATCGTGCGGACCACTCCCGAATTCGCGGAGCTTCTGCTCGTCCAGCTTGACGCCGAGGCCGGGGCCGGTGGGGACGGGGAGGCAGCCGTCCTCAAGCGGCAGGGACAGCCGCTCGTCGTGCGGCGGGGCCAGGAGCGAGCCGTGCAGGCCGATCTCGGTGAACTCCACGGCGCTCTTGATGCCCATCGTCGACGAGGCCAGGTGGAGCTTGGCGGCGAGCTTGATGCCGATGCCGAACGCCGTGCCCAGCACGCACTCGAGCCCGGCGGCCTCGGCGAGGGCGGCGATCTTCTTGGCGTTGTAGAGCCCGCCGGCCTTGGCCACCTTGATGTTGAGCACGTCGGCGGCCTCGTGGCGGATGATCTGCATCGCGTCGTGGATCGTGAAGCAGCTCTCGTCGGCCTCGATGAGGGTGTCCACGGCCCGGCGGACGGCGGCCATCCCCTGGAGGTCCCACGTGGCGACCGGCTGCTCGAGCAGCTCCAGCCCCACGTCGCGCGCCTCGGCCAGGCGGCAGAGGCGAATGGCCTCCTTGGGCGTGTAGCCCTGGTTCGCGTCGGCCCGGAGGGGCACGTCGGGCCCGACGGCCTGGCGGATCGCCACGAGCCGCTCGACGTCCTCCTCCGGGTAGCCGCCGATCTTGGGCTTGAACGCGCGCACCCCCTTGTCCATGTAGGACAGGCAGGCGCGGGCCATGTCCTCGGGCCGCCCGCCCGCGATCTCGATGGCCACCGGCACGCGCTGCTTGTGCGTCCCGCCGATCAGGTCGCTGACCGGCGCGCCAAGGGCCTTGCCGACCAGGTCGTGAATGGCCAGGTCGATCCCGGACTTCGCGCAGGAGTTCTCGCGGTAGTCGATGCGGTGCAGCACGTACTCGCGGTCGAACGGGTCGATGCCGACGATCTGGGGCCCGAGGTAGTCGTCGATCGCCGCCTGCACCTGCTCCAGCGTCTGGCCGAAGAAGCCGATGTCCACGGGCGCCTCGCCGATCCCGGAGGCCGCCTCGTCGGTCTCGACGCGGACGATGAGGTACTCCAGCATCGTCGTCGGCCGCTTGGGAGACAGCCGGCCAAGCCGCCCCCATTCCCGCTTCGTGCCGGCGTTGTCCGAGGCGTAGGAGCCCGGCGGGATGGGGATCCGCACCGCCTGCGTGGATACGCCCGTGATCTTCATGACGCCTCCGCCAGCAGCTCGTGGCCGTGCTCCATGACGGCGACGAGCAGGGCGACGGTCGCCTCGATGTCGTCGGCGTGGCAGAGCTGGACGGTCGAGTGCATGTACCGCACGGGCGCGCCGATGGTGGTGGTCAGCGCCCCCGTCCGCGACTGCTGGATGGCCGAGGCGTCCGTCCCGCCGCCGATGTTCTTCTGGACGGCGATGCCCCGCCGCCCGCAGAGGTCCAGCAGGAACCGCACCAGCCGGCGGTCGCCAATCGTCAGCCGGTCCATGACGTAGATGCCCGTGCCCTCGCCGGGAGCGCAGAGGCTCTGGTGCTCCTTGATGTAGGGCCCCCAGGCGAGGCTGCCGTCGATGGCGATGCCGATGTCCGGCTCGACGGCGAACGCCGCGACGCGCGCGCCCCGCACGCCGACCTCCTCCTGCACGGTACTGACGGCGTAGGCATCGATCCGCGTCTCGCCGACCTGGCGCATCGCCTCCAGCAGGCAGTACGTGCCGATCCGGTCGTCGAAGTTCCGGCCCACGTACATCCGGTCGTTCAGCGTCCCCACGTCCTCGTCGAAGGTGACCACGTCGCCGATGTCGATCCGCTCGCGCAGCACGTCGGGCGGCAGGCCCGTGTCGATGAAGGCCTCGTCGAGGGGCGTGGGCTTCTCGCGGCTGTCTTTGCGCGTGTCGGGCACGATGACGCCGCGGACCTCCTCTCGGCCGTGGATGAGCACCCGCTGGGAAACGACCACCTGCGGATTCAGTCCGCCCAGGGGCTGGAAGCGGATGAAGCCCTTTTCGTCGATGTGCTTGACCATCATGCCGACCTCGTCGGCGTGGGCGGCGATCAGGATTCGCCCCGGCCTGTCGCCGTCGGGCGGATCGGTGGCCTTCCTCCGCCCGATGACGTTGCCCATCCGGTCGCGGCGGACCTCGTCGCAGCACTCGCGGAGGGTATCCATCGCCACCTGCTGGACGGCGTCCTCGAACCCGGGCACTCCCGGTGCGTTGCAGACTCGCTCGAACAGCGCTTGGTCCATCGTTCATCTCCTTTGCGCCGATGTCGCACGGCGCGGCTATGCGGGGGGGAAGGACTGAAGCAGGCCCTCTTCGCGCACCAGCGCTTCCACGTCGTCCAGCGCCAGAGGGGCCTGGGACGTAAGGTTCTCGATGCCGTCCCCGGTGACCACCACCGTGTCCTCCACGCGGACGTAGAGCCGCTCCTCCCGCACGAGGAGCTGCGGGTCCACCGAGAACACGATGCCCGGCTCCAGCGGGCGCGTGTAGTGAAGGGCCCCGTCGTGGACGGACATTCCCACGCAGTGCGACAGGTGGCCGCGGAAATCAAACATCGCGCGAGCGCCCGCTTCGTGTGCGGCCGAGGGGAACTTCCAGCCGTCCAGCACGCCTCGCATGGTCTCGGCGGCTTCCGCGTGGATCTCGGCCAGCATCCGCCCGGGGCGGATCCCCGCAAGGAGCACCTTGTGGTACTCCACGACGAAGCCGAGCAGCGCGCGCTGCCACGGGGCGTACGTACCGCTCACCGGCCACATCCTGCCGATGTCGCTCGTGTAGTAGTGGTAATCGGGCGCGCAGTCGCCGAGGACCCAGTCGCCTTCCTTCAGGGCGCAGTTGTTGCTGCTGTAGTGCCCGTGCCAGGCGTTCGCCCCGCCGGCGATGATGGCCTGGTAGGCCCGGTCGCCCGCGCCCCCGGCGAGGTAGTGGTACCGCAGGACGGCGTCGAGCTGGTACTCCATCACGCCCGGGCGGGTCGACCGGATGGCCTCGGTCAGGCCCGTCGCCGTCAGCAGCCCGGCCCGGCGAAGCAGCTCGATCTCGCGCGGCGACTTGACCAGTCGCAGCTCATCCATGGTGGGCGAGAGGTCGCGGGCCTCGATCTGCGGGAACCGCGCGCGGACGGTCTGGATCAGGTGCGCCGACCGCGTCGGCCGCGCGTCCCACGGGTCCGTCGTCGCCCGGTGCGCCCAGGATCGGGCGTCGTGGCGGTTGGTGCCCCAGCCCTGGCCGTCCTCGAACGGCGTGTAGACCGTCTTGGCCCGCGCCAGGCGCTCGCCGAGCTTCTCGATGCCCAGGACCTCGTCCAGCCCGGTCGCCGCGGCGACGGTCTCCGGATTGTCCGCCGAGAGGACCTCCTCGTCGGAATCGCTCGACAGCTCGGATTCGTGCGGCAGGAAGACCGTCGCCCGGGCGTCGGCGCCCTGGACCAGCAGGTACGCGCCGGGCGTCTCGATGCCGCAGAGGTAGTAGAAGTCGTTGTATTGCCGGAACGGCCTGCCGCCCATCTGCCTTCGCGCGCCCTGGAGAAGGGCCGCCGCGTCGGCGCCGATGGCGTCGCACAGCTTCCGCCGCCGGGCCTGGAGCTCTTCCACGCTGAAGTCGTCCTGCCACACGATTCAAGTCCTTTCGTAAGCGTCACTCGGATGCAAAGGGCACTATCCTGACCCATCCACGGCCGCATAGCAAGCCGCGACAAGGACCGGAAGACCTGCGGGAGAAGAGAACATCACCATTGTCGCCGCAGGAGCTGACTGTGGTCTGCAGGCACGCTATGGCTCACGCCGCCTCCCCCGGCAGTACGTTCCCAGCAGCCCGCCCAGGCGTTCCGGGCCCGGTGGAGCATCTGCATCCCACACGAGTCGGCGTGAATGCCGACGATCTCGACCTTGCGGCCGGCTGGGTCGATCTCGGAGAGGAACGAGCTTGTCCATCTCCGAGACCATGGTAGGATCGTCGAGGAGGCCCACGGTGGTTCCGCCACGGCGGATCTTCGACGCGGACGCGAGTCGATCTGCGAAATCTCGGATGAGGAAACCCGCCGCCAGACTGATCTGCTGCGCGATGCTGTGCGGGGCCGTCCCCGCGTGGGGGCAAGTCTGCCGGTTCGACCCGCGGGACGCCGAGATCGGCGACAGGCTCGCCCACCGGTTCGTGTGGCGCGACGCGTGCGGGAACAACAGCCGCGACCATCAACTCGCGGGCGGCTTCGAGTGGGAGGGCGACTCGCGCGAGTTCCTCGCGCTGGGCGAGGCGTGGGTGCGCGGCAAGCGCCGCGGCGGGCTGCTGATGCTTTCGTTTCCCGACGGCAATGTCCTCCACGCAACGTGGAAGGTCAGATTCGCCAAGGGGCAAGCGTGGCGGATCCAGTACGCCCTGACCGACGACGCCGCCGCACACAGCCGCAACGGCCTGGAGTTCACCATCACGGCCGTGGACGATCGAGGCCGGCAGCACAAGCTGATCGATCGCGTGCTGAAGCGGGGGGACCGGCGCGTATACGACGAGGAAGTCCGCTTCCCCGTCGCCGTTCGGAAGCTGACGTTCACGCACGACAACCTCGGCAGCGAGATGTGGGACGTGCTGTGGATCCACCCGCAAGGCATGGAGCCGCCCAAGGGGCTGCTGAAGGGACCCGCGCCGAAGTCGCCCGCACCCAAGCCCGCGCCGACGCAGACCCTGACCCCCGCCGCGATCGCCTCCGTTCGGGCGGCCGTCGAGGACCTGTCCCGCAGCTTCCCGCAGCGCTACCGCCGCGGCGACGACTTCCTCTCCCACCTGACGCAGATCGAGCGAGCGCTTGCCGCCAAGCCCGAGGCGGCCGAGCGGGCGTCGCTCACCAAGCGGCTCGAGGCGCTGCGGCGCCAGGCCCTGGTGGCCAACCCGCTGGTGAGCGCCCGGCCGATCCTGTATGTGGTACGCCATCAGTACGTCGCGATCTACCACGCGATCGACACACTCTACGAGGTCGGCGAGGCCACGGAGGGACGCTACCATCGCGGCGGGGCGCTGAAGGTCCTCGACGCGACGAGCGGCAAGACGCGAACGCTGGTCGAGGCGCCCGACGGCCTGGTCCGCGGCCCGTGCGTGCACTTCGACGGGCGGAAGGTCCTCTTCGCGATGCGGAAGCACCCGAAGGAGAACCTCCACATCTTCGAGATCGACGTCGACGCTTCGACGGGGCTCAGGGCAAGCGCCGACCCCAGGCAGCTCACCTTCGCGCCGGACGTCAGCGACTTCGACCCGATCCACCTGCCGGGCGGCGAGATCGTGTTCTGCTCGACGCGCGAGCCGAAGTACAACATGTGCAGCCAGGACATCGGCGCAAACCTCTACCGCATGGGCGCCGACGGCGCCAACATCCATCAGATCACCAAGAGCACGCTGTTCGAGAACCAGCCCACGCTCCTGCCGGACGGGCGGATCCTCTACATGCGCTGGGAGTACGTGGACCGCAACTTCGGCGACGCACACAGCTTCTGGACCGTCAACCCCGACGGCACGAACCAGGCGGTGGTCTACGGCAACAACACGGCCGATCCCGCGGCCGTCTACTACCCGCGGGTCATTCCAGGCGCGAACGGGCGGCTGCTGTGCATCCTCAGCACACACCATCACAACATGTGGGGGCCGATGGCGATCCTCGACCCCGGCATCGCCACCGACGGCAAGGCGGCCATCCTGCGCACATGGCCCGCATGGGTGCGCGCCCGGCTGAGCGACAGCCCCCGCTTCAACTGCGACGGGCTGAATCCGATCCGGCCGAAGTACGAGACGCCGTTTGCGCTATCGAGCAAGCACTTCCTCTGCTCCCGCATGACGGGGCGCGACGGGGAGATGGGCCTCTACCTGGTGGACGTGTTCGGCAACGAGGTGCTCCTGCACGCCGAGGGGCCGAGCTGCTTCTCGCCGATACCGCTTGCCCCCCGGCCCCGCCCGCCGGTGGTGCCCGCCCGCCGCGAATTCACCGGCGGCGAGGGATACTTCTACGTCCAGGACGTCCACACCGGCACGCACATGCAGGGCGTGGCGCCCGGGACAGCGAAGGCGATCCGCATCGTCGAGTCGCCGGAGAAGCGCGGCTGGTCGCCCGCGAAGTGGTACGGTCAAGGGTTCATGGCCCCGGGGATGAACTGGCACGACTTCACGGCGAAGCGCATCCTCGGCACCGTGCCGGCCGAGCCCGACGGCAGCGCGTACTTCGCCCTGCCCTCGGACACGTTCGTCTACTTCCAGCTTCTCGACGAAGACGGCTTGATGATCCAGTCGATGCGCAGCGGCACGGTGGTGCAGTCCGGCGAGCGGACCGGCTGTGTGGGCTGTCACGACAATCGTCACGGCACGCCGCCTCCAGCCGCCGTGCCCCAGGCCCTGAAGCGCCCGCCCAGCCGGATCGCGCCCTGGCAAGGCCGGCCGGGGCCGTTCAGCTACCTCGCCGAGGTCCAGCCGGTCTTCGACCGCCACTGCGTCCAATGCCACGACTTCGGCGGCAAGGGCGCGAAGAAGCTGATCCTCGCCGGCGACCGCGGCCCGTTCTTCAACGCCTCGTACACGCAGCTCTGGCGGAAGGGCTACGTCCGGGCCGTCGGCGCGGGGCCGGCCAACGTCCAGGCGGCCTACTCGTGGGGCGCCCGGGCCAGCAGGCTCGTCCAGACCCTCCGCAAGGGCCACCGGAACGTCCGCCTGCCGCGGGAGGACTTCCTTCGCGTCGCGGCGTGGATTGACATCAACGCCCCGTACTACCCAACCTACTACAGCGCCTACCCGGACAACCCCGGCGGCCGCTGCCCGCTCGACAACAACCAGCTCAAGCGCCTGGGACAGCTTACGGGCGTGAACCTGCTCCAGCAGAACCACTTCTCCCGCAACACCGGCCCGCACGTGAGTTTCGACCGCCCCGAGCTCAGCCCCTGCCTGGCCCGGCTGGGAAAGGACAGCTCCGCCTACGCCGAGGCCCTCGCCCTCCTCCGCGCCGGCGCCGAGGCCCTCAAGGACAACCCCCGCGCCGACATGCCCGGCTTTCGCCCCTGCAACACCGACCAGCAGCGCGAGCAGAAGTACCTCCGTCGCCGCCGGATCGAGCTGAAAAACCGCCAAGCCATCCGCCAGGGAACGAAACACTACGACCAGCGCCGCCCCGCCGGAACCGACACGCCTCCGCCGCGACGATAGCGGCGGCCTGCGGGCCAAGACGCCGGTCGTCAGGCAGAAGCACGAGGTTTATACCGCCCCTTCGCAAGGCGGCCGGATACAGCTTCGAGTCGGCCTCGGAAACGCCTCGGGCGTACAGAAACTCCACCGCCGCGGGATCAACGGGGGATCCGGAGGCTCTCAACCTATCGGGCGGATCCTGAGCTTGCCGAAGGGCTCCGGCCTGACGTCTCGCCGGTTAGCTGACCTTCGCCTTGGAGGAGTCGAACTTCATGCCCGGCTTGCTGAACTGCACGTGGTTGTGGTACGTGGCGTACTCGGAGACGATCGCGCCTTGGGCCCCGGCCCGCTGGAAGTGCCACGACTCCGGATCGACCAGCTTGTACGTCTGCCCGGGCGTCCGCTTGGCGGCGTACTTGCACTTGAACCACTTCTCGCCCCAGCCCCAGGGCCGCTCCCTGGCCGGCAACTTGGCGATCTCGATCTCGTCGCCGGCGCCCTTGTACTGGCCGAAGAACGTCACCGTGCCGTAGCGGACGTGCCAGCCCTCCATCTTCGGCCCGTGGCCCTCGGGCCCGCCGATGTGGTTGTGCTCGGGCAGCACCTGCCCCGGCAGCAGGAAGATGTCATGCCCGAGGTAGCCGAAGCGCTGGTCCTTGAACTCCCCCTTGTAGGCCTTGGCCCCGGACCCGGCGTAGGTGTTGCTCTCGTTGATCCAGAAGATTCCGCCCATCCCGAGGCGGGCGAAGTCGCGCTGGAGGAAATCGCAGACCCAGAACTCATCGGTCTTGAGGACGTCGCAAATCGGGTAATCGAACGCCTTCATCATGTCGTAGTAGGCCTTCTTGGCGGCCTCGGCGTCGAAGGAGCCGTCGCTCTTGTAGAACGACTTGCTGGTCCGCCTCTTGACCGCCCTGCGGCCGCGGGCGAGGGAGAGGCTGGACGCCGCAGCGATCGGCGCGGCGGCCGCAGTGGTGAGGAAACTTCGTCTGGATTTCCTGGTCATCGCTATCTCCTGTTCTTCCTGGCGTAAGGGCTGGATAACACGGCCATCCCGGATGCACTGGCTCGACTATTGCAACGCACACGTCATTCTACAAACAAGCGCGCTCGTTTGAAGTGTCTTGCGATTTCCTTGGTGTTCACGCCCGCTGCCGTGGGCACGGTCAGCCGGCTCCCGGTGGTCCCGCTACGGCGGCGCGGGATCATCGAGCTTGCGGTAGTGAATTCCCGCCGCGTCCAGCCGGCCGAGGTGGTGCCTCAACCGGCCGAGAAACCGGGCGTAGTCGCGGTGGCCCTTGGGCGACCAGGCGATCTCGATCAGCGCGCAGGCGCGGGGGTACGCCAGGTACTCGCGATGCCGCTCGTTGGGGATGAGCTCGCCCCAGAGCTGCGCCTGGCCGCCGAGGACGTGCCGGGCCTGGGCGGCGTTCAGCGCGTCGGGGATCGGCTCGAAGCGGTAGACCCGCTCCAGCGCGATCACGCTGTTGCCCAGCGCGGGCGGCTCGGAGGACCTGTCGGCCGCCTGGCGGTAATCGAAGTAGGTGTGGCTGGTCGGCGCCATGACCACGTCGTGCCCGGCGCGGGCGGCGGCGATCCCGCCCTTGACGCCGCGCCAGCTCATCACCGTCGCGCCTTCGGCCAAGCCGCCTTGGAGGATCTCGTCCCAGCCGACCAGCTTGCGGCCGCGCTTCGTCAGGTGGGCGTCCATCTGCCTGATGAACCAACTGTGCAGCTCGTGGACGTCGGCAAGCCCCAGGCGCTTCATCTGCTCCTGCATCTCCGGCAGCTTGGCCCAGCGCGCGGCGTTGGCCTCGTCGCCGCCGATGTGGATGTACGGGCTGGGGAACAGCTCGCAGACCTCGTCGAGCACGTCCTTCATGAACGCGACGGTCTGCGGGCGGGGAACGACCAGGTTGCCCGTCTTGCCCCACCGCTGCCGGGCCGGCAGCGCGGCCAGACGCTCGGGGTCGAAGCCGAGCCGGGGATACGCGACGATCGCCGAGCCGGCGTGGTTGGGCATCTCGATCTCGGGGACGATCGTGACGTGCCGCTCGGCGGCGTAGCGCACCAGCTCGCGGATGTCGTCCTGCGTGTAGAACCCGCCGTAGATCCTGGCCAGGTCGCGCTTGTGGTCCATCGAGTTGTGCATGTGCGAGGCGACCTCGGTCAGCAGCGGGTACTTCCGGATCTCGATGCGCCAGCCCTGCCCGTCGGTGAAGTGGACCTGGAGCCGGTTGAACTTGTGCAGGGCCATGGCGTCGATGAACCGCATCATGTCGCGCTTCGGGATGAAGTGGCGGGCCGGGTCGATCAGCAGGCCGCGCCAGGCGAAACGCGGGCAGTCGGTGATGGACACGCAGGGCGCGGTCCACTCGACCTTGCCCGCGGGCGCGTGGCGGAAGACAGCCGGCGGCAGCAGTTGGCGGAGCGTCTGGATGCCGTAGAACAGCCCGGCGCGCCCGGCGGCCCGCAGGTCGATGCGATCCGCCTTCACCGCCAGCGTGTAGCCCTCGTCGCCCAGTTCCTTCTGGAGCGACGGGCTGATCGACAGGGCGATGACGCTGCCCGTCCGCGACGCATCGGCCACCTGCACCAGGCGGAAACCCATCGCCGGCGCCAGGGCGTCGATGAGCTTGGTCGCCGCGGCGGCCGCCTTGCCCCGGGCGATGACCGCCGTGCCCGGCGAGATCCGAAAGACGCCTTCACGCACGTTCATCCTCACCGGCTGCGGGATGATCGAAGGTGACGGCGGCTGGGCCGGGGCGGCGCTGCGCGGCAGAGGGGCTGTGCAGGCCATGCAGAACACGAAGACGGCCAGACGGTTGATGCTGAACATGTCGTTCGCTCCCTTTGTCTTCCGGCCAACGGCCGGTTGGGCCAACGTCCCCCGGAGGAGCCTGCGCCCATCCCGGCGCGTCGAGATCGCGGGGGCCTCCGGGAATTCTATCCTGCCTTCCGTCTGCAGCAAGGCTCGCTCCGACTCCCGGAAGGGACGACCGTCCAGGAGCGCCACGTCGCGTTCGTGGGACCCCTCAGCGACAGCGCGCCCGTGGGGGCGCGGGGGGTCGGGCTCACGGAAAGAAGCGGACCTCGAAGCTGTAGAGGTCCTCGCCTCCCTGGGGGCCGTCGTCGATGTGGATGATCAGCTTGCCGGGGGCGCCCTCGACGCGCACCGCCCCGCGCCCCTTGTTCAGCTTGATGGTGGCCTGGGAGAAGTCCACGTGCCCGAGGAGGAACCTCGTCTTCCCGGCGTTGGCCAGCACGTTTGGCTTCTTGGGGTCGAGACGCCACTTGACGCCGTTGAGCTCGACGTCGCCGGCCGGCGGCCACTTGTAGCTCAGGTGTTTCCACGTCGCCCCCTCGTTGGTCACGATGATGTCGTCGGAGCCGTCAATCGTGCCGCGGAAGCGCAGCACGGAGGCGCAGTAGCCTTTCCAGGCAAGGGCCTCGCCCAGGGCCTGTGCGCGGCTGGAACCCATGCGTCTCAGCAGGTTCGTCGCGCGGATGCAGCAGAGGGCCGCCGCCTGGGTCGAGACCTCCCCGGGCGCCGCCAGGATCCGCTTGAGTTGCGCGCGGACCTCCGGGGAACCGGTTCGCTCCAGGTGTCGGCGCAGCGTGGGCCTGACGGCCGGGCCGAGCGAGTCGAGCCTCGCCGCCGCCTTCTCCCGGACCTGCCAGTCGGCGTGATCCAGCTCGGCGATCAGCCGCTTCAACTCCTCCAGGTTGCCGACGAGCTTCTTCTCGAGGAACGTCACCGTCGCCTCGCCGGCGGCGGCCAGTCGATCCGCGGCCTGCCGGGCCCGGACGGGATCGTCCATGCTCGCCAGATCGCCCCAGAGCTTCCCGAACTCCTCGGCGGAGAGCTTCTCCGCGGGGTGGGACGCCAGCAGCTCGACCCGGACGTCGTCCAGACCCCAACTCGCATCTTGCGGCCCGCCGAGCCCGTCCGCGAAGAACGTCAGCCGCAGGTCCCCGCCGGCGTGCGCGAAACCGAAGCGCATCCGGTACACCGAATCGCCGCCGGAACCGTCGCGGGCCCGGAAGCCCAGGGAGTTCGTCTCGGCCGCGCCCGTGCCGCCGCGATGGGACAGCGCGCCGACGTCGTCGGGATACGTCTGGAGGCCGTCCTTGCCGTCGTTCGAAAACGTGGCCCGAAGCAGCTCCGGGCCGCCCTGAACCTTCACGCCCCAGACGGCGGGAGCGGCGCGGCCCCTGCCGTCCCAGCCGCCGATCACGAACAGCTTCAGCGACAGGCGGACGTGCCGGTGGCGGGGCAGGTTCTTCAGGACCAGCGTCACGCTCTGGGCGCCGAAGCGCCCGAGGAACCGCCGCTTCCCCGTGGGAGTGAGCTCCGTCTTGCGGTCGGACCATTCCGCCCCCGCGGCCGTGGCGAAACCGCTGGCGTATGCGACGGCAGGCTTCGCCGGCTGCTCGGCACCGTCGGGCGCGCCGGCATCCGCTGCCGGAGCCCCTGTCGGCGACATCGCGAACGCCAGGCACGCGACCAGGACGCCGGTGGCGTTTCGCGGGCATGGGCGTGTGGCTGCGGTCACGGTGCGGCTCCGCTCGTGGGAACGTTCCTTCGTGCGACCCCCGGCCGTTCGCCGGGCCGCGGGCTCAACCGGTCAGACGCGCGCCTCGGCCGGGCGGTTCCACCGATCGCCCGCGATCCTCAGGCACCCGCGGAGCGCGGCCCCGCGCCGGCCGACCTCGCCCGAGCGGCGCCGTGTCCGCCAAACCCACGGGCACGAGCCCCCGCGGCGCGGTACAATGCCGCCCATGAGTTGCCCGGATCGCACGAAACTCCTGTTGGCCGCTGTCGTTTGGGCAGCGGCCTGGTTGTCGATCGGCTGCCGCAAGGGCCCGACCCCCCCGCGGGACGCGAACCGCCCCGGCGTCTCGCCGCCGCGGATCGTGGACGTGATCCCCCCGACGACCGCCGCGACCCGGCCGGGGGTCATCATCGACATCATCCCGGCCACGGCGCCGGCGAGTCGCCCCGCGAGTCGCCCGGCGACGCAGCCGGCGTCTCAGCCGGCGACGACGCGCCGCGCAACCACGCAGGTCGCCACGCGCCCGGCAACCCAGCCGACAACCCAGTCGGCCACGCAGCCCGC
>CAZXOC010000131.1:0-19293 GCA_964642165.1 uncultured Planctomycetaceae bacterium | reverse complement strand
AGGGTTTGGCCGGGGGCGCAAGCCCCCGGAAATGCGAGCCTTATGAGAAGAACCCCGGAGGGGTGAAAGGAATGCTCGCAGCGCGGAAGTGTTACCTCGATCCGGACCATGCCGGCCTACTGCCCAGCTTGCTCGGCCAAGCGGCGCTGTAGTGACAACAGGGTGCATTGACTCCGACCCCCCTGAGAAGCACCAGGCGTGGATAGTTCCGACACAAGCAATCGAGACTCCTGGCCGCTTCGGCGACAAATTCCTCGTAAGGCAACGTAGATTCCGGCGAGCGGGGCTGATTGTCCGATCCTCCGTAAAAACGTACGGCTTATATGATATGTAACTCTAACTTTCAACTGCGATAACGATGATCACGCGTTTGTGTCACTTTGGAAACAAAGTGACACAATGAGGACGCGTCGTGGCGGTCGGGGCCATCGAATTGGGCATAGAGGAATACAGATTGCCGCCCCGCGCCGCGGCATCTCCGGCGCGCCGCGGGACCGTCCCGGCCGGGCCCGAGAGCGGCTCATTCCATCCTCGCCCGCGCCAGCCGCCCGACCCGTCCGCCGAAGCTCCCCCGCGCCCCCGCCGCAGCGAAGGGCCGCACGATCCCCGGCCTGGTTCAGCCGCGGTCAGACGCTTCCGCGTTCGGGAGGCCCCCGTCGGCGGTTCCCCGCCGGGCTGGCCGGCTCACGAGCCGCCGCGCCGGGCCGCCAGCGTCTTCAGGACGGTCTGGACGCGGCCGCGGACCTCGGCGTCGGTGCTCTCCAGGTGCTTGCGAAGCAAGGGGATAATGCGAGGGCCCATGCCGGCGAGCGCCTTCGTGGCGGCCTCGCGGTCCTTGAACGACTCCGCCCCGAGGCGGCCGACGAGCTTGGCGACCTCCTCGGCCACGCCGGGCGGGGGCAGCGTCGCGTCCCTGGCGATCGAGGCGATCCGCCCGGCCGACACGGTCAGCGTGGGCCCGCCCGGCTCGAGGGCGATCGTCACGGCGGGCTCGGCCAGGGGCCCTCGCAGGACCACGCCGTCCCACTGCTCGGCCGCGACGGTGCGCGGCTGGTTGGCGTCGAACGTGGCGGTCACGAGGTCGCCGGGGCGAAGGCGCGCGTCGCCGAAGCGGGTGCGAACGGTCAGCGTCTCGTGGGTCAGCCGCCCCAGCAGGCGGTCGCCGTTGCGCAGGGTCATCGTCGCTGCGTCCGTCGGCCGGAGCCGCCGGGACGGCCACACGAGCCGGCCGATCGCCTCGCGGCCGATGGTGAGCTCGCGCCCGAGCTGGAGCTTCAGCGAGAGCTTCGCCGGGCGCAGCTCGCCGGTGAGGGTCGAGCCGTTGGCGAACGTCACGCGGTGGGCGCCGCCGTTGGGATCGGCCGAGTCCACCCGCAGCACGCCCTTGGGCGACAGGGCGATCTCCTCCCCCCCGCAGGCCGGCAGCAGGCGAAGCGGCGGGACCGCGTCGGCGAGGATCAGCCTCTCCCCACCGCGCAGGATGACCCAGGCGCCGCCGGGCGGGTTCACGGCCGGCCGGGCATCGCTGAGGCGGTAGCCGGCGGCGCGAAGGTCGGCCACGGGGATGCGCAGCGTCGAGCCGGTCGAGAGCTTCAGCCGCACGACGGCCTGGGCGAGCGTGCCGACGAGCACCTGCCCGTCGAGCAGGACGAGCTGGACGGGCGCGTTGGGCTCCTCGCCGACCACGAGGCCCGCCGCCCGGGCCGCGGGCACGTCCATCCGGCCGAACGGGGTCGCCAGGACGTACCGCTCGTTGAGGATCGCCCCCCGCAGCCGCCCGCCGTCGGCCAGCAGGACCCGGTCGGAGCGGGGCCCGCGAGGCAGGCACGGCGCCGCCGGCGCGGAGGCGTCGCACAGGGCGACGATCTCCATCCCGCTCAGGGCCCGGCTCCAGATGGCCACCTCGTCCACGGCCCCGTTGCAGTTGTAGCCGCCGTCCCACTTGGCGCCGATGCAGACGTCGTCGTGGGCGTACTCCCGGCGGCTGGTATGGCGGATGGTCGGGGCGAGCGCCTCGGCGTCGAGGCGGCCGTTGACGTAGACCTTCATGCGCCCGCGGTCGAACGTCGCGGCGGCATGCGTCCATCGGTCGAGAGGCACGACCGCCTTGGACAGCAGGCTCTCCTCGACGAAGGTGCCCTGTCGGTCGGCGACCCAGAGCTTCAGGTGCCCGTCGCTCATGAGTTGGAGGATGAAGTCGCCGTGGTGCTGCTGGCTGTAGAGCCACTTGCAGACGATGTGCTGCTCGCGACCCTGGCGGTTGGTGTAGGCCCGGGGCTTGATCCACGCGCTGACGGTGAAGGCGTCGTCGGTATCCAGCTCCTCGTGGTCGGGGATGACGACCAGCCCGGCCTGGCCGTCGAAGAGGAACGCCCCCTTCGGCGCGCCGTGCCGGTCGGGGGCGTAGGCGACCTTGACCGCCGCGCCGTGGTGCGAGGCGGCGCTGTCGAAGGCGTTGCCGTTCGCCAGCCACAGGCCGACCAGGCCGGCCCGCGGTATGTGGGGGGCCACGACCGGCCGGAACGTCGCCGGCGGCTTGGGGGGCGTCGGGACGTGAGGCTCGGCCTGCCCCAGCGGCTGGGCACCGGGGCGAGCGAACCCGGCAAGCGCGGCGTCTGCGCGCGCCAGAAAGCCCTCGGAGTACATGGCGTAGCGGCCGGTCCTCGGCTCGCGCCCCGTGCCCGGCTCCCGGGAGGCCGGCTCGACCCCACCGCCGCGTGTCCGCGCTCCGGCGAGCGGGCGCTCGTCGCGTCGCGGCGGGCGGTGCATGGCCAGCGGCACGACGAAGGCGCCGACCAGCACGCAGGCCGCCAGCTCGGCCACCAGCCGCCAGTGGGCCGCCAGCAGGGCCAGCAAGCCCCGCCGCCCCCGTCGGTGGTCGCCCGGCGCGGACGCCTGCTTGTCCAACTCCCGGCGAAGTCGGGCGCCCAGGGACGCCACGAACGCCTCCCGGGGCGGCGGCGCGGCGTAGCCGTCGCGGATCAGCGGCCCCAGATCGTCCTGCTTTGGTTCATCGTTCTCGCCCATCGGAGATCTCCCTGCCGTCGCGGCGCCGCTCAGCCCGCCGAGGCGCCGAAGCCTTCGAACACGGCCCGGAAGGACTTCCTCGCCCGGTAGAGCAGGGCCTCCGCGGCCCTCTCGCTGCGCCCGAGGCGGTCGGCGATCCGGCGCACCGCCAAGCCGTCGAGGTACTTCCACTCCAGGACCAGCCGCTCGTCGTCACGGAGGGCGGCCATCGCCCGGACGACGAGCGCCCGGCTCTCGGCGGCCGCCGCGGCGCCGTCGGGCGCGGGCGGATCGGGCGCGCCGCTGCGTTCGGCAACCGGCGATGCGAGCTGCCGCGGCCGTCGCCGCGCCCGCCGCCAGTGGTCGCCCAGCTTGTGCCGGGCGATGCCCGTCAGCCAGGCACACAGCGGCCCGCCGTGCGGGTCGATCTCGCCGACGGCGCGGATGGCCGCCAGGAAGGTCTCGCTGACGACGTCCTCGGCCGCGGGCCCGTCGCCGCCCAGCCGCGCGCAGACATACCGCCAGATCGACGGCAGGTAGCGCCGGTACAGCGTTTCCAGCGCCGCCGCCGATCCTTCCTGAACCGCACGGATCAGCTCCGGGTCGGATGTCGCGCCGTCGTCCGGCAAGCGATGCGCCTCAGGCCTGTGGGCTCGCGCCACGTCACGTCCTCCCTTATCTCGCATCGGACGGGAGAATCACGCAAGGAGTTCCCTGTTTCCGCGGGTCCGTCGGCGGCGCGGGCCGCCTCGGCGGGGCGCCGCGGCCGGGGCGGCGGAGCGAATCGATGCCCCGCGGCGTGGAACCGGCGGCGGGTTCGAGGGTAGAGTATAGGCCTGTCGTGGCGGTTCGGGACCGATCGGCCGGGCCGCCGGGAAGGAGATGGACCGATGCGCTACGCCGTGATCATGGCGGGGGGCGCGGGCAGGCGGCTCTGGCCGCTCAGCCGCGAGAGCCGGCCGAAGCAACTCCTGCCCCTGCTGGGCGGGCGGAACCTGCTCCAGCTCGCCGCCGAGCGGCTGGAGGGCCTCTTCGCGCCCGAGAACGTCTGGGTCATCACCAACGCCCAGTACGCCTCGCAGGTGGCCGACGCCCTGCCGCACGTGCGCCCGGAGAACGTCGTCGGCGAGCCCGAAGGGCGCGACACGGCCAACGCGATCGCCCTGGCGGCCGAACTCATCGGGGCGGCCGACCCGGAAGGCACGATGGCGGTTTTCACCGCCGACCACGTCATCCGCCCGCAGGATCGCTTTGCCCAGGCGGTCGAGACGGCGCTGGCCGCCGCCGAGGCCCACGACGACGCCCTGCTGACGTTCGGCGTCCGCCCGACTTGGGCGCACCCGGGGCTGGGGTACATCCACTTCGGCGCGTCCCTGGAGGGCGGCGCGCGGGAGGTCGTCGCCTTCCGCGAGAAGCCCGAGCCGGACGTGGCCCGGCAGTACCTCGACAGCGGCGAGTACTACTGGAACAGCGGCATGTTCGTCTGGACGCTCCGGGCGATTCGCCGGGAGCTGGAGCGCCACCTTCCGGCCTCGGTCGAGCGGCTCCGCCCGATCGGCGAGGCCCGCCGCGACGGCGGCGACGTCGCCGGCCTGCTGGCCGAGGTCTACCCCACGCTCCAGAAGATCAGCATCGACTATGCGGTGATGGAGAAGGCCGAGAAGGTCCTCGTCGTCGAGCTGAACTGCGAGTGGCTGGACGTGGGGTCCTGGCCCATGCTGGGCGACGTGGTGGAGCGCGACGAGGCGGGCAACGCGATCGTGGCCGACCACGCCATCGTGCTGAACGGGCAGAACAACGTCATCGTCTGCGAGGACGAGCACCTGGTGGCCGTGGTGGGGATGACCGACTGCGTGGTGGTCCGATCGGCGGACGCGACGCTGGTGTGCAGCAAGGAGGGCGCCCAGAAGCTCAAGGAGCTGGTCGCGCCGCTGGAGGCCCGGTACGGCAAGAAGTTCCTGTAGCGTGAGGCGGGGGCCTCGCGCCGCGGCAGGCGACAGCACGGCGGCCGACGGGCGGGCCGGAGAGCAACGCCGAGAATGGGCAGGTGGCTGGGCATCGATCACGGGACGAAGCGGATCGGCGTGGCCGTGGGCGGCACCGTGGACGGGATCGCCTCGCCGCTGACGGTCCTGCCCGCCGAGCCGCTCGCCGAGGTCGTGGCGAAGATCCGCGAGCTGGCCGACGAGTACGCCGTCGAAGGCGTGGTGGTGGGCTGGCCGCTGAACATGGACGACACCGAGGGCCCGCAAGGCAAGCTCGCGCGGTCGATGGCGTCCCGCCTGGCCGAAGCGACGGGCCTGGACGTTCGCCTGTGGGATGAGCGACTCAGCAGCTTCGCCGCCGACGAGGCCCTCGCCGGCACATACACCCGCAAGCAGAAGCGGGCCCGGCAGGATGCCGTGGCGGCCGCCGTGATGCTCCAGGACTTCCTGGCCGCCGACGGACCCGGCGCCGCGGCCCGGCCGGATGAGGTCCGGGGGCCCGGCGACGCCTGAGCCGACCTGCTGCGCCGCCCCGCCGCCCGCGCGCGGCGGGTTGCCCCCTGCACGGTGTCGGCGTGACGTGACGGGGCGCGACGCGTGCGGGCCAGGCGGCGCACGACAAGGCCCGCTGGCCAAGCCGTCCCCGGGGGGCGGCTTGACGAGCGGGCCGCGGCGGCTCGTCTTGGTGGTGCGGCGGCTAGGTCAGCCCTTCGTCTTCGTCCTTCTTCTGCCCTTCGGCGGCCAGGGCCTCCAGCGCCGCGATGGGGTCGATTTCCTCTTCCTCCTGTTCGGCGGCGGCGAAGACATCGATCACCTCGGCCGAGGCCGTGTCGGCCTCCAGCTCGACGATCTCCTCGCCCTTGCCCTCCTCGCCCTTGCCGCGCATCTTGGCCGGTTGGATCTCCTCGGGCATGCCGTCGATCTGGATGGTGAAGACGACAGGCCCGACGACGAGGCGATCCCCGGCGCTCAGCTCGCACTCGTTGACCCGCTTGTTGTTCACGTAGGTGCCGTTGGAGGACGCCAGGTCCTTGCACTTGACGCCGTCGTCGGCAAGGCTGATCTCGCAGTGGCGGCGCGAGACGTTCTCCAAGGGCACCCGCAGGTCGCAGTTCTCTCCGCGCCCGAGCACCGTCAGAGGGGTGTCGATCGAAAAATCCTTCCGCTTCCCGTTGGGCAAGAACGTTACGAGTTTCAGGTCCATCGGTAGTCCTACCACTTCTCCAAGAAGCGACGTACACTGAAATGGCTACGTAAAAAACCGAGGCGTCAAGCCCCTATTGTATGGCGTTGAGAAACGGCTGCAAGCAAAATCGGGCCGAACTTCCGGGCCGTCCCTGCCGGGCCCTGTACGTGCACGTGCCGTTCTGTCAGGCCAAGTGCCGGTACTGCGATTTCTACTCGATGCGGATCGACCCCCCGGCCGCCGAACGATACGCGCGGGCCGTGCGGGCCGAACTCCGGGCGCGCTCCGGGCGGCTCACGCCGCCGCTGGGCAGCGCGTTCCTCGGCGGAGGCACGCCCACCTGCCTGGGTGCCGGCCGGCTCGGGGAGCTGCTCGACCTGCTGTCGCCCTGGATCGACGGGCGGACGGAAGTCTCCGTGGAGGCGAACCCCGGCACGGTCGACGGGCAGGTCGCCCGGGTGCTGAGCGACCGGGGGGTCACGCGAGTGAATCTCGGCGTTCAGTCCTTTCATGACAAGGAGTTGCGCATCTTGGGGCGCGTGCACACGGCCGGCGAGGCGCGCGGCGCGGCGGCGATTCTGCGGGAGGCAGGGATACGGGACCTCGGGCTGGACCTGATCTACGGCATCCCCGGTCAGACGCCCGAGACGTGGCGGCAGTCGGTTGCCGAGGCCCTGGCGCTTCGTCCGGAGCACCTGAGCTGCTATGCGCTGAGCTTCGAGCCCGACACGCCGCTGGGGCGCGACCTCCGCGCCGGGCGCATCGAGGAGATGGACGAGGCCCTCCAGGAGCAGTGCTACCGCCAAGCCATTAACGCCGCCGGCCAGGCCGGGCTCGAACACTATGAGATTTCGAATTTTGCGCGCAGCGGGCACCGGTGCAGGCACCACCTGACCTACTGGCGCAACGAGCCGTACCTTGGCTTCGGTCCCGGGGCGACGAGCTACCTGGACGGCGTGCGGCGGACGCACGCCGCCGACCTGGACGGCTACGTTCGGGCGCTCGAGGCCGGGCGCCTTCCCCCGGCGACGCAGGAGCATCTGACCGGGCGGGCGGCGATGGCCGAGACGGTCATGCTGGCTCTGCGGCTGATCGAGGGGCTGGACCGCCCGGCGTTCCGCCGACGGTACGGTCCAGACGTGCTGGACGTCTTTCCTCGCAGCATTCTACGCCACAAAGACTTGGGGGCCCTGGTGGTTACGCCGACGCACCTGCGTGTGGCAGCCGGGGCGTTGTTCGTCTCCGACGCGATCCTGGCCGACATCATCTCCGAGGCCTGAAATCCCCCCCTCGGCCGCTGGCGCTACTCAACGTGGCTGCCGGATGGGCCGATACATCCCTGGGCGTGCGAGCAATGTGCGGAGGGCATTTGCCTAAGTGCAACGCGTAATCTATGTTAAAAGTAGTACGAGGTACGGCGAGCGGAAAAGGGCTACCCAGTCGCGAGGCTGGCGCGCAAAGCGTTGGGTCCCTGGAGGATGGCAACGCTGCCCGCGGATTGGTATCTGCATGCCGACATGCCTTCGCGCTCCTGCCTGAGACGCCCACACAGTGGTTCGCTCTTCCTCGGAGTGACCTATGGCCATGAAGATCGTCAAGGGGAGGATCCTGCCGATCGGGGTCGACCTCGGCACCAGCGGCGTGAAGCTGGCCCAGCTTCGTGAGGCCAACGGCACGCACGAGTTGGTGGCCACCGCCAAGGTGGACCTGCCGCCCGAGTGTCGTGCGGACTTCCGGGCCCAACTGGCGTTCTATGCCTCGGCGGTCAGGAAGACGGTCGCCTCCGGCGGCTTCCGGAGCCGGGAGTGCGTGCTGAGCATTCCGGCCGAGGCGACCTTCGTCCATCACGTGAAAGTACCCCGCGGCGCGCCCGAGC
Source organism: uncultured Planctomycetaceae bacterium (assembly GCA_964642165.1). Classification (GTDB taxonomy): domain Bacteria; phylum Planctomycetota; class Phycisphaerae; order SM23-33; family SM23-33; genus CAYRVX01. Next base: position 11,240 of record CAZXOC010000131.1, on the reverse strand, counting down.
AGCTTCGCAAGGCGGTGCTGGCGGAGATCGAGGGCAAGCTCCCCTTCCCCGCCAAGGACGCGGAGATCCGGCACATCATCGCCGGCGACGTGGTCGGCGAGGGGGAGCCCAAGCAGGAGGTGATCGTGGTGGCGGCGTCGCGCAAGACGGTGGTCTCGCAACTGGCGATGGCGCGGCGGGCGCGTCTCCAGGTCGACGGGGTCAACGTCGAGTGCTGCGCGATCGTGGACTGCTTCGCCCGCCTGTTCCGCCGCATGGACGACGAGAGGCGGGCGATCCTCTTCGTGGACATCGGGCAGGCCACCACGCAGGTGGTGCTGTCCCACGGCAGCCGCCTCGTCTTCGCGCGGAACCTCGCCACCGCGGGCAACCAGTTCGACCAGGCCATCGCCGATCGGATGGGCATCGGGCGGGAGGAGGCCTCGGAGCTGCGCCGCGAGGTGGCGGCGCTGGACGAGGGGAACCCGGTGCGGGAGGAGCTCTACCGCATCCTGACCGACACGCTGGGGGCCCTGGCCGACGAGATCACGCAGTGCATCCGCTACTACGAGGCCGTCTTCCGCAGGCAGGACATCGAGCGGGCGATCTTCCTGGGCGGCCAGGCCAACGACCGGCGCATCTGCCAGGTCCTGGCGCAGCAGTTGAACCTGCCCGCCCAGATCGGCGACCCGCTGGTGCGCGTCGGCAGCACCCAGGCCGGGGGGCTCGACGCGGGGCTGGACCGGCGCGAGCCTCAGCCCGGCTGGGCCGTGGCCGTGGGATTGAGCCTTGGCGGCACGAACGCCGCCTGAGGGAACCAGAACATGAGCACCGTCAATCTGCTGCCGCAGGACTACGTTCAGGAGCGCCGACAGCGGCGCCCGAACGCGATCGCTGCGGCCTTGTTCGGCGTCGTGGTCCTGGCGATCGGCTGCGCCGCGGTGATCTCGGAGCAGAGGAGCAAGCACACGCGCGACGTGTGCGAGCGGATCAACGCCGCCTACGCCGATGCCGCCAAGCTGATCGACGAGGTCCACGAGCTCGAGGCGCAGAAGCGCAAGATGCTCCAACGCGCCAGGATGTCGGCGGACCTCATGGAACGCCTGCCCCGCAGCTACGTCCTGGCGATGCTGACCAACGCCCTGCCGGAAGGCGCGGCCCTGACGTCGGTCCAGCTCGACGTCAAGGCGGTCCAGCCCGCGGGCCGGAAGGACTCGAAGGGCCCGACCAAGCACAGCATCGTCGCCGCGGGGATCCAGATGAAGAAGAAGAAGGCCCCCGCCCCGCAGTTGGCGGTGGTGCTGACCGTCAAGGGCAAGGCGGCCACCGACGTCGAGGTCGCCCGCTACATCACCCGCCTGGCCAAGAACTCCCTGACCGAACTGGTGGACCTGTCCTACAGCAAGGAGGCCCACCGCCGCCTCGCCAAGCAGGGCGAGGAGGACGACAAGGCCGTCCGGGAGTTCGTGCTGAACCTGCGCCTGAAGCCCAACGCCGACGCCCTGGATGCCATCAAGCTCCCTCCGGCGGAACCTGCCGAGGAGACCGAGGTGGCCGACAGCCGCACGCCGGGAGGTGACGCATGAAGATCACCGGACACGAAGTCCTGCGCCAGTCGGCATTCGTCGTGCTGCTGGTCGGCCTGGTGGCCGGAAGCTGGCACTTCGTCTTCCGCCCGCGGGACGTGGAAGAGGGACGAATGCGCGTCCAGATCGACGCCAAGCAGGAGCAGCTCCAGAAGCTCAACCGCGCCACGGCCACCCTCGGCGACCTGAGGGAGGAGATCCGCGAGCTGGAGAAGGCCATCGACTTCTTCCACTCCAAGCTGCCCAGCGAGAAGGAGATCGACAAGGTCCTGGAGGAGGTCTGGCGCCTGGCGGAAGCCAACCACCTGCTCACGAAGGGCATCTACACGACGAAGCGGACGGCCTCGAGCCTGTTTCTCGCCGAGGACGCCTCGCAGACGGAGCAGCCGATCCGAATGGAGTTCGAGGGGGACTTCCTCGGCTTCTACGGCTTCCTCCTGGCCCTGGAGGCCCAGCCGCGAATCATGCGAGTCCACAAGATCCACCTCGAGCAGAAGGACAAGACGCCCGGGTCGATCAAGGCCCAGGTGGACATGTCCATCTTCTTCGAGAGGCCCGACGACCAGAAGAACAAGCAGAGCACATGATGCCTCCGAAGCCCAGCAACCAGACGAACGGGAGCAAGGCGGGCGACAAGCCGGTCGAGCTCAAGCCCATCGAGGAAGCCAGGAGCCTCCGCGTCAAGGCGTCCCCCAGCCCGTTCCTGACGCGGGCCAACCTGATGCTGCTGGCCATGTTCGGGGCGGGCTTCGTGGGGCTCTACGTCCTGAGCCTACGGAACGGCCCGTCGACGGCCCTGGCCGACCAGACGCTGGTCCACGCCAAGGTCGAGGCGGCGCTGAACACGATGGGCATCGCGCCGACGACGGCGGAGCTCGAGCGGCACAGCCGCGCCCAGGCCATCGTCAGCGAGTTCTACACGGCGGCCCGGCAGCGACAGATCGACCTGAAGAAGCTCGGCGGAAACCCGTTCATCTTCCGTCAGCCCGACGTGCCCGCGACGCAGCCGGCCGCCGAACCGAACGAGCCCAACGAGCCGGCCCCCGCGCCGGGCGAGAAGGAGGCCATGCAGGCCGTCCAGGGCCTCCAGCTCCAGTCCGTCCTGATCGACGAGCAGGGAAACCGGATCGCCTTCATCTCGAGCAACCTGGTGGCCACGGGGCAGACCATCATGGGATGGACCGTGGTCCGCATCGACGCCACGGAGGTGGAACTGACCTGGAGAGACAAGAAGCACGTCCTGAAGATGCTGAGGTAACCTGTCCGGCCTGTCCAGATGGGAGGAGGAAGGTGTGGCGCACGTCGCACCGGTAACCGAGGATCTCGGGGGCGGGGAGCACCCCAGCCGCCCCGAGCCGCCCGAGTTCCGGACCGTGTGGAGCCCCGAGGACTCCAACGCGACCCGTCGCGGGCCGGAACGCGTCCTGCTCGACAGTGGGGAGGTGACGCCGGAGGCGTTCGATCGGGCCCTCCAGCGCCAGCAGGAGAATCCCCGTCTGAGCATCCTGGAGGTGCTGGTCCAGCAGGAGGCGATCACGGAGGTCCAGGCCCACCAGGCGGTGGCCGAGTACTTCCGCCTGCCGTTCGCGCGGATCAACGTGGCGGACGTGGACCCGCAGACGTTCGTCTCGCTGCCGCTGGCGTACCTCAAGGACAAACAGGTCCTGCCGATCCGGCGGACGGAGAAGGGGGTGCTGCTGGCCCTGACGGACCCGGCGGACATCTTCCTCATCGACGACGTCAAGCGCCGGCTCAAGGGGCGGGTGCAACTGGTCGTCGCCCCCCCGGCGGACATCCAGCAGGCCATCGAGGAGCTCTCCAGCGATCCCGTCGAGCAGGTCGACGAGATCATCAAGGGCATCACGGAAGAGACCGTCGAGGTCGTCGACAAGGAAGCCGAGGAAGTCCAGGACCTCGAGACGCTGGCCGGCAGAGGGCCGGTCATCCGCTACGTGAACTTCCTGATCTCCTCGGCGGTCAAGGAGGGCGCCAGCGACATTCACATCGAGCCGGGCGAGCGTCGCCTGCGCGTGCGGTACCGCATCGACGGGGTCCTCTTCGACCAGCAGACCCCGCCGGGGAAGATGCACGCGGCGATCATCTCGCGCCTCAAGATCATGTCCGACCTGGACATCGCCGAGCGCCGGCTGCCCCAAGACGGGCGGATCCGCGCGACGGTCCAGGGCCAGACCGTGGACCTGCGCGTCAGCACGCTGCCGGTCGTCCACGGCGAGAAGTGCGTCATCCGAATCCTCGACGCGCGCTCCACCCAGGTCGGCATGGAGAAGCTGGGCTTCCAGCCCAAGACGCTGGAGGCCTTCAAGGAACAGATCCTCCAGCCGCACGGAATCATCCTGGTCACCGGGCCGACCGGAAGCGGCAAGAGCACCACGCTGTACTCCAGCCTGCGCATCATGGACGGCGACAAGCTGAACATCTCCACCGTCGAAGACCCGGTGGAGTACGAGCTGGACTTCTGCAACCAGGTCCACGTCCACGAGAGCATCGGGATGACGTTCTCCGCGGCGCTGCGCAGCCTGCTGCGCCAGGACCCGGACGTGATCATGCTGGGCGAGATCCGCGACGACGAGACGGCGCGGATCGCCATCCAGGCGGCCCTGACCGGCCACCTGGTGCTCTCCACGCTGCACACGAACGACGCCCCGTCGAGCATCACGCGGCTGATCAACATCGGGGTCGAGCCCTTCCTGATCAGCGCGGCGGTCAACGCCGCCCTGGCCCAGCGCCTGGTGCGGCGGATCTGCCAGAACTGCAAGAAGCCGCTGACGCAGCTCAAAGAGAACAACGCGCGGTACCTGAAGAAGTACGGGGCCGACCCGAGCAAGCTCTGGCAGGGCGCCGGGTGCGAGAAGTGCCGCCACACCGGCTACAAGGGGCGCGTCGGCGTCTACGAACTGATGGTCATCGACGACGACCTCCGCGACTTGATCACGCGCAACCCGTCGCTGACCGAGATGCGGTCGGCGGCCGTCGAGGGCGGCATGCAGACCCTGCGCGACGACGGGCTGGTCAAGGTCGCCAACGGGATGACCACCATCGAAGAACTCATGAGAGTCACCGAAGCCTAAACGAGGAGGCCCCGGGAGATGACACCGCTGGAAGAACTGCTGAGGACGGGCTTCGAGATGGGCGCCAGCGACGTGCACCTGGTGCCGGGCCTGCGGCCGCTGTTCCGCGTTCACACCGTGCTCCAGCCGCAGGAGAACTACGAGGTCGTCACGCCGCAGCAGACCGAGCAGTACGTCAAGGAGATGGTCCTGCCGGCACGGTACGAGGGCTTCGTGGAGCGGCGGGACATCGACTTCTCCGCGGAGGTGGAGGGCGTCGCGCGCTTCCGCGTCAACGCCCACTACCAGAAGGGGCGGATCGCCATCGCCTTCCGCGCGATCGCCGACGAGGTCCCGCCGCTGGAGCAGCTCAACCTGCCGCCCATCGTCGCCACCTTCGTCGACCTGCCCCGCGGGCTGATCCTCGTGACCGGCCCGACGGGCTCGGGCAAGAGCACCACACTCGCCTCGATGATCGACGCGATGAACAAGCGCTACCAGCACCACATCATCACGATGGAGGACCCCATCGAGTACGAGTTCCACAGCTACTACTGCGTCATCGAGCAGCGAGAGGTCGGCCCGGACGTGCCCAACTTCGCGAGCGGCCTGCGCCATGCCCTGCGCCAGGACCCCGACATCATCCTCGTCGGCGAGATGCGCGACCTGGAGACGATCTCGTCGGCGATCACCGCCGCCGAGACCGGGCACCTCGTCCTCTCGACCCTCCACACGCAGAACGCCCACCAGACGGTCGAGCGGGTCATCGACGTCTACCCGCCCGCCCAGCAGAGCCAGATCCGCGCGATGCTGTCCAACACCCTCCAGGCCGTCGTCAGCATGACGCTGATGAAACGCCAGGACCGCCCCGGCATGGTGCCCGCCTGCGAGATCATGGTCTGCAACGCCGCCGTCCGGAACTGCATCCGTGAAAACCGAATCCACGAGATCCCCAATATCATCGAGACGAACCGCGCCTCCGGGATGTGCACGCTGGACGACTCCATCAAGGCCCTCTACCTCAACGGCATGATCTCGTGGGACACGGCGATCGCCAAGGCGGCCCGGCCGGAAGCCCTCCACCGGGCCTTGAGCGCATAGGGGTATCACGATGCCCAGCTACAAGTACGAAGTCCGAGACAGCAACGGCCAGGTGATGGCCGGCATGGTCGAGGCCGAAACCATCCTGGACGCCTCGGCCCTGGTCCGAGCCCAGGGCGGCGAGCTGGTGAACATCGCGCCCGCCGCCGGGGGCATGCAGGGCGCCCTGGAGCGCATGCGAGGCGTCAGCGTCGAATTCGGGCCGAGCCTGAAGGACGTGCTGGCCTTCACGAACCAGTTGGCGGTGATGATCAAGGCCGGCATCAACATCCGAAACGCCCTCGACGGCATCGCCGACGGCGTCTCGAACAGCAAGTTCCGGCGGATCGTCTGGCAGATCAAGGCGGACGTGGAAGGCGGCCAGCCCTTCTCGGAGGCCCTCGCCCAGCACCCCAAGGTCTTCGCGCCGCTGTACATCAACATGGTTCGCGCCTCGGAGCTGTCCGGCAACCTCGGGCACATGCTCGAGCGTATGGCCGCGTACCTCGACCAGCAGGCCGACACCCGGCGCATGGTCATCGGCGCGATGGTCTACCCGTGCATCATCGGGGTGATGGCCATCGCGACCACCATCGTGCTGCTGACGTTCGTCCTGCCGAAGCTCATGCCCCTCTTCGCCGGCAAGGAGCAGCACCTGCCCACGGTGACCAAGGCCGTCCTGGGGCTCAGCGCCTTCATGGTCGGCTTCTGGTGGCTGCTCCTGATGCTCCTGACCGCCCTGATCGGCGGGTTCGTGGCCTTCAAGAACACGGAGTTCGGGCACCGGCAGTGGGACGCCTTCAAGTTGAAGATCCCGCTGATGGGGCGGATGTTCCGCGCGCTGTACATCTCGCGCGGGCTCAGCACGATGGGCGAGCTGGTGCGCGCCGGCGTGCCCATGCTGGAGACCCTCGACATCACCGCCGAGGTCTCCGGCAACACGATGCACCGGGAGATGTGGCAGGACGTCCGCGACACCGTCCAGCAGGGCGGCAAGATCGTCGAGCCGCTCCGGTCGGCGCGCCACCGACTCCTGCCCAGCAACGTCGTCCAGATGATCGGTGCGGGGGAAGAGTCCGGCAACCTCGGCGACGTGCTCGGCGACGTCTCGGAGTTCTACGCCCGGGAACTCCGCGCCACCGTCAAGACGGTCACCAGCATGATCGAGCCCATCATGATCATCGTCATGGGCGTCATCGTCGGGTTCATCGTAGCCAGCATCCTGATCCCGATCTTCAAGCTCTCGAAAGTCATGGCCAAAGGGTGACCAGAGGAGGGAAAGGTGAAACGATGAGGAATACAACCAGGCGATGCGGCCGCGAGGGGTTCACCCTCATCGAGATCGCGGTCGCAACGGCGATCGTCGGCATCGCCCTGGCCGCCTTGATGGTGGCCTGCGGCTCCAACACACGGGTCAACGACGCCGGACGCAAGCTCCAGCAGGGCATCTTCCTCGCCCAGGAGATCCGCGAGTGGACCTTGGCCCTGCCCTTCCACGACCAGGACCCGGGCGACCTGGGCAACCCCCCCGGCCCCGACGGCTCCGACCCGCAGAGCTACGTCGATGACCTCGACGACCTGTTGGGCGTGACCTACACGCCGCCCAGGGACGCCCAGGGAAACACCCTCTACGACCTGGACGGTTGGCACCAGACGATCAACCTGACCTGGCGCAACCCCAACGACATCGGCCAGACCGTGACGGTCGGCTCCAGCGACGTCATCCACGTCCAGGTGGACGTGACGTGCCGGGGCAAGAGCATCGTCTCCTCGTCCTGGCTGGTGACGCGAGAGGAAGACGAATAGCCCGCCCGAGCCAGGCCCAAGCCCACCGAACGGAGGTTTCACACATGACCCACACGACCCGCACGACCCGCGCCGGCAGGAAGGCCGGCTTCACCCTTGTGGAAATGCTCATCGCCGTGACGCTGCTGGCCTTGCTGTTGACCTCGATCGGGGCCGCCATGCACGCCTCGATGCTCTCCTACAGCGAGAACGACAAGGCCGCCACGTACGACCAGACGGTCCGCCTGCTCCAGATGCGGTTGCGTCAGGAGATCCGCACGGCCGCGGCCGTCGACCACACGGCCGACTACAACCGGCTGATCATCTACCCCCCGCCGAACGACGATGGCGTCGTCAAGATCGAGTACGAGTTCGACGGGTCCAGCCGGAAGCTCTACTACCGCCGCGTCACGGAGACCGACAGCGTCACGCAGGTGGTCCTGAGCGATTCGACGGCCGTCAAGCCCAACTACCTGTACTGCTCGTACGACACCGTTCAGGACGGAGAGGGCATCTGGTGCACCCGGCGTGCCTTCGTCACGCTCGGGCTGGAGACCGACGGCCGGTACAAAACGATCGTCTGCTCCGCCGCGCCCAGGCGAAATTCCCTCTACTGATCGCCCGCACCGGCGCCCCGGAGCGCCCCCTCCCCGGCGGGCAGGTACGTCCCCGTCGCCCGGCCGCCGCGTCACAGCCGGCGGACAGGCGGACCGCACATTCCCTTTGTGTTTCCCCACCGAATCCCCCTAGAATGCCTCGGAACCGGGGCACGCCGGCCCTCGAAGCCAACCGGCGCCCGGTCTTCGAGGAGAATCCGATGCGCCTGAAATGCCGGCCTGCCCTGACGTTCCTGCTTGCCCTGGCCGCCGTGGGCCTGGAGGGGATCGCCGCCGACGCCCCCCCCGCCGCCAAGGTCCCCGACGCGGTCATGAAGGGCATCGACGAGTCCTTCCGCCTCAAGCGCCGCCCGCAGTCGCGCGAGGAGTACTTCGCCATCGTCCGCGAGCAGATGGAGCAGGCCATCCGGCTCGGCACCGAGGCCGAGCAGAAGTACCCCAACGCCCCCGACCTGCACGTGGTGCAAAGCAAGATGCTGATGGCCGCCGACTTCCTCGTGCGGATCCGCAAGGGGCCGGAGGACCGCAAGCGCCGGCTGGCCATCGCCCGGCGCCTTCTGGCGTCCAAGGCGGACCTGGACAACAAGGTCACGGCCGACTACTTCGTCACCCTCGACAAGGTCCGCCCCGGCGGCCAGAGTCCCGCCAAGGACGCCGAGAAGCAGATCCGAGCCTTCGTCGCCCGGTACGCACAGACCGCCGAGGCCCCGACCGCTCTGGTCCGCGCCGCCCAACTGGCCAAGGAGGCCCAGCGCAGCGCCCTGTACGAGGAGCTGCTCGACCGGCTTCAGAAGGGCCACGAGAAGATCCCCGCCGTGAACCAGTTCCTGCGGCAGGCCGGGCGCAAGACGTCCTTCCACGCCGAGTTGACGCTCGTGGACGGCAAGAAGCTCTCCCTGCCGGACGACCTGCGGGGCAAGGTCCTGGTCATCGACTTCTGGGCCATGTGGTGCCCCCCCTGCCTGTCCTCCCTGCCGCACATGAAGCAGGTCTACGCCCGCGTGAAGCCCAAGGGCGTGGAGTTCGTGGGCATCAGCCTGGACCGCGCCAACGCCAAGGACCGCCTCGTTCGGTTCGTCCGGGACAACGGCATGACGTGGCTGCACGCCTACAGCGGCAAGTACTGGGAGGACCCGACGGCCCGGCAGTACGGCGTCCGGGGCATCCCCAGCGTGTGGGTCATCGGCAAGGACGGGCGGGTCTTCTCGGACAACGCCCGCGCGGACCTGGAGGGCACGATCAACCGGGCGCTGGCCGCGCCGGCGCCCAAGAAGCCGAAGTCCTGACCCACCCCGCCGCCCGGACCGCGGCGCGGCGCCGGGCGGCGTTGATTCGCCGCCTACCGGCGTTGCTTCGACGCCCGCGGCGTTCTACAGTGTGTTTATGCGCATCGTCGTGACCGGCCAAGTCGGACTGGACAAGAAGCCCTTCCTCGAATGCGCCGCCCGGATCGCCCGCGACCGCGGCTGCGAAATCGCCCTGTCTCACGTCGGGGACATGATGTACGCCGAGGCGCCGGACGTCGCGCCGGGGCGCATCCTCGACCTGCCCCTGTCGCGTCTCCAGAGCCTCCGCCGCAGCGTCTTCAAGGACATCCTGGCCCTCTGCCAAAAACGGCGCCACGTGCTGGTCAACACGCACGCCACGTTCCGCTGGAGGCACGGGCTGTTCTGGGCCTTCGACTACGACCAGATGAAGGCCCTCGACGCCGACCTGTACATCACGCTCGTCGACAACGTCGACCGCGTCCACCACCACCTCGTCCGCGACGGGCACACCGACCACACCCTCAAGGACCTCATGGTCTGGCGCGAGGAGGAGATCCTGGCCACCGAGCTGCTCAGCCAGATCGTCAGCGGGCACGGGCGGTTCTTCATCCTCGCCCGCGGCGGCGAGACACACGAGGCCGTCGGCTCGCCCCCCGAAATGCTCGCACGCCTCATCGACCAGCCCGAGACCCGAAAGGCCTACCTGAGCTTCCCCATGTCGCACGTGGACGACTCGCCGGCCGTCCTGGCCGAAATCGAAGGCTTCCGCCGCCAGATGAAACGACACTTCATCTGCTTCGATCCCGGCGACGTGGAGGAGAAGGACCTCGCCCGGCTGGCCCTCGCCGCCGACGAGGAAGGCCGACCCACCGTCGAGGTCGGTCCGCCCGGGCAGCGAGCCGTCATGGAGACGGCCGAGCTGGTGAGCATCGTCCCCGACATCGACGGGCAGATCTACGCCCGCGACTTCAAGCTGATCGACCAGGCCGACATGATCATCTCGCTGATCCCCGAACTGCCCGGCGGGCGCCCGGGGCTTTCCAGCGGCGTCGAGCGCGAGCTCCAGCACGCCCACGAGGCCACGCGCGACGTGTTCGTCATCTGGCGGCCGGAAACCGACCCCTCCCCCTTCATCACCGAGACGGCCACACGCGTCTTCCGCACCTGCGAGCAGGCCGTCCGGTTCTTCCACGAGCAGCGCTTCGTCCCCCCACCCCCGAGCGGCGCCCTGTTCCGGTAGCCGGTAGCGCCGCGGACCCAGCTTCCGCGCCGGCGCCCGGCACGCGGCTTGGCGTACGATCAAGTGCGCATTTCCCGATTGGCCTCTTGCGTCGCGGCGGCGGAAAAGGATGGTCTCCTCTGTCCGTTGTCAACAAGACGAGTCGGCCCATATCGGGCCGGCCTGGAAGGAGACCACCCATGGTGTCAGAACAGCGGATAATCGCCGTGCCGGTGAGTAGAGCCGATTGGCTCGGCGGCGGGGCCGGCAGATTCTGGCAGGCAGCGCGTGGCTGCATGTCGGCCTGGCTGGTAGAGGGGATCCAGGCGACGTTGGAGCGTGAGGTCAAGGCCCTCGTGGGGGCCGGCTGGCACTCGCGGAGCAGGGGTCGGCGTCGGAGGCGTTCCTGCTGAGCCTGTGCCGGCGGGGCCTGACGGCCCAGAAGACGGCGTTGTTCGTCCGCGACGGCTCGCACGGGCTGGAGAATGCCCTGGACAGCATCTTCGGCCCGCTCGGGCGGCACGTTAGCCCGGCCGAGGCGGAGGAGGCAAAGGCGGCCGGGAACCCGCCCCCCGGGTCTGCCCGCCGTCGCCGTCGGCGTCCCAGTCGTCGTTGGCGTCCCGGAAGCGGCAGATCGG
>CAZXOC010000130.1:0-19365 GCA_964642165.1 uncultured Planctomycetaceae bacterium | reverse complement strand
CGGTCTACCTGACGGCGACGCGGGGCGGGCGGACCGTCGGCGTGCTTCCCCTCGTCCGGCAGAAGAGCCTGCTTTTCGGCTCGCACCTGTGCAGCATGCCGTACTTCGACGCGGCAGGGGTCCTGGCCGACGACGAGGCGGCGCGGCGGGCGCTGGCGGAGAGCGCGCGGGCGCTGCGGTCCGAGCACGGCGCCGAATGGGTCGAGCTGCGGCAGCTCCAGCCCGTCGACGAGGCCCTGCCGACAAGGACGGACAAGGTCACACTGCATCTGGCGCTTCCGGACAGCACGGACGAGTTGTGGAAGGCGCTGAGAGGCACGGCCCGGAACCGGGTCCGCAAGGCGGAGAAGGCAGGCCTAGTGTCTGCCGAGGGGGGCGGTGGGCTGCTTGCGGATTTCCATGCCGTCTACTCGCGGAACATGCGGGACCTCGGCAGCCCGCCCCACGGTCGACGCTTCTTCGAGACCATAGCACGCGAGTTCGGGGACTCGGTTCGCCTGTTTGTCGTGAGGCAGGACGAGGAGACCCTCGCGGCCTGCATGACGCTGACGGACCGGCACGCAGTCCGGACGCCTTGGGTGGGCAGCGACTGGCGGGCAAGGGACCTCTGCCCGAACATGCTGCTGTACTGGCGGATGCTGGCCCACGCGTGCGAGACGCAGGCGGGCTGCTTCGACTTCGGCCGCAGCACGCGCGGCAAAGGCACGTACGAGTTCAAGCGACGATGGGGTGCCGAGCCGGTGCCGCTCTACTGGCACTACCTGCTGCCCGAGGGCGCGGAGATGCCGGAGCTTCGGCCCGACAGCAGGAAGTACCGGTTCATGGTCGCCTGCTGGCGAAAGCTGCCGGTCTGGATGGCCCGCGCGATCGGGCCGAGGATCATCGCGAAGCTGTCGTAGGCTGCAACTGCTTGGGCCCGGCTCCCCGCACTTGGGGAGAAATGACGGAGCGATCTTGGAAGCGTTCGGCACGTCGGATAGCCCGCAGCGGGAGTTGGGTCCGGCAGGGCAGCCCTCGCCGCCGGGGCGGCCCTCACGAGTCAGGCGCATCTACGGCGTGCTGCTCGTCTGCTGGCTGTTGGCAGCCGTCTACGGGAACCTCGTGCCCCTAAGGCCGCGCTGGGTATCCCTGCACCAAGGCGTCGAGGAGTTCCGACAGATACGCTACTACCGCCACGACGTGCAATCGCGAGCCGACTTGGTGGCCAACTTCCTGTTGTTCTTGCCGCTCACGTTTTTCGCGATGGGCGCACTGGCGAGCCGGCGCGGCATCGCCGCGAGTGCCTTCCTGGCGATCCTCGCAGTGGTCGGGGCGTGCGCGCTGGCGGTGGCCATCGAGTTCGCCCAGATCTTCTTCCGCCAGCGAACGGTCTCCAGGAACGACATCTACGCCGAGGCGATCGGCGGGTTGGCGGGCGTTGCCCTCTGGGCCTCCCTCGGGAACAGGATCACGCGTTGGCTTGGCGGCCTTCGGGCACGGCGGAGCAAGAGCGAGCTGGCCGTCGGCATTCTCGGCGTCTATGCCGTCCTGCTGGTTCTCTACCAGCTCTTCCCGTTCGACCTGACGCTCAACCTGGCCGAGATGCGCCACGAGCTGAAGGGCGCCAAGCCGACGTTCTTCACCTACGGCGACCCGTTGTTCGTGGCGGCATATGGTGTCACCTGGAAGGTGGCCGTCATGGTGCCCATCGGCTTCGCCCTGGCGCTGCGGCGCGGACGGGCGATGGTCGCGGGGGTCAGCATTGCCGTCCTCCAGGCGGCGGCCTTGGCCGGCACCGTGGAACTTGGGCAATGCGTCATCTTCTCTCGCAGCGCGAGCTTGGCTGACTTCGGACTGGGGGCGGGCGGCGGACTCCTCGGCGCCGCCGCTGCCTTCCTGGTCGGTCCGAAGGCTCCCACCCCTGTCCTGGAGTCGGCGGGTTGGGCGAGCAACGGCGGCTGGATCAAGGCCGCCGCGTCGCTGGGCGCCGTCGCCGCGCTGGTGTGGGAGAAATGGCGGCCGTTCGAGTTCGCTTGGCCGGAGCGGGGCTTGGCCGCGATGCAGAAGATGGTCCAACTCGCGCCCTTCACCCGGCTCTATTGGCTGGGCGAGTACCGCGGGCTGACGCGCGCCGTCCGGGAGTTGACGTGGTTCTTCCTGCTGGGGCTTCTCCTGGGTCGGCTGTTGGGTGCACGCCGCAGACGCGGCCGTGTGCTCGCGGGCGCGATCGTGTTGGTCCTTGCGGCGGTGCTTGAGCTCGGGAAGGTCTACCTGCCGGCCCGGCGCGACGACCTGACGATCGTGCTCATCAACGTCCTGGGCGGGATCGCCGGCGTATGGTTGGCAGAGCGGTTCGTGAGCGTCTTCCTTCGTGCGGATCGCTCGGGTGCCGAACCGGCAGGCAGCGGCGCCGTCTGATCCATCTACCGCCGGTGCGGCGCGGAGCCCTCGTTGCCGGGCGAACGGTACAGCACAAGGCCCACGGCCACCCCGACCAGGCCGACGACCACGTCGGTGCTTGTGGCCATGCGAGACTGAACCAGCGCCTGGAGTATCTCCAGGCCGAGAACGCAACCGCCTGCGTACAGGAAAGCCCTCCATCTCCTCGCACGCGGCTTGCCGGCGAGGATCGCCGCCAAAGCGCCCACCGGCACGAAGGCTGCCATCCGCAGCAGCAGCGCCGGCAGCGACCCGACCGCAAAGTCTGCAAACGGTACCAGGTGGACCAACCCGCGGTAATACCGACGGTAGAGCCGTCCCACACTGATCGACATATCCATCGGGAACAATTCTACCATCGCGAGAACGGCAGCGTGGAGCCCGAGGACCCAAGTCCACCACGGACTGCCCGCCGGCCGGGGCAGCGCCGCGCGAAGCCGGCGCGCGGTCGCCGGTCCGAACGCCAGCCAGCCCAACAGCCCGATGGCGCTGCCGATGGCCTGCGCAATGATGTCGTGAACCGACGAGATACGATGGAAGAAGAGCTGGCTGAACTCCAGCGCCGCACTGAAGGCCAGCGCGATCAGGAAGACCGCCGGCGCCCTGAGCCAGTTGCCCGGCCGCGTGTTCTCTCGTGACCATGCGCCCAGAGCCGCGAAGGTCAACGGGATGAACATGGCGGTGTTGGTCACGACGTCCGCCAGACCCCATTGGGCTTCCACCAGGACCCCGGAATGCCAGAACGCGTCCCAAGCGCGGCCAAAGGGCACGGGGTGGAAATCGAAAGGGATCAGGCTCCCATAGACCAGGAAGGCGCCGTAGGCGATGGCGAACAGCAAGTGGCCGCGTCCGGGGCGACCGGGACATGTGACCTGCGGTGCGGTCTCCGAGCCCGGCGCCAAGCCGCCTTGCGCTCTCCTCGGCCGCAGCAAGAGCCCCGCCAGGCCGCCGAGGGCCAGCATCAGCACGCCGGCAAGCTGCACAATGCACCAGCGGAAGAACAGCACCCCCCAGGGCATGGCGGTGGCGCGATCCGGGCCGAGGAGGAAGCGGATTGCGGGGAAGACCGACCCGTACTTGTGCACGTGGGGGTTGAGGCCGAGGTACAGCAGCCCCCAGCCGGGCAAGACCAGCAGGCCCGTGGCGATGAGAGCGGCGATCTTCCTGCCGGGGCCCCGGCCGGCCAGCACGGAGCTCAGCGCCGCGACGTTCAATGCCAACAACGCGACGAGGCCCAACAGGGCCAGCGGCCCGGCGAGCTTGAACGGCTCGGTGCGGACCAGTTCCGTGAGGTTGTCGGTGGAGGCCCACTCCCCCACGACCAGCCCGCCAAGGGCCAGCCAAGGCAGGGCGCTGAGAGCCGCCCACGCGGCCCGCCGCAGCCCGGCCCTCCAGCCCAGCCGCACAGCGCCCCCGACGCTCACGCCAGCCACGATCAGCGGAACGGTCACGACTGCCTGAAGCGCCAGGAAGCGGCCCATCATCTCCCAATCGCCGCCCCAGCGCAGTGCCTGCCAGCCCAGGATGTCGTACAGGCTCTCGCGGGTTACGGAGAAGCGGAGCGGAACCCAGCTTCCCAGGCCGATCAGGGCTGTCCAGACCGGCAGGGCGATGAGCCATCGCGGACGGGTGATCAGGAAATGCGCCACCCATGCCGGCGCGAACCCCGCCCACACCAGCAGCATCGAGAATGCGAGCATGTATCCGCGCCGGTGCTCGACGGGAAACAGCTCGCGGACGTTGTAGGGAAGTTGCGGCACGCGGAGCAGCACACTCAGGCCCGCGTAGGCCAGCAGGATACCCAGTGCGGCCAGGAGGACCGCCTTCACCGGGCGCAGAGACGCGCCGCTCGCATCGTCCTTATCCCTGTGCGGACTCACGCCTACATCATACCGGCTCGCAGGCTCTTACAGCAGGGCCGTGCTGAAGTAGCGCTCGGCGCGGTCGGGCAGGACGGTGGCGATGGTGCCGTCGATCCGCTCGGCGAGCTGGCGGGCGGCCCAGACGTTCGCCCCGGAGCTGATGCCCACCAGCAGGCCGAAGTCGCGCCCCAGTTCGCGCGTCGTGTCGATGGCGTCCTCGTCGGTGACCTCGACGACCTCGTCCACGAGCGAGACGTCGAGGATCTTGGGGATGAAGCCGTCGCCGATGCCCTGGATCTGGTGGAGCCCCGGCTCGTGTCCGAGCAGGGCCGAGACGTTCTTCGGCTCCACGGCCACGATCCGGGCATCGGGCTTGTGCTCCTTCAGGAACGAGCCGATCCCCTGGAGCGTGCCGCCGCTGCCGACCCCGGCCACGAAGCACGCGATGTCGCCGGACATCTGCCGCCACAGCTCCACGGCGGTCTGCTCGTAGTGGATGCGCGGGTTGTCGGGGTTCTCGAACTGCTGGGGGACGAAGATGCGCGGGTCCTCGGCCGCCATCTCGCTGACGCGCTTCACCGCGCCGGGGATGCTCTCCTCGTCGGGCGTGAGGACCAGTTCGGCCCCGAGGGCCCGGATGAGCTTCTTGCGTTCCTCGCTCATGCCCTCGGGCATGACGATGCGCACGCGGTAGCCCTTCAGGCGGCCGACCAGGGCGATGCCGATCCCGGTGTTGCCGGAGGTGGGCTCGACGATGATGGAGTCTTCCCGAAGGCGCCCGTCGCGCTCCGCGCCCTCCAGCATCGCCAGCGCCACGCGGTCCTTGATGCTGCCGCCGGGATTGAGGAACTCGCCCTTGGCGTAGACGCTCTCCCTGCCCAGGCGAAGCAGCGGCGTGTTGCCGATCAGGTCCAGTATGTTGTCGGTCAGCATGCTGTCGATCCCCATCTGAGCCGGGCGAGCCCGGCGCGCACCAACCGGAAGGTCCCCTACCGCTCGCAGCAATCTCCCACGCCGCTGAGGGCCTGGCGAAGACCCAGGGCGCAGAGATCCAGCGCCGCCTTCTCCTCCTCGGCCAGCTCCAGCTCGATGATTCCTTCCGGGCCGGTCGCCCCGACCGGGCACGGCAGGGCCAGGCAAACGCCGTGGTAGCCGTACGAGCCGTCACACGGGACGCTCAGTGGAAAGACGTCGTGGGCATCCCGCACGATGGCGCCAGCGATGGCGGCAACACAGTGCGAGGCGGCGTAGAAGCTGCCGCGGTCCTTGAGCCTGCTGACGATGCGGTCCCCGGCCTGACGCGTCTCCGTGGTCACATGCGAGATCTGCTCCTCCGTCAGCAGGTCCCGCGCGGGCACGTCGCGGATCGCCGCGTGCCGAACCAGGGGAATCATCGCGTCGCTGTGCGCGCCGATGACCATCGCGTCGACGGCGTCCACCGGCGCCTCGGCCGCTTCCGCCAGGAGAAAGCGAAGGCGGAACGTGTCCAGCGTGCAGCCCAGGCCGAAGACGTTCATCTCCGGCCACCGGTCCTTCATGCAGGCCGTCAGCAGGTCCACCGGGTTCGTCACGACGAGCACCTTCGCCTCCGGGCAGAAGGCGGCAATGCCCATCCCGATGGTCTCGCAGACGGCCAGGTTGTGCCCCAGCAGGTCCCGGCGTGTCATCCCGGCCCGGCGGGGCGCCCCGGCGGTGATCACCACCACGTCCGCCCCTTCCAGGACGGTCGGCGAGTCGGAGCCCGTCACGCTGGCGTCGTGGTGGAAGAACGGCGAGGCGTGGTTGATGTCCATCGCCTTGCCGATGGCCAGGTCCTCGACGACGTCGTAGAGGAAGATGCGCCCCAATCCCTGCGCCGCCATGATGGCGGCCGAGGCGGCACCGACGTTCCCGGCCCCCAACACGGCGATCTTCGCGGCGCCCATCTGGCCCTCCTTTCCTCCCAGGCTCGCCTGGCTCTCGCGGCAAGGGCCCCGCGCGGCACGACCGCACCGGCCCCGCGCAGGGATGCCCGTCACACGCCCTATCTATCGGCACCCTTCGCGGCGCGGTTTACTACGGCTGAGTGGAGCGGCAGAGGGGGCGTCAGCACGTCCAGTCCAACATCGTGGCGTAGGTCCGGCGGAGTGTGAACGGACCCGCGAAGCGCCAACCGCGGCGCCGGACGCGCGCCTTGGCCGCCTGGAGCAGGTGCTTGAACCGCACCTCCACCTCCACCGGCGCGGAGAAGGCGAATGCCTCCATCTCATCGAGGCGCGCGACGGCTCGCCGAACGCCCGCGTAGACGTCCTCCTGCGCCCGGACGGGGTGCTTGCTGAACGCGCAGGTGCGCCCCCGGCCCGCCTTCGTCGTCACCGTTTCCGTCCAGGGCAGGAACTCCCGCGCCTCGGCACAGCCGCACTCGTCGCTGGCGACGAAGATCGGCGGGACACCGAACTCCCCGGCGACGGCCGCGTCGATGGCCATCTCCCCCACCTCGCGGCCGTTGGCGCGGATCCACCGGTACGCCCCGGGGCTGTAGGTATGGGCGAGCACGCCGTCGGGCGTGCCTTCCATGGCGTGGTAGCCCACCATCAGCACGCCGGCGAACGACCCGTCGAGCCCCGGCCAGCGGCGCCCGAAGCCCGCCCCGAGTGCGATCTCGCAGCGCGGGTCCAGGCGGTCGAACTCGAGGTTGGCGCCCGCGCCGTGGTTGTCCCAGACGACGACCTTCTCGCCCCCCGCGTCGAACAGGGCGCGGGCGGCGGCATCGGCCTCCCGCGTGGCCTGCCCGCAGGCGAAGCGGTAGTCGCGGGCGAAGCTCAGCGACATGCCCGGCTGGCCCACGGCACAGGCGACGCCGTCGCAATCCACGCCGATCATGAACTTCATGGGCACGGCTCCTTTCCGCGTGAGAGGCGATCGCCAAACGTGGGCAGGCGGGTCACGGCCACAACGACGACCCGCCGCGAGGCCGATCCGCCTTCCGGCCACCCCGACTGGTACCTGACCGCGTCCACCCCGTCAACGCGCTGATGACACCAGACGAAGTGCGCACCAGCCCCGCGCCGCGCCGACGGCGTTGAGTTCGGGCGGCCCCTGCCGTAGCATCATGCACGGCATCGAGGTGTTGCGCCGGCATGCGTCTCGCGCGAGGTAAGAGAATGAACTTCCTGAAGATCGCTGTGGCATCACTGTCGTTCGTCCTCGCCCCACCCGCATCCGCACACGCCGCCGGGCCCGGCGGCAAGATCCTGGAGGCCTCGGGCGTCACCGGCGGCGTCGTGGTGCATCTGGGCTGCGGCGACGCGGAACGGACGGTCAGCCTGCACGGCGGCGACCGGTTCCTCGTCCACGGGCTCGATACGGGCGGCGCGAAGGTCGCAAGAGCCCGGGCGCACATCGATTCCAAGGGCCTCTACGGCAAGGTCTCCGCCGAGAAGTACGACGGCAGAAACCTGCCCTACGGCGACAACATCGTGAACCTGGTGGTCGTCGACGATGCCGCGGACGTTACGGCCGCGGAGATCGAACGCGCCCTTGTGCCCAACGGCGTCGTGCTGGTCAAGGCCGATTCGAGGCTGCTCGAAGGGTCCCCCCTCAAGAGGGCCGGCCGCGCCGGCGGCCGGGCGAAGTACGTCAAGCCCTGGCCCGACGAGATCGACCAGTGGACACACTACCTCCACGACGCCTCAAACAACGCCGTCTCCAGCGACAAGCGCGTCCGCCGCCCGCGCCACGTGCAGTGGTACGCGGGCCCCAAGCGCGCGCGCCACCACGACGCCCTGGCGAGCCTGTCCGCGATGACGTCGAGCCACGGCCGCGTGTTCTACATCTTCGACGAGGGCGCCACGTCCATCATGCACCGCCCGGCGCACTGGAAGCTCGTCGCTCGCGATGCGTTCAACGGGAAGCTGCTCTGGAAGCGCGACATCCCCGACTGGATGACGCACCTGTACAACTTCCGCGCCGGCCCCAAGCAGCTTCCGCGCCGACTCGTGTCGGTCGGCGACAGCGTCTTCGTCACCCTGGGCCTCTGCGCCGCGGCGACGAGGCTCGACGCCGCCACCGGCGAGACGCTTCACACCTACGAGGGCTCCGAGAAGACGGAGGAGCTCGTCTATCACGACGGCATGCTCCTGGCCCTGGTCGGCGACCCGAGCATCCTGATCGACAAGTCCGACGCGTGCCACGGCTACTGGGAGATGGCCGAGTTCGAGCAGCCCACGGTCGACAAGACGATCGTCGCCTACGACGCGAAGACCGGCAAGAAGCGCTGGACCGTCGCCGGCAAGCACCTTCGGCACGCGGTCCCGCTGTCGCTCGTGGCGCTCGGCGAGAACGTCTTCTACCTCGACAACGAGCGGCTCCACTGCCTCGACGCGAGGACCGGAAAGGAGCGCTGGGCGTCCCCGTTCGAGACCGAGGGCCTGTTCATCCGCAGCTACGCGCCGACGGTCGTGGCCTACCGGGACGTCATCCTGTGCCTGAAGTGGAACCGCCTGGTCGCCTACGCGATCGCGACGGGCAAGAAGCTCTGGGAGAACAAGGGCGCGATGGGCTTCGGCTCGCCCGCCGACCTGTTCGCGATCGGCGGCAAGGTCTGGACCGTCCCGCTGACGAAGTCCATCTGGCGCGGCAGCAGGAAGAACCGAAGCGGCGTCATCACGACGGGCATCAACATCCCCAAGAGCGAGTTCCTCAACGACGCGAAGACGGCCGTCGGCCTCGATCTTCGCACGGGCGAGATCACCGACCTGCTGCCGTTCGCGCACACGCAGCACCACCATCGCTGCCACCGCAACAAGGCGACGCGGGACTACCTCCTCGTCAGCCACAGCGGCATCCAGGTCGTCGACTTGAAGACCAGGACGAACGAGACGCACCGGTGGGTCCGCGGGCTCTGCCAGTACGGGATCATGCCGGCCAACGGGTACCTCTACGTGCCGCCGGACACGTGCCGGTGCTACGGCACGGGGAAGATCAACGGCTTCTTCGCCCTGTCGGAGAAGAACTCGTGGGAGGACATCGAGCCCGCGCCGGTGACCGAGAAGGGCCCGGCGCTGGCGCGGATCGCGGCGAAGCGCGACGCAAAGCCCGCCGCTACGGGCGAATGGCCGACCTACCGCGCGAACGGCGCGCGCGGCGGCGCCGCGCCGTGCGACGTGCCGACCAAGCCCGCCGTGACGTGGCGCGCCGAGATCGGCGCGACGATCACCGCCCCCGTCATCGCGGGCGGCAAGGTGTTCGTCGCCGAGCGCGACGCCTACACGGTCCACTGCCTGCACGCCGAAAGCGGCAAGCCCGCGTGGAAGTACCTCGCGAACGGCCCCGTCGACTCGCCGCCGACGATCTACAAGGGGTTGTGCATCTTCGGCTGCGGCGACGGGTCGGTCTACTGCCTGGACGCCGAGAGCGGCCGGCTCGCGTGGCGATTCAAGACGTCGAAGATCGAGCGGCGCATCGGCCACGAGGACCGGCTCGAATCGCCCCTGCGCATCCACGGCAGCACGCTGGTGCAGGACGATACCGTGTACTTCGCCGCGGGGTACTCGTCGAACCTCGACGGCGGCATCCGCCTGTACGGCGTCGACGCCTTCACGGGTGAGAAGCGCTGCCAGGGCAGCCTCGCCTCGGGGCCCTGGGGCAGCGACGGGCAGTGGGGGTTCCTGGCCGACATCCTCGTCTCGAACGGGACGTCGATCTCCATGCGAAACGCGGGCTTCAGCGCCGATCTCAAGAAGGGCAAGGGGCGCTCGCCCCTGGTGGCCACCACGGGCCTGCTCGAGAGCAGTTGGTTCCACCGCATGGGATGGCAAGGAGGAGGCAGCGCAGGCCAGCTCGTCGTGTTCGACCAGGGCCGCTCCGTCAGCGTCGTCAATCCCTACACCGGCCTCAAGAGGCGCCGCAAGGGCAAGTACGAGCAGTTCAACCAGGTCGGCCACTTCCACCAGAAGTTCGCGCGGTACCAGGAAGAGTGGTTCCCCGTCGGCACGGTCCTCACCTCGGGCAAAAGCAGAAGAGGCACGGGCTGGTCCCGGGACCTGAAGCTCCAGCCGCGGGCCATGCTCCTGGCGGGCGAGAGGCTCTGCCTCGCCGGCTGGATCGACGCGGTGGTCGTCGAGCTCAAGACCGGCCGCCCCAAGGACCCATCCAATCCCGACCCGCGCGACTCGGTCCTGCGGATCTACTCCGGCGCCGGCAAGGGCGAGCAGGTATCCGAGCTTTCGCTTCCGTGCGAGCCCGTCTTCGACGGCATGGCCGCCGCGTACGGCAAGCTGTTCCTGTCGCTCAAGAACGGCCGGATCATCTGTCTCGGCGAGTGACGCGCCGGCCTCGCCCACCAGCAATGCGCCAGACAGGAGCAGCCAGATGCACAGGTTCCTGAAGCCCCCGACACCGGCTCTTGCTCTGCTGTCCGCCTTGGCTCTGACGGCCCCGATCGCGCCGGAGGCTCGTGCGGAAACCGCCCGGCATATCCTGAAGGCCGCCGGCATTCGCGGCGGTCTCGCTGTCCATCTCGGCTGCGGGGACGGCAAGGAGACGGCGGATATGCTGCTGGGCAACAGCTACCTGGTCCACGGGCTGGACACCAGCGCCGAGAACGTCGCCAAGGCCAGGGCCTATCTCCGGTCCAGGAATCTGTACGGCCGCGTGTCGGTGGCGCGGTACGACGGGAAGGCCTTGCCGTACGCGGACAACACGGTGAACTTCATTGTGGCTGAGACGTTGGGGGACGTGCCCGCGGACGAAGCCCTGCGCGTCCTGACGCCGCTGGGCGCGATGGTCGTCGGCGGCAGGAAGGCGGTGAAGCCCTGGCCGGAGAACATCGATGACTGGCCCCAGTATCTGAACAAGGCCGACAACAACGCGGTGGCGAAGGACTCCGTAGCCGGGCCGCCGCGGCTGGTGCAGTGGGTCGACGGCCCCACTTGGTGCCGCTCCCACATGGCCATCCCGACGATCGCCAGCATGGTGACCGCCCGCGGCCGACTGTTCACGATCGAGGACGCGGCGCCGCCCGACAACCCGTACCTCCCCGCCGCCTTCCGGATTGTCGCACGCGATGCCTTCAATGGAAAGCGGCTCTGGACCCGCGAGATCACGCGGTGGGAGTCGGTGACCATGTACATCAAGTGTCAGCCCCTGCAGCAGCAGCGGCGCATGGCCGCGGTGGGCGACACGCTGTACTGCACCCTCGAGTTGGAGGGACCTGCCTCGGCCGTGGACGCGGCCACCGGCGACGTGCTGAAGGTCTACGAGAACACGAGCCCCACCCAGGAAGTGGCGTATGACCAGAGCATCCTGTTCCTGAACGTCGGGGACCGCTTCCCCTCCGCGGCCTACAACATCGTGAAGCTCAAGGGCAGGCCGTTCGTCCAGGGGGCGGACCCGACCGAGCCCTTCCACGGCGGCGGCTTCCGAAGGGGATACGCCCCCGAGATCAAGGACAAGGCAAACCCCGTCAGCGCGATCCTCGCCATCGACCCGAAGACGGGAAAGCAACTCTGGGCCGTCCGGGATATCCGCAGCTACACGGCCGGTTCCCTGTCCGTCAAGGGCGCCCGAGCCGTCTACCAGGCGGCAGACGGCCTGTTCTGTGTCAACGCCAGGACGGGCAAGCCCATCTGGGCCCACAAGAAGGAGGTCGTCAACGCGCTGGGGCATGACTCCAAGACGCCGGGCACGACGCCGAACACGGTCGTGATCGCCGGCGGCAAGGTCTTTGCCGTCGAGTCCAGGCGGACGGCGAAGATCGCCTCCAACGCCAGGAACACCGTCCACGCCTATTCGCTGGACGACGGCCGGGAACTCTGGCAAGCGCCGGTCGGGGGGAACTACGAGTCTCCCTCCGACATCTGCTACGTCAAGGGGGCCCTGTGGATCGGCGGGCACAACCCCACGCAGCTCAATGTGGAAACCGGGGCCGTGATCAAGAAGATCGTGCAGAAGATGACAGGCCCCATGGGCCACGACCGCTGCTACCGCAACTACATCACCGAGAGGTACTTCATCAACAGCAAGACCGGCGGCGCCGACTTCCTGGAGCTGGCGACCGGCAAGGAGTTCCCCCACCACTGGACCCGCGGCGGATGCGGCATGGGGGTCCTGCCCGCCAACGGGCTGGTCTACGCCACCCCGTACTCGTGCACGTGCAGCATGGGCTCCATGTTCCAGGGCATGAACGCCTACGCCTCCCCGCGACGCGGGATCCGCAAGTCCGACGAGCCCATCCGCGTGAAGCGCGCCGTCCGGCTGGAAAAGGGGCCAGCCTACGGCAGGATCGCGGACGCCGCCGCCGCGGCCGCGGACGACTGGCCCGCCTACCGCCACGACGGGTCCCGAAGCGGTATCACCAGCGCCTCGGCGCCCGCCGCCCTCAAGGTGCGCTGGGAAGCGAAGCTCCCCACGAAGCCAAGTGCCATGACCATCGCAGCCGGGAAGGCATTCGTCTGCGGTGTGGATGCGCACACGCTGTATGCGTTGGACAGCACCACCGGCAAGACGGCATGGACGTTCACCGCGGACGGCCGGGTCGACTCCCCGCCGGCGTACTGCAAAGGCACGGTCCTGCTGGGGTCCCGTGACGGCTGGGTCTACTGCCTCCGCGCCTCGGACGGGGCGCTGGCCTGGCGGTTCAAGGACCTGCCCGACAGGCTCATCGGCGCCTACGGACAACTGGAGTCCAAATGGCCTGTCTGCGGAAGCGTGCTGATCGTGAAGGACACCCTCTACTTCGCGGCGGGCCGGAGCTCGTACCTGGACGGCGGCATCTTCCTCTATGCGCTCGACCCCGCCACCGGCGCCCTGCGGAAGAGCCGCGCGTTCTACGGGCCGTTCTCCCCCAAATCCGGCTTCCCCGTCGGCGGGCATGCCGGGTTCAAGAACGATGTCATGGTCACCGACGGCACGCGGCTGTACCTGCGCCACAAGGCCTTCGACCTGGACCTCGCCGACGCCCCCGCCGGCCGCCACATCCTCCCCACCGCCAACTTCCTCGACGGACAGCCCCAGCACCGGACCTGCTGGACGCTGGCTCCCTCCATCAGCACGGCCATCTGGGGCGACATCATGGTGAGCAACGGCAAGGACTACTACGAGGTCCGCGGCTTCCCGATCTACGCGAACCACTCCTACTTCGATCCCCGCAAGAGCGGGTACACGCTGTTCGCGGGCACGCTGGATTCATCGGAGACGTCTCCGAAGACGGCCGCGAGGAAGCGGCGAGGCCTCGGGAAGCGCAGGGGCCGCGGCAGAGGCAGGGCCGGCAGGGAGAAGTGGCGCCTGCCGATCCCGATCACGGGCAAGGCCATCGCCCTGGCCGGCGATGTCCTGTTCGTGGCCGGCGAGCCCATGGCGTTCGACGACCCCTCCTACACGAACTACGTCGCCGCCTACGCGGGCCGACGCGGCGGGCGGCTGCTGGCGGTGTCCGCAAAGGACGGCAGGCAACTGGCGAGCTACAAGCTCCCCGCCGCCCCCGCCTGGGACAGCCTCGCCGTCGCGGACAACCACGTGTTCCTCTGCCTCGCCGACGGCACCGTCCAGTGCATGGGACAGTAAGCGCGGAGCGATGCTGTCTCACCAGGAACCAGATCGCATGGAAGCCCTACCTGCGTCAGTCCTCCTTGGTGTTCTGGCCGCCATTCTGGCCTGTGCATCCGTGTCGGCACGGGGCGCGGAGCAGCCCGCGCCGATCGACCCCGACACTGTGAAACGGTGGTCCGCGCCCTACCGGGGCTGGCACTACCATCCCGGCCACGTGATCCCCGCCAGGCCCGACATCAAGGGATTCGGGAACATCCGCATGACGGACGTTCCCACGGTCTTCCAGCGGCCGGGCGACAAGCGGTGGTACATGACGTTCATTGGCTTCGACGGCAAGGGGTACCAGTCGTTTCTCGCCGAGAGCGATGATCTCGTGCGCTGGACCAACATGCGTCTGGCCATGGGCTACGGGCCGAAGGGCTCCTTCGATCACGGCGGCGTCGTGCTCGGAGCCTTCCTGTACGACAGCTACGACATCAAGGCGCCGCGCGCCCTGAAGAAGAGGCATGGCAGGTACTTCTCGCTCTACGGGGCCTATCCCCGCCAGGGCGGATACGAGCTGCGCCCGGGCTACGAAGGCGTGGCCTCGAGCGAGGACGGCTTCGCATGGCGGCGGGCGAAGGACGAGCCCATTCTCTCCGTCCACCAGCCCGGCTGCGCGGCGTGGGAGAAGGACTGCATCTACCAGCCCTGGCTGCTCGAGCACAAGGGCGGGTTCTACAACTTCTACAACGCGGCCAGCGGGCGCATCGAGCAGATGGGACTGGCCCTGTCGGATGATCTCCTCACGTGGCGGCGGCATGAGCGCAACCCCGTGATCCCCAACGGCCCCAAGGGCAGCTACAACGAGAAGTTCTCTTCAGACGGCAAGGTGTTCCGGGACGGGGATCACTGGGTCTGCTTCTTCTTCGGCGTCGGCCGCGGCGGCGCCCATGTCATGACCGCTTTCTCGCGCGACCTGTACCGCTGGACCGTGGACCCCGAGCCGATCTACAAGGCCGGCGGGGACCCCTCCGGGCTGGACAGGAGATACGCCCACAAGATCTCTCTCGTCTGGAACCCCGCGAACGGAACCTGCTACCTATTCTACTGCGCCGTCGGCAACAAGGGCAGAGGCATCGGCCTGATCACGAGCAAACCCCTCGCCAACCGCCACCGGAACAAGCCCGAGGCAGGCGACGAAGAGACGGAATGAGGCCGCTCCTCGCGGAAACCGGGCCAGGCTGCTGCTTCCAGCAGACGAGGCCTTCAAGGGCAACCTGCCGTAAGTCCTTACGGCACCATCGCGCCCGGATCATTCGGGGAGACAGTTTGATAGAGCCGCGAATCATGGTATACTCCACACTGGCTGATGAGGTTCCGCCTTAGTTGCTCAGTTGCCCAGACTTTCCCAGGAGGCCCGGCGCGGCCCGGCCACAAACCACAACGCCGAATCGAGGCGACATTGTGCTGAAGCACGCCCCCTGCGCCGTGGCTGTATTCGGCCTGCTTTCCACTGCTGTCGACAGCGCGCCGGCTGCCATGATCAGCTTCCGCCCCGCGCTCATTCCACATCTGGACTCGCCGCAGCCTGTCCCCCTCGCCATTGAGCCACCTGCCCCGACGAAGGCCGACACGATTTCCTTCACCGCTCCACTGGATGGAGAGCTCTACTCCAACAAGGGCTATGCCGCCAAGGCCCTTCTGGGCAGCCCCGTCCTGGACACCGACGAAGGCGCCCGCGTCATCAACATCCACTTTGACGGCGTGTTCTCCGACTTCATCCCTGAGATATACGAGCCCGTCCACGGGGCATGGGGCGAGTTTGGCCCGTTGCCCGCCGGGGATTGGACGTTGAACAACAGCCACGGCGGCTCGCTGCATTTCACCGTCGTGCCCGAACCGGCCACGCTGTTCTTCTTGGGCGCGGGCGCCGCTGGTCTGCAGGCGTTCAGACGGCGGCGCCGGGGCCTCCCGGTTTGAGGATGGCGCGGCTTTGTAACTATTGAAAAGATAAGAATATGTCGATTCTCAATGACCGTGGCAGAACATCATGCCGGCTCGCCGTTTCGGCGGTAGTGCTGCTTGTCGCGACAGCCGCGAATGCCGGGCCTGATCCCGCGGACGTACGCACGACAACACGCTTCGGCCCCCCGATGCCCTTCGGCGCTGCGGGGGACGGCAGGATCTCCCCGGGCGACCCGCTGATCGGGCTCGAGGTCGTGGAGGTGCGAGTGTTCTGGGACGTCGTCGTTGCCGACGGGCACAACGCGGCCGACATCCACGCGGATGTCTTCCTGCCGATCGACACCGACGCCGGTTCCGCCGCGACGATCACCCTGGACGGGCCCGTACTCGGATGGTCCGGCTCCGGCGAATTCCACCACGAAGGGACAATGCATCGGTTGAACGGCACCTTCCAACAAGCGCCGGCCGGCTTCGGGTTCCAATCTTGGGGCCTTCCGCCTGATGCCGTTGACGTCCTGCCCACGAGTCGCATCGAGATCGACTACGCCGCCCCCGAGCCTTCCTGCGCGGCGTTGCTGGGAATCTCGAGCCTGGCGCTTGTGCTGGCGAGACGCAGACGGCAGAGCAAGGCCGGACCCCCTCGCTCGGTCTGATCGCGCGTGGCGCGATCGAACCTCGGGCTTGGACGATACGCCGCGAGAGCCGACCTGCGCGTCCGGCACCGAGAGGAGATTCGATTCCGCGTGGGCGAGCCGGTGGGCCCGGAAGGCGGGGTGTTCCGAGAAGATCGCCATGGAGGTCGTCCGAGGATGACTTCCGCGGAGGCAAGCCGCATGTCAAAAGCACTGGACGTGATCAAGAAGTACTCGGGGAATCCCGTCATCACGTTCCGGGATGTCCCCTGGCCGTGTACCGGGGCATACAATCCCGGCGGCGTGAAGACGCCTGACGGCCGGTATGCGCTGGCTTTCCGGGCGGATGAGTTCACCGATATCAACCAGGACCAGATCGAGAAGCTCGGCGTCACGCCGGCCGCGAAAAAAGGGGGATCGATAGCGCTGGCGCTCTCCGATGACGGCATCACGTTCGAGGTCCATCCCGAACCGATCCTCACGCCGCTGCCCGATGAGGACGACTCGATCTATGATCCGCGGCTGACGATGATCGACGGCACGTACTGGATGACGTACGCGACCAGCACGGAACGGGGGATCCTGAACGGCATTGCCTTCAGCGAGGATCTCTATCACTGGGAGCGTGTACACAGGACGTTGCCGGACAACCGCAATGCGCTGCTGTTCCCCGAGAAGGTGGGCGGCCTGTATGTGCGACTCGACAGACCGTTTGGCCACATATTTGCGCGGGGCAGAGGATTCGACATGTGGATAGGATACTCCCCCGACATGGAGTTCTGGGGCAGGCACGCACTGGTGCTCCGTGCCCAGGATATCCCCTGGGGCAAGGTCAAGGTCGGTCCGTCAACGCCGCCGATCAGGACGGATGCAGGCTGGCTCACGCTGTTTCACGGGGTGGAGATGGGCGAGCCGGACCGGTTCGGCTGGCCGTTCACGTACCGGACGGGCGTCATGCTGCTCGACCTGGAGGATCCGTCAACCGTGGTCGGCGTGTGCCCCGATCCGATCATGGAACCCACGGAAGACTATGAGAACATCGGCTACCGGAGCCACGTGGTCTTTCCCGGGGCCATGATCCCCGAGGCGGATGGCAGCGTGAGGATCTACTACGGAGCGGCCGATCAGAGCGTGGCCCTCGCCACCGCCAACCTCGATGACCTCATCGGGCTCTGCAGGTAGGGCGACGGGCCGGAGACCTGCTCGTTGCACTCGCTGCGTTCCAGGTCACGCCGCTCGCTCGGATTCCTCCATGGCGATCTCCGCCCACTTGAACAGTCGCGAGATATCGCCGTCGAGCGTCATCATCTCCTTGAGCATGACCTCGATGTTGGTGTCCTTTGCATACGCGAGGGCCTCGCGAATCTGCCGTCTCACCGAATCCGGATCGAACCCGCCCGTCACCATGGTGGCCGGGCTGGGGCGCCATGACGCAATGTAGTCACCCCCGATCTCGTCGATGCACTTCCGGAAGTCGGCATTGGGCCCCACGAGGATCTTGCGCAGGTTCGGGATGGCCCTGAGCATCTCGATCTTGTTGTGAAGCGATTCGCAGCAGCCGTAGTTCACCAGCCCGAACAGCTCCATGATCGGCATCTGGTAGTCGAGCAGGAACTGCTCGTGCTGTTCGGGACTGACGGTCTCGAATTCCTGCGCGTGGGTGAAGAAGCAGAGATCGGATAGCTTCGCGCCGTGCGTGTTCGGACCCGGGTCCGGGAGTTCATGGCAGTATGCCGGTACACCGTAGTTCTGGCTCTCTGCCGTGCTCCAGTCCCCCGCCGCTTCGCCCTGCCTCAAGTTGGCGATAACGGCATCGCGCATGAACGCCATCAGCCGGTGCACCACGTCGGGCTTGTCGTAGAGCGCGTAGAGCAGTTCCTCGAGCCCGAAAGCGGTGCCGGCTGCCTCGGACAGGTCCGTGCCGCCCCAGATGCCGTACACGGTGCTGCGCCTGACATGGACGGGCATGATGTCGCCGAGGATGTCTTCCAGCCGCTTCGCCTCGGGCGGATGGGCATCGATGACCTCGTGCGGCGTGGCGCGAAGCACATCGAGATCGTCCGTGGTGTGGATAACCGGCAAGTCGCGCCATCCGCGGCTTACCTCGTCGTGGATACGGTCACTCTCGAATCCCCAGATGCCGATCTCCGGCTGCCGCATGGGCGCGCGCACGGTGACCCACGGGTAGTAGACATGATCGTCGGGAATGGTCGCGGACCACAACTGCCGATGAAACCACATCTCGTGGCCACGCAGCGTTCGGGTCCGCGGGTCAGGCAGGTGAGGTCGAATCTCCATGTGAAGGAGTGCCGCATAATCGTGACTGCAGTACACGGGCGCGCGCGTCCGGCGCAGGTTGTTGTGATCGCGCCACAGGGCGATGCGCTCCTTGTTGCGGTCCGATTCACAGACCTCCATGTACTGCATGGCCAGGTCGCGAAGAATCGCGCGATCTTCGGGTGGTACGACGTCATCTGTCATGAGTGGCCCTCGTCGCGGATCGCACGTCTGTTCATTGCCCGCCGCATCCCCTCCCCTATCCTTACGCCTCACGCACGGCCAGATCGATCAAGCCCGGGAGCTGCTTGTTGACGATCGCCGCGTCTTCCTCCGCCACATTCCATCCTTTGCGCTTCGCTGTCAGCCAGTGGCGGATCTCACAGGCGGTGCCCTTGTCCTTGATCTTCTTCGGCCGGGTGATCTTCGGGACGGGTTCCCTGTTCGGGATGGTGTAGAAGAAGTGAGGGTCCTCGCGGCGGAAGCTCTCCTTCCAGCAGTTGGCCGGGGCCGAGAGTTCCGGCCCGTAGTTGGCGCCATGGTCCTCCTCGAACAGGCTCTTGCCACTCAGGAAGATCACGCCTTTGAAGTTGCCGGGATTGAACGAGGCGATCAGCATGTTATTCGGTAGTCGATATGATCCGGCGCCCGAACGCATGGGAAGCCCTTCACGATGCCTTCCATGCGCAGGACGACGGTCC
>CAZXOC010000129.1:3004-19369 GCA_964642165.1 uncultured Planctomycetaceae bacterium | reverse complement strand
GCTGCGTGCAGCAGAGGCTGCACGCAGGTAGAGCAGGAGAGCAGGAGAGAGGAGAGAGTAGGGACGGCAAGAGAGGCCGGAGATCGGAGGCGGGCGGCTCTCCTGCGGTCTCCTTTCTACTCTCTACTTTCTCAAGCAACTGCTCAGGCATTCCTGCAGGTAGCTTGGCCAAAGACACCGGGCGTGCGGTGATCGGGGATTCCAGGACGGCTCGGGGAGCCGATCCGCACCCGACGGGTCCCACGGCGGGCGTGCGGCGAGGGAAAAAAGCGCGGCGATCACCCGAAATCCTCGCGAAACTCCTTGTGCTGTGCCGATAGCCTCCCTAGAGTACGGGCGCTTCGTTCCGATGGTGCTGGCAGATCGAGCCGGGCGGGCACAAGTCTGTAATGGCCGGATCACGGACGATCAAAACCCTGACGGCGCTCTTCGTGGCCATGACCATGGGGTCCCTCGCGCTGATGATCCTGGAGACCGACCCGATCCGCCCCTCGGCCTCGCTGGCCGTCCTCAGCCCCCCGCCGGCCGGGGCCGCCAACGCCATCTACGAGGCCGACGTCCCCCTCCAGCCCGGCCGATGGCGAAACGTGATCGTCCACGCCGCGGGGCGTCCGACGGCCGAGATCACACGCGAATGCCACTTCCTCGTGATCGCCGACGGCGGCCGCGGGAAGGTCACCGCCACGGCGAACTGGCGACGGCAGCAGGACGGCCAACACGTCGGCGGGTACTGGCGCCGCAAGAGCATCGGGGTCTGCCTGATCGGCGATTTCTCTCGCCGCGCGCCGCAGCCCGGGCAGTTCGGCGAGCTGGTCGACCTGGTCAACACGCTCCAGGAGGTCTGCCGGATCCCCGCCGAGCGGGTCTACCTGCGCAGCGACCTGGACGCCCGCAGCACGTCGCCCGGTCGGGCCTTCCCCGTCGCACGGTTCTCCGCCAGGCTGCTCCGCCCGCAGCCGTAGAGCGGCGCCCTCCCCCCGCCGCTCAGCCCCGATCCGAGCGCGCTTCGGTTCGCAGCAGCGCCCGGGACGCCTGGAGGGAGCAAGCCAGGATCAGCACCCCGGCCGCCGCCAGGACGCCGAGCCGCTCGTCGGACAGAAGCGGCTTCAGCGCGACGCCGCCGAGGCCGGCGAGCGGCCCGAGCACGAAGCCCAGGCCGATGAGGCTCTCGTGCCCGCCGCCGGCGGCGACGGAGGCGTTCTGGGCGACCATGGCGTAGTACAGCGCGGCGTAGTAGGCCTCGCCCGCCGCCCAGCCGAACAGCAGCTCCCCGGCCAGCACGACGGGCAGGTTGGGGGCGAAGAGCATGAGGGCGAACCCAGCCGGCAGCAGGATCATCGCGCGCACGAGTCCGCCCCGGCGCTCGTGCCAGCCCGTCCAGAGCCCCAGGAGGACGAAGGTCGCCAGCCGCGCCGCGTCCGTCAACCCCCAGAGCGCCGTGGCCGTCCGCGCGCGGAAGCCCAGGCGGCCGAGGACGCCGGGCATCAGCGCGCCGAGGATCCACATGCCGGCGTAGCTGGCCAGCATGATCCACCGCGCGGCGGTTTGGAGGCACGTCAGGCGCGCCACGCGCGCCGGGTCGGGGCGCTCGGGGTGGTCCGCCGGCAGGTGCGCCGGGCGCGGGCGCAGGCGAGCGAGGAGCCCGAAGCACACCACGTTGACGCCCCCCGCGACGGCGAACAGCGCCCAGCTCCGCCAGGCGATCAGCGGGCCCGCGACGGCCAGCGAGACCGGGATGGACGACGCCCAGCAGAAGTTGAAGCGTCCGACGGCCCCGGCCGCCGTCGCGGGGGGCAGCCCGGCCGAGGCGTACGACTCCACCACCGGCCACTTCAGTCCCAGCACGACGCCGAGCAGGCCGACGCCCGCGAAGAGCACGGCCGGCCTCGGCCAGGCCGCCAGGACCACGGTCAGCAGGAGCTGGACGGTCAGGACCCCCAGCAGCAGGCGCCGCTCCCCGACGCGACGGGAGACGGCATGGCTCGACATCGCCCCGGCGACGTACGTCACGCCGGCGATGAGGGCCAGCCACAGGTTCGCCGCGTCGGAGAAGCCCAGGCGGTCCTTCGTGTAGAAGTAGATCGCGCGCTGGACGAGGACGGCGGCGAAGCTCTCCAGGAACGTCAGGGCCGAGATGTTGACGGCGGGCGACACGGCGTCGATCCTCGCGCCACGGCGGCGGCGTGCCGGTCCGGCGGGGGCGGGGCCTCAGGCCTCCGCCGCCAGCTCGCGGGCGATGTCCGTCCACCGCGTGAACCGCTCCGGGCGGTTCTCGCACGTGTGCGTGTCCTTCAGGATCATCTCGAAGACACAGCCCGTGGTGGCCTCGACCGCGTGGCGGAGGTAGTCGCGGATCCGCCCCGGGTCGAACGCGCCGCACAGGTGGGCCGGCTGCGGCTTCCACGAGAAGATGCAGCGCCCCTGGAGCCGCTCGGCGCAGTCCTCCACGTCGGCCCACGGCGAGATCGACACCCGGCGCAGGTTCGCGATCGCCAGCACGTCGTCCAGCTTCCGCGTCAGGTCCTCGCAGCAGCCGTAGCCCGTCAGGCCGAACGGCTCCAGCAGCGGCTTCTCATACGCCAGGGCGAACTCGGCGTGCATCTCGGGGGAGACCTGGGCCATCTCCTGCGACTCGGCCGAGCCCCACATGTCGGCGAGCCGCACGCGGTCCGGGTCGAAGCCCTCGGCCGGGAGGTCGTCGGTGTAGCCGTTGCCGCCGGAGCTGTGATACGTGCTGTCGTTGTTGAGGCTCAGCAGGTTGCGGCGGACGTAGAACTCCAGGCGCTTCCGCTCGCCCGCGGCGAAGGTGCTCAGCGCGTCGTGGACCATCTGCGGCCGGACGGCCATGTCCATCATTGCCTCGCCCAGCCCGCGGCGGTTGCAGTACTGGGCCATCAGGTGGAACGAGACGTGGCGCACGCCGCGGCGCTTGACGGTCAGGATGTCGCCCAGCAGCTCGCGGATGGCCGCCTCGCGGCGGGCGGTGGCCTCCGCGTCGTAGGTGAAGTCGGGCAGGCGGAGCTTGTCCACGTCGCCGGGGCTGCGGATGACCGGGTCGAAGCCCTTCGCGCCGGTCGCGTCGCTGCTGGGGTGCCACCGGGGCTCGAGCCCCCAGCCGGTGGAGTGGATGACGGCGTCGACGAACCACTCGGCCTCGATGACCGTGTCGTCGTGGAGGTGCTCGTGGTGGTAGAGACGGCGGCGGAGCTGCCACTCGATGCGGCGGGCGTCCTCGCCGGCGCACCGGCAGGCGTCGCGCGGCAGCAGCTCGCGCCAGGCGCCCTCGGGGAACACCAGCACCATCGGGCGGACGCGCCGCAGGGCGTTGTGGCGCGTCCACATCTCGCGCCGCTCGGCCATGACCGGCAGCGCGGCGATCCCGGCGACCCGCTTGGCCAGGTCGCGCAGCGTCGTGCGATCCGACGAGGTAATCTGCATCCTTCTGTCTCTGGGCCGCGCCCCGCCGACGTGGACGGCCCGCCGTCAGCCCGCGTCGGTCTCCGAGCCGCGCCCCTGCCAGACGCCGTCCCTGCGCCGCCGCTCGGCAAGGCGGCTGATGACGGTGTCCTCGCGGAGGCGCAGCCCGGCCCGGGCGATCAGCGCGCGGAGGTAGTCCAGGTGCGGGCAGGGCGGCGAGTGGTAGTTGTCCTTCGTGATGCAGGACGAGAGCTGCACGACGATGCGGTCCTTCGTCAGGCCGTCCTTCTTCGCCTGGCGCGTGAGGTTGCTGAGCTTGCGCAGGACGGCCTTGCCGCAGCACCCGCCGCAGTCGAGGTACACAATGCGGTAGGGGCGGTCGGCGGGCAGGTCGGCGAAGCCGCCCGTGCGGCCGTGGAAGGCCTTCTCGCACAGGTACCCGCTGCATCGCTGCTTGACGATGTGGCACTGCACGACGGCGATGTAGTCGAACTCGTCGGCGACCATGTGATGCCTCCCATGCAAAGCGGCGCCGGGGGGATTATACCCGCCGCGCGCGGCGTGGCTAGCGCCACCCGGGACGGCGCCCGGCCCCGACGGCGCCCTCGGCGGCAGCGGCGAGCCGCTCGGCGCACCGGGCTTTGGGTTGACATGTCCCGCGAATGACATATACTTACGGCAGATGCCGGCTACGCCTGAGGCCCGCAAGCTCTCGCGACTCGCTCGCCCGAAGCGGAGGAACGCCTCACGAGGCATCAAGGAGAACGACGCATGCGCCCCGGCTATGTCCTGCGCGGGTGCCTTCCCGTCCTGGCGTTGATCCTGCTCGCGGCGGGCGCGAGCGCCGAGTCGCGCGACTGGTCCGGCGCGGTCGACGCCAACTGGTACGACCCGGGCAACTGGCTGCCCGTCGGGCCGCCGGACCCCACCGACCAGCTCCAGCTCCTCGTCGGCAGCGCCCACGCGGACCGGGCGGTGACGATCGGCGAAGGCGGGCTGGTGAGCATCGCCGCGGCCGGGGCGGCGTCGCCCTGCACGCTGGAGGTGGACGGGACACTGACGATCGACGGGGGCGCCCTGTCCGTCGCCGGGGGGCAGGTGGTGGGCGGCGAGGACTGCGCGATCGGCGCAGCCGGCGGGGCGGGGGTGCTGACGGCCTGCGGGGCGGGCACGTCGGTGTACTTCGCCGGGCAGATGGGCGTGGGCGGCGGCGTGGTCGACGACCCCAACGCCACCAACGGCTCGATGGAGATCCTGGACGGGGCGTTCGTGCAGGCCGACGGCGAGCAGTGTGGCGTGGGCCTGTCCTTCGACGGCGTCGGGCGGGTCGTCATCCGCGGCGGCGACGACGGGAACGCCTCGACCTGGCGCTGCGGCGCGCTGAACGTGGGCTTCTGGGGCCGCGGCGAGATCGAGGTCTCCGGCGGCGGGCAGTTGATCACGCCCGCAGGCACGCTGGTGGCGGCCATCGGCGAGGGCCGCGTCGACGTCGCCGGAGTCGGCTCGCGATGGGAGACCGGCGGGCTCGTCGTGGGCGTGGGCGGCTGGGGCGAGGCGACGGTGTCCGACGGCGCCGTCGTCGAGGCCAACGCCCTCCAGCTCGGCACGGGGATGTGGATCGAGGCCTACGGGCACCTGACCGTCTCGGGCGCCGGCTCGCGTGTGACGGTCGAGCCGAACGAATCCGTCACGTCGTCCGTGCAGATTGGCGGGCAGGGCGTCGGCGTGCTGACCGTCGAGGCCGGCGGCGTCGTGGACGCCAACATGGACGCCGCCGTCGGCATGGCGGACGTGCCCGGGCTGGACGCCAACGGGCGGGTCACGATCGACGGCGAGGGGTCGCGCTGGCGCGTGGGCGGGGGCCTCTACCTCGGCGGCACGGCCGACGAGGACGCCAACGGCACGGCCAGTGTGACCGTTCACCGCGGCGGCGAGCTGGCCGTCGGCGGCGCGGTGAAGCTGTGGAACGCCACGTCCGCGCTGACCCTCGACGGCGGGCGCGCCGCCTGCGGAGAGATCGAAAGCCACGGCGAGCTGGTCCTCGCCGAGGCGGACATCGACGGGGCGCTCCGCTGCGGAGCGGACGGCACGCTGAGGGTCCCGCTGACCGGGCCGGGCGTCGGGCCGCCCCCGCGGGCCAGCGGCGCCGCCGTCCGCGGCGACGCGCACCTGGCCGGGACGCTCGCACTCGACTGGCGCGCCGTGCCCGGCGACCCGAACAGCCGCTTCGGCGGGGTCTACGACCTCCTGACGTGCGCGGGCGAGCTGACCGGCGAGTTCGCCGTCCTCGGCGGGACGATTGGCGAGGCCTACGTCGCAGGCATCGACTACGACGCGGACGTGCCCGGTGAGCCGGACGCCAACGCCGTTCGCGTGACGCTCCACGACCAGCTCGACGGCGACTGCAACCTGGACGGCCTCGTCGGGCGCGACGACTTCCTCGCCCTGCGCGCCGGCTTCGGCTCGGCCGCAACCGAATGGTTCGACGGCGACCTCAGCTTCGATGGCGTCGTGGACGCGCGGGACTACGTCGCCCTCAAGCGCAGTTGCGGCGACGCCGTGCCCGCCCCCGCGGCCGCGCCCGAACCGGCGAGCCTCTGCCTGCTCGCAGCGGCCGCCGTCGCCCTGCTGCGGCGCCGCCGGTAGGCTCAGCGGATCTTCCGGAACAGGTCGAACGTCTCGCGGGCGATCTGCGTGATCTTGACCACGGGGTAGCCGGCCAGCGACGTGTGCAGCGTGTCGTGGAGCTTGGCGGTCCAGCGGGCGGGGAGCTTCCTCGCCCCCAGCCACATGCCCATGATGCTGCCGACGGTCGCGCCGTTGCAGTCGGTGTCGAAGCAGGGCTGGACGGCGCGGCAGACGGCGCGGCCGAAGTCGCCGTCGCCGTACAGCAGGGCGACGGCGCAGATGACGGCGTTGGAGTTGGTGTGGCACCAGTCGTGGCCGACGTTCTCATCCCACTTCTCGTGGATCCTCGCGACGGCCTCGTCGTAGCTCAGGCCCGCGTCGAACCACGCGATGGCCTCGGTGAGGTCCTCGAAGAGGCGGCTGGTGCGGGGGATCTCGGTCAGGCCGACCTCCAGCAGCTCGCGCGGCGTTCGGCAGTAGGGCGCGGCGGCGATGGCGGCGGCCATCAGCATCTCGCCGTAGATGCCGTTGCGGACGTGGCTGATGGAGGCGTCCCGCCAGGCGAGCTCGGCCGCGCGCTGAGGGCGACCCATGGTCACGTACCCGAAGGCGTCGGCGCGAATCTGCGCCCCGATCCACTCGCGGAAGGGGTTGCGGAAGCTCGCCGACGCGGGGGGCGTGAGCCCGCAGGCGAGGTTCCGATACGCCACGCGCTCGGCCGTGCACGTCGCCAGCAGGGGCAGGTTGCGCATCCAGAACTGCGCGACGTCGGCCGGCGTGAACGTCGGCCCGTGGCGCTTGACGATCAGGAAGCCCGTCGTCGTGTAGTTCGTGTCGTCGTCGACGGGCATGTGGTCGATCCGGTCGCACCACGCCCGGCGGGCGAGGTCGCCGAACGCGCGCGCCGCCTTGCCGCGGGCGCCGAAGCGGATGTAGCCGCGAATGGGCCACTGGCGCGTGGCCTTCAGGAACGGCCAGAAGCGGTCCGACCGCACGCCCTCGGCCGCCTTGCCCAGCAGGCAGCCGATGCAGCGCCCCAGCCACGCGCCCGTCACGCGGTCCAGCAGGACGCGATCCGACCGCGCCGTCCGGAACCGCCGCGGGCCGCGCTTGCGCAGCTTGCGGATCCCGCGCAGGTCCGACGGCTCGACGTACGGGTAGCCGCGCCGCATCTTGAGCTTCGCCCCCGCGTCGAGCAGCTCGGCGGCCTTGCGCTGGTTCCGCTCGGTGGCGATCGCCTCGTCGCCCAGGCGGATCAGGGCCCGCATCCTGCGCCGGACGGGCGTGGTGTCGCGGCCCTCGTCCTCGAGCTGGCGCAGCTCGGTGGCCAGGTCCCTGCACGAGACCCACAGCCAGGCGTTCTCGAGTTGCTTCGCCATGTTCGATCGTCCTGCGGTCCGGGTGGTCAGTCGTCCTGGCGGTCCAACTCGCCCAGCAGCTTCTTCAGCTCCGCCGCGTCGGGACCGGCGACGTCGAGGAACCACTGCCGCCACTGGCTGTAGGCGGCCTCGTCCCTGCGGTCCACGTAGAGCCGGCAGAGCTGGGGCAGGCGCCGGGCCGCCTGGAGGACGCGCTGGCGGTCGATCTCGTCGTGGAGCGGTCGGGCCTGGATGCCGATGTCGGCGGACCGCAGCCAGTCCAGGTACGCCGCCTCGAGCGACTCGCGCCCCGCCGCTCGCTCCGAGACGGTGAGGCTGTTGAGCAGCGACGCGAGGTCCTCGGTGCCGCGTCCGACGCGGGCGCGCTCCCAGTCGATGAGCACGGGTTCCGGCCCGCGCCCGTGCGGCCGGAACAGCACCTCCGAGCGGTCCAGCGCCCCGTGGATGAGCGTCCTGGGCAGCTCGGCGCGCTCCTCGAAGAACTCCGGCGGCATGCGCAGCAGCCTGGCCAGGAAGCCGAAGACGTCGGGGACGACCTCGTGGAGGATCGCGTGGCGCCGCGGGGACATGCGGTCCAGGAAGCGCCGCACCGCCGGCTCGACGGTCGCCTCCGGCGGCGTCTGCGGCGCGGGGAAGGTCTCGGGCAGCTCGTCGGTGCGCCCCCAGTACGCGGCGTGCACGCGCCCGAGCGCCGTGCCGACCCGGCGGCACTGGTCCTCGTGCCACACCTCCGTCTCGCTCAGCGGCCCGACGTACTCCAGGATCACGCCGTAGACGCCCTGGCGCGGGTTGGACTCGATGTGGTAGACCTCCGGGATCGGCAGGTCGCCCGCCTCTTGGAGGAACCGCCAGACGAGCGCCTCGCGGTCGCGCGGCTGCGGAAGCGCCTTGACCATCAGCCGCACGCTCCCGCCGGCCGTCTCCACGTCCACCTTCCTCAGGCCGGTGGCCCCGCGGACGTTGTAGGGCGAGTCCGCGTAGTCCGTCACGTGCATCCTGCGCACGCGAACCGGGCGTTTCCCCTTGCGCGAGAGGACCTCGCCGACGAAGGCCGCCGACAGTTCCGCGAACCCGCCGAGCATGCCTTGGCTCCTTGGCGAACACGATACCGCCCGGCGCGGCAGCGGGCAAGGGCGCGCCGCGCCCCGCGCCGGCGGAGGGCGGCGCCGCGCGGGAGGGCGCCGGTCAGCCCTGCGCCGTGGCGACGTTCAGGCCGCCGACCACGGCGTGGGGCATGCGGCGGATCGGGTCGCGGTCGCTCGACAGCTCCACGCCCGAGGCGAGCAGCTCGTAGACGTTGCCGGCGACCATGGTGTTCTTGACGCGCCCGGTGATCTCGCCGTCCTGGATGCGGAAGCCCAGCGCCACGTTGCAGGAGAAGTCCCCGTTGATGAGGTTGCCCTGCCCGAAGCCGATGAAGCCCTTGAGGTACAGCCCGTCCTTCACGCCGGCCAGGAGCTCGGCGTGCGGGCGCTCGCCGGGGGCGACGTCGAGGTAATGTGCCCGGCAGCCGCTGTGGCCGGTCGGTTCGGTCCCGGCCAGGCCCGCCGAATCGAGGTCGTACAGGAAGCGCTCGAGCACGCCGCGGGAGAAGAGGGGCATCTTTCGGGTGGGCACGCCGTCGGCGTCGATCTCGGCCGCCCCGGGCGCGAACGCCACGTGGGGGTGATCGAGGATCGTGAGGCTCTCGTCGAGGACCTTCTCGCCGAGGCGGTCGCGAAGGGGCGAATCGCCTTTGGCGACGTTGCGCCCGTTGATGCCCATTTCGACCGCCCCCAGCAGCATGGCGAGGGCGTCGGGGTGGAGGAGCGCGACGCACGTGCCCCGGGGCGCGTCGGCGACCCTCTCGCCGTGGCGGAGGTCGTCGAGGATCTGCTCGCCGATGTGGGCCGGGTCGTACAAGTCCGTGAGCCGGTTCCACGCCCGCCCGAAGCCCGCGAAGAGCATGTCGGTGCCCTCGGTGCGCTGGGCCCACGCGCCGAGGTTCCAGTTCGTCGAGCGGGTCTCGTGGCAGACGCCGCCGGTGGTGACCAGGAGGAATTCGGACTCGCTTCGGTGCCCCCCGGCCTCGATGAACAGCTCCGGGTCGTACTCCTTCAGGGCGTCGACGATCTGCTGGGAGCTGTCGATGAGCTTGTCCCTCGGCAGCTCGGCGGTGCCCTGGGACCACGTCGCCACGGGCGTGAAGTCGCCGGGCTGCGGGTAGGCCTCGAAGTGGGCGGCGCTGCCGGCGCGGGCCAGCGCCACGGCGCGGGAGATGATCTCGCTCAGGTCGGCGACGTCCGTGCCCAGGGCGGTGCCGCGCCGGTTCCCGACGAGCACGGTGACCTGGTAGGACGCGCTCTGGGAGGTCTCGGCGCCCTTGAGGCGTCCGGCCTCGAAGGAGCAGCCGATCCGCTCCTTCTGGCCGAAGGCGATCTTGGCCGCCGAGGCGCCCTTTCGCCGGGCCGTCGCCAGGGCGTCCGTCAGCCGGTCCTTCATCTTCTCGATCATCGGTGTCCGCATGGCTTGCCCAATCGCTCCGTGGGTGGCTGTCGTGCTCGTGCTCGTCCCCTACCGCCCGCCGACGACGACGTTGCGGATCCGCAGGTGCGGCGAGCCGAACGTCACGGGAAGCGGCATCTGCCCGCCCTTGCCGCAGCCGCCGGCCTTCTCGACGATCCGGAAGTCGTTGCCGAAGCCGTCCATCGCGTGGAGCGTCTCGAAGACGTTGCCGGTCAGCACGACGTCGCGGATCAGCTCGCCGACCTGCCCCTTGCGGATCCGGTGCCCGTAGGCGGCCGAAAACGTGAACATCTCCATCATCGTCTGCCCGCCGAACATGCTGCGGGCGTAGATCCCGTCGTCGATGTCCGCGATCAGCTCGTCGAAGGTCAGCTCCCCGCCCTCGACGTACGTGTTGGTCATGCGGACGATCGGCGGGTAGCCGCGCCCGATCGCCCGGGCGTTGCCGGTGGGCTTCTCGCCCATCTTCGCGGCGGTCTCCAGCGAGTGCAGGTGCGCCGTCAGCACGCCCTCGGTCACCAGGCGGGTCTTCCCCGTCGGCGTGCCTTCGTCGTCGTAGGCGTGCGTGCCGACGGTGCTGCCGAGCGACCCGTCGTCGACGATGGTCAGCTCCTTCACGCCCATGGGGCGCCCGAGATGCATCAGCTCGCGCATCTTGGGGTTCTCGTGGAGGAAGTCAGCCTCGCTGAGGTGCCCGAAGGCCTCGTGGGCGAAG
Organism: uncultured Planctomycetaceae bacterium; assembly: GCA_964642165.1. Taxonomy (GTDB): domain Bacteria; phylum Planctomycetota; class Phycisphaerae; order SM23-33; family SM23-33; genus CAYRVX01. Next base: position 8,725 of record CAZXOC010000129.1, on the reverse strand, counting down.
ACGCCGCCGAGCTCGGGGTCCAGGACGACGGTGTACTGCCCGCCCTCGCAGGGGGGGGCCTTCAGCAGGTCCGCGGCGCGCCGGGCGACGGCCTCGGCGTCGCGCTCGCGATCCTGCACGACGTCGTAGCTCACCGCCGAGGAGAAGCCGTCGTGGGCACGCTGCACCAGCGACCCGTCCCGCGCCACGGCCACGAACATCAGCCCCACCTGCGGGCGCTCCTCCGCGAAGTACGCCCCGCGCGACGAGGCGAAGTGCACCGCGCGGAACTTGTCGAAGTAGTTCACGAAGGACGACTCGATCGCGTCGTCGGCCTTCAGGATGACGTCGTTGTAGCCGGCGATCAGCCGGAGCTTCTCGTCGAGCGCCACGCCGCGCGGGTCGCGCTGCATCTCGGCGGGCAGCTCGGCGTCGGCGACCTGCTCGACCTCGGCGAGCTGCGTCCGCTCCCTGCCGACCAGCTCGGCGCAGCGGCAGGCCTCGGCCACCTGGTAGTCGAGGTCGTCGAGGCGGTCGAAGGTGGCCGTCGCCCAGCCGCCGCGCGTGCATGCGCGGACGATCCCGCCGGCGCGCTTGGAGCTCGAGACGTTCTCCAGCTCCTCCCCGCGGTAGGCCACCTGGTTGGCGTCCTCGTGCTCGTAGCGGATCTCCGCGTACTCGGCGGTGCTCTTCTTCAGCGCCTCGAACAGTCGGTCTTTCACGGTTGCGCTCCCTGGATCGCGTGGGACGTCGGCCGGCCACTGTACCGGCGGCGGCGCCCCTTGCCAATTTGCCGTTTCCGATTTTCGATTACCGATCGCAGGCCGCCGTCGACGGGAGGGCCTCCTCCGTCCGCGGCGTGGGATCGGGCCCGGCGGATGGCCGTCCGGACCTCCCTGGATGCGGCGCCGCCCTACGAGGCGGGGAAGATCATCGCCTCGGCGAACTCGGTCTGGAAGTCGGGGTCCTGGCTCAGCTCGACGTGTCGGGCGAGGCGCGCGATCTCCTCGGCGCGGCGGCGGGCCTTGGTGGAGACCAGCGCCCACTTGGCCCCCGCCAGCGAGGCGTTGCCGACGTAGAGGATCTTCCGGTGGTCCACCCCCGGCGGCAGCAGCCCGATCCGCTGGGCGTTGCTTCGCCGGATGAAGCTGCCGAACCCCCCGGCGATCAGCACGCGCTGGAGGTCGCCGACGGACAGCTCCGCCTGCTTCAGCAGGAGGGTGATCCCCGCCCGGATCGCCCCGGCGGCCAGTTGCAGCTCCCGCACGTCCCGCTGGGTGAGCATCACGCCGGGCGAACCGCCCCGGGCCTCGGCGAGGACGAACGCGGGCTGCCCGCCGTCGCCCGGGACGACGCGCCCGCGGAACGCCTCGGGCAGCGCCTCGGGCAGGGCGTCCGGGGGCAGCATGCGCCCGACGGGCGTGACGAGGCCGCTTCGCAGCAGCTCGGCCGTCAGGTCCACCAGGGCGCTGCCGCACAGGCCGATCGGCTCGGCGCCCCCGATGACGCTGACGCGGACATCGTCGTCGAAGACGACCTTCTCGATCGCCCCGGCCGTGGCGCGCATGCCGCAGGAGATGCGTGCCCCCTCGAAGGCGGGCCCGGCGGCCGTGCTCGCCGCCCACACCTGCCCGTCGTGGGCGAGGACGATCTCGCCGTTCGTGCCGATGTCGACCATGAGCGCCGGGCCGGGCGTCTCGACCAGCCGCGTCGCCAGCATGCCCGCGACCGCGTCGCCGCCGACGAAGCCGCCGATGACGGGGAAGATCACCGCCGCCGCCCGCGGGTGGACGGCCAGGCCCAGCTCCGCGGCGGGCGCGATCACGCTGCGCCCGAACGCCGGCACGAAGGGCACGTGCCCCAGTTGCGCCGGGTCGATGCCGCTGAGCAGGTGCTGCATCGTCGTGTTGCCGGCGAACGTGATCTCGTACACCCGCTCGCGCGCCGCGCCGGCGCGGGCGCAGAGGCGGTCCAGAACCTCGCTGACGGTCTCGACGATCGCGCTGCGCAGCTCCTCCAGCCCGGCGCTGCCGCTGCCGTGCTTGATGCGGCTGAGCACGTCGTCGCCGAAGCGGACCTGGGCGTTCATGGCGGACTCGACGGCGAGTTCGTGGCCCTCTCGCAGGTCCACCAGCGAGCCGACCACCGTGGTCGTGCCGACGTCGAAGGCCGCCCCGACGCATTCGTCGGTCGTGTCGCCCGGCTCGAAGTCGATCAGGTGGTGGTCGGTGAGGACCGCCGTCCCGGCGAAGTGGCCCTCGCGAAGCCGCCGGCCGAGCTGGCGAAGCACCTCCAGCGAGACCTGCACCGCTCCCAGCTCGTTCTGGAGGCGAAGCAGGTCCGGCGCGTCGTCCGCCAGCGACGGTTCCGCCAGGCGGACGTGGACCTTCCGGACGGCGGGCAGCACCTCGTCGGCCTCGGCGGTCCGGGCCTCCTCGAGGATGCGGTGCTGGCTGGCGAACAGCGAGTTCTCGGGCACCTCGATGACGCACTCGCCGCAGATGTCGGACTGGCAGGCGAGCCGCCAGCCGTCGGCGAGCTCGGCCTCGCTGAGGCGCTCGCGCTCGACGGGCCCCGGGCCGCACAGCTTGCCCTGGACGCGGACGCGGCACTTGCCGCACGTGCCCTGCCCGCCGCACGGCGTGTCGAGCGTCAGCCCCCCGCGAGCCGCCGCCTCCAGGATTTTCGTGCCGTGCAGGACGAACACGGCCCGCCCGTGCGGCTCGAACGTCACGCGCACCTGCTGATCCGACATCCATCCTCTCCCGCGGGCGCCGGGTCCCGACCGCCCGGCGCGCAAGGCCCGACTCTATCGGGCCGCCCGGGGAATTGCGCCCGTTTTTGTGAGAAATCCCCCGCCGGGCGCGATACGCTGGACGAAGTCGGCAGACGGGAGGAGACCGGTGAGATATACGCAGTCGATCGTCTGGCTTTGCGGCCTCGCGGGCCTGCTGGCGGACGGGCGCGGGGGCGCCGTGGCGGGGGCTTCGGCGGCCGGGCCGCCCGCGACCACGTCCGCGCCGGCGAGCACGCGCCCCGCCGCCACGCGCCCCTCGCGGCGGCCGCTGGGAAAGGACCTCGCCCGGGGGTGGCGGCAGTACCAGACCGCCTGGGGCGGCCGGGACCTCACCAGCCAGTTGCAGGCCGACCAGCAGCTCGTCAGCTCGATCCTGGCGAGCGATCCGGCCGAGGTCGCCACCCTGCGGGACCTGATGGCCCGGGAGTACGAGCGCCTCGCCGCCGCCTCGCCGCGCGACGAGTTCCACTGCGGTCGCCTGGCGTCGCGGCTGGCCGTGGCCTGGACGAAGGTGCCCCTGGGCAAGGACCTCTCCGCCATCCAGTTCGCCACGAACCGCAAGCGGACCTGCGAGGAGGTCTGCCGCTGGGCCGAACGCTGCCTGGGCCACTTCGCCGCCGGCGTCGACGAGACCTACCGCAAGCGCTACAAGATCCTCCTGCCCGGCACGGTCGCCAGCATGATGTCGCTGATCCCCTCGCGCCTGGCGATGATGGACGAGCCCGGTCGCCTGCGCGAGCGCCTCCTTCGCCTGCGCCCGCAGCTCGAGGAGATCCTCTCCGGCGGGCAGGAGGGCAACTTCCGCTTCCAGGAGCAGTCCGAGAAGCTCTACAAGGCCCTGGCGCCCCTGGCGAAGACCCAGGGCGACAAGCAGGCCGTCCGGAAGCTCCTGCTGGGCTTCCGCGACGCCTACAACCGGCGCGACGACAAGGCCTTCGCCGCGCTCTGGCCGAAGGGCCACCCCGCCACGCGCTTCCTCCAGAACCGCCCCCTGTCCCACAAGATCGAGCCGTCGCACTGGACGATCGTCCGCTGGGAGCCGGTCTACAGCCTCGTGCAGGGCGACGTGGCCATCGCCTACGTGGTCAGCCAGTACCGCACCCGCGACGGCCAGGTCCACCCCGTCAAGCTCCAGCGCTTCCCCTTCAAGCGCCACAAGCAGGAGGGCTGGAGGCTGAACTGAGCCGCGCGGCGGGCGGGCGGGCGATTCGTTTGCCTTCGCCGCGGCCGAGTTGCTAGGCTGTAGCCATGAGCCAGATGACGCCCAACGCGCTGCCCGCCGAGCAGGTGCTCCCGCCGTTCAACATCATGTGCAAGCCGGTCTGCGGCGTGTGCAACCTCGACTGCCACTACTGCTACTACACGATGAAGCCGCGCGAGCTGTACCCCGGCGTGCAGAAGTTCCGCATGAGCCAGGAGGTCCTCGAGAGCTACACGCGGCAGTACCTCGAGGCCATGCCCGTCCACTGCGACCTCGGCTGGCAGGGCGGCGAGCCGCTGCTGGCCGGCAAGGACTTCTTCCGCCAGGCGGTGGCCTACCAGCAGGCCTTCGGGCGCGACGGGCAGGAGGTCGCCAACGCCCTCCAGACCAACGGCACGCTGCTGGACGACGAGTGGTGCGCGTTTCTGGCCGAGCACAACTTCCTGGTGGGCATCAGCCTGGACGGCCCGCCGCAGTGGCACGACCACTACCGCCGCGACCGCGCCGGGCAGCCGAGCTTCCACCGCGCGTGGCGCGGGGTCGAGCTGCTCCGCAAGCACGACGTCGAGTACAACGTGCTCGTGACGCTCAACAGCGTCAACGCCCCCCACGCCGGCGACATCTACCGCTTCTTCGTCAACCGCGGCATCCGCTACCTCCAGTTCATCCCGATCCTCGAGCGCGACGACCGCGGCGAGATCCAGCCGTTCAGCTGCGGGCCCGAGCAGTGGGGGCGATTCCTCCTGGACGTCTTCGAGCAGTGGGCCGCCCGCGACGTCGGGAAGGTCTCCGAGCGATTCATCGACAACCTGCTGCACACCATCATCTTCGGCAAGGCGTCGATGTGCTGCTACTCCGACCGCTGCGCCAACGCCCACGTCCTGGAGTTCAACGGCGACCTCTACGCCTGCGACCACTTCGTCTACAAGGAGTGGAAGATCGGCAACATCATGGAGCGCCCGCTGGCCCAGCTCGCCACCGATCCCCGGCTGGAGGAGTTCGCCCAGCTCAAGACCATCGTGCCGGATACGTGCAAGGACTGCGAGTTCTTCGAGTTCTGCAAGGCCGGCTGCCCCAAGCACCACAGGCCCATCGGCACCGACCCGCACCGCACCAACTGGTTCTGCGAGGGCTACAAGCTCTTCTTCCGCGAGGCGCTGCCCGAGCTGCGCCGCATGGCCGAGTACGTCCGCAAGGGCGAGCTGCCGCCGCCCAAGGACGCCCCCGCCCCTGCGCCCGCGCCCACGCCGGGCGAGAGCGAGCGCCGCGCCGCCTTCGAGGCCGGGCCCGCCCCCGACGCGCCCCAGCCGCTGAAGCAGCGCCTCGGCCAGAAGGAGCCCGGCCGCAACGACCCCTGCCCCTGCGGCTCCGGCCTGAAGTACAAGAGGTGCTGCGGCCGCAAGTGACCGCGGGCCGACCCCCCGCGACCCGCGCCCCGGAGAGCCCCAGGGAACGCCGATCATGGACGTGGCATTCAGCCAGCAAGACATCCAGGCCGTCGCCCGCTGCCTCGACCGCGCGCAGCGGGTGCTGTTCGGCCGCGGGTATCGCTACGCCGACGGCGACCCGGACACCTGGCCGCTGTCGCCCGTGCTGATGACCAAGGACAACGGCTACCTGCTGCTGGCCTCGGCGCTGCCCGCGCTCGACGACGCCGTCGCGTGGATGCTGCGGCGCGAGCAGGGCCTCCGCGGCGCGGGCCTGACCGTCCGCGGCGTGATCCTCGTCGGCTGCGTCCCGCCCG
>CAZXOC010000129.1:0-2904 GCA_964642165.1 uncultured Planctomycetaceae bacterium | reverse complement strand
CGCCCGGGCCCCGCGCCGGCGGCGCCGGCGTCGACTGCCGCCGCGAGCTCGCCCGCGCCCTCGAACAGGTCCATGAGGTCCGGCGGTTCCAGGCCGCCGTCTCCCGCGCCAAGGGCGGCAGGAAGCCCTACGGCGCCTACGCCATCCTGGCCGCGTGCATCGGCCTGTTCGCGGTCCAGGCGCTGCTGGGGGTTCCGGTGCTGCGCCCGTCGGTGCGCGACCTGATCGCCTGGGGCGCCAACTTCGGGCCGCTGATCCGCACCGGGCAGTGGTGGCGCCTGGTCACGAGCATGGTCCTTCACGTCGGGCTGCTGCACCTGCTGTTCAACATGTACGCGATGCACGTGTTCGGCCGCCCGCTCGAGCGGCTCCAGGGCACGTGGCGGCTGCTGGCGTACTTCGTGTTCGGCGGCCTGGCCGGCAGCGTCGCCAGCCTGTGGTGGCGCCCTCTCGCCGTCTCCGCCGGGGCGTCCGGCGGGCTGTTCGGCATGGTCGGCGCCATGGCCGCCATCTACGCGCGGTTCTGGCGGGACCTGCCCGAGCTCATGCGCAAGGGCATCCGCTCCTGGCTGTTCACCGTGCTGCTGTACAACGCGATCTTCCTGCTCGTCCCGGCCATCGACGGCGCCGCCCACGTCGGCGGGCTCGTCGGGGGGTTCCTCATCGGCCTGGCGCTGGCCCGCTCGCCGCGGCGAGCCGCCCGCCCCCCTGCCGCCGCCCTCGCGGCCGCGGCTGCGCTGCTGGCCGTGCTGATGGGCTTCGCCCTCTACGCCATCCGTCGCGTCCCCGCCGCCTCCCAACCCCCAGCGGCCCGCCTCCGCCCGCCCCGGACGAACCCCCGCCGCGGAAGCAGGCGGCGGGCAGGCGCGCGCGGCGCGGCAATCTGCATTCCTTCGTGCATGATTCGACGGCTTCGGCGTCCACGACGTGTCGTCATTGTGTCGACTTTTTTCCCGACTGACACAATCGCCTCGCGTCGTTACCATGCATTCTAGCTAGAGTTCCATATCCTATGCCGGAAGCGGTGTTTCGGAAGTCCGGACAATCAGCCCCGCCCTCCGGAATCCCGACTACCTTATCGTACATCCCCCTTCGAGGCGGCCATGAGTCTTGATTGATTGTGTCGAGACTGTCCATGCCCGGCGCTTCCCAGGGGGACCGAAATCAATATAAGACACTATATTAGAATCTCTTATCCCTGTCCCAACCTTGGACAATCCGCCTCGCCGCCGACCCGCGCCCCCCGCGTCCGCGCCGCCCCGCACCGGCGCGCCCGGAAGGTCGTCGGGGCCGATGCCAACGAGACGCGGCAACAAGCGCTGCGGGCGTCCCGTCGCAGCATTCGGCCGTCGCTGCTACGGCCCCAACCCCAGGAAAACAGCCAGTCCCCGATCCGTTCCCGATCCGTGTTCCCGATCCGTTGCACTCTCGAGCCCGGCCTGCGTATCATCCGGCACGCGCCGAACCGGGAACGGGCTTGCCAGGACATGCCAGCAAGATAGAATCATTGAACGGGCCGGTGGCGGGCGCGGCTACGTATCCGGCCAATCCGAGTCTCCGGGAGGAGGACGAACCGATGCGCAAGATCCTGCTTACCGCCCTTGCGGCAAGTGCCTTGTCGGTGACGGTCCTTGCTGCCGACAAGACACCGCCGAAGGGCTTTGAGGCGTTGTTCAACGGCAAGGACTTCACGGGCTGGCAGGCCCGGCGGGGGAAACCCGAGTCCCAAGCCGAGAAAGCCACGTGGCAGCAGCACTGGAAGGTCGACGGCGGGATCATCCTGTTCGACGGCCAAGGACCCCATCTCTGGACGGGCAGGAAGTTCAAGGACTTCGTCCTGATGGTCGATTGGCGGTTCCCGAGACGGGGCGACAGCGGCATTTACCTGCGCGGCCAGGCCAAGAGCCAGGTGAACATCTGGTGCAACGACATGGGCTCCGGCGAAGTCTGGGGGTACCGCACCGACCGGAAGCAGCCGAAGGAGGTGCGAAAGGCCTGCACGCCCCTGAAGAAAATGGACAAGCCCGTCGGCAAGTGGAACACCTTCGTCATCACCATGAAGGGCGACCGCCTGACCGTCAAACTCAACGGCGAGGTCGTGATCAAGGACGCCCAACTGCCGGGCGTCCCGCCCGAGGGCGACATCGGCCTCCAGCGCCACGGTTCGCCGATCGAGTTCCGCAACATCTACATCAAGGCGTTACCGAGCGCCGCCGAGACGCAGCCCGCCACCGGCGATCCGGTGCAGGCGGTCATCGACGAGGTGGAGAAGAACTCCATCAAGCGTCGCATCCGGCTGCTCGCGCCCGAGAAGGCCAAGCGGCTGGCCGAACTGGTCCGGAAGGCCAGGCCCCGCCTCGTGGTCGAGGGCGGAACCGCCATCGGCTACTCGGGCCTGTGGATCGCCCGCGAGCTGAAGGCGGCCCGCCGCGGCAAACTCATCACCATGGAGATCGTCCCCGCCCTCGCCCGCGAGGCCGAGGCCAACTTCAAGAAGGCCGGCCTGGCGGACTACGTCACGATAAAGGTCGGCGACGCCCGCAAGATCGTCAAAGGGATCAAGGGGCCCATCGACTTCGTCTTCCTCGACTGCCATCCGCCGAACTACTACCCGTGCTTTCTCGGCCTGGAGGACCGACTCCGACCCGGCGCCGTCGTCGTGGCCGACAACGCGGGCTACGGGGCGCGCGGCATGGCCAACTACACCAGGCACGTTCGCGCGAAGTACAACAGCCACATCGAATGGTTCGACATCAACCTTCCCTGGGCCAAGCGCGACGCCATCGAAGTGACGATTATCGAACCGCCGAAGGTGAAGGAGCCGTAGCGATTGAGGTAGCGCCGGCGCGCTGCCGCGGGCACTCGGTCATGGAAGGACGACGGATCGGGGACAGGCTGGTTCTC
>CAZXOC010000128.1:0-19452 GCA_964642165.1 uncultured Planctomycetaceae bacterium | reverse complement strand
CAGCTCGTCTCGCGCGCAGCGGGCGCGGACCTTGCGATACTGCTCGAAGTTGATGCGGCGGCGGAAGTTGTCGGGGTTGACCAGGTGCGGGCGGCAGTGCTCGTTCCAGCCGGCGCCGTCCTTGACGAGGAAGTCGACGTGCTCCGGCGTGCCGTTGTGCGTCTTCCACCAGCGCAGCAGCGCCCCGTTGCCGTTGCGGACGAGCTTCGTCTCCTCGTCCTCCTCGACGATCTCGTCGCCGGCGTCGAGGTTGGAGACCATTCTCAGCCACCCGCCGGTGCGGATGTCGAGGGCGAAGTGGTCGGCCAGCGACTCGCCCTCGGCGAGGTGCCCCCGATCGGTCCAGGCCCGCTGCGTGTCGCCCCAGAAGCCCTCGTGGACGCCGATGCGGTCGACGGGCCGGCGCTTGACGATGCGTGCGATGCGTTCGCGGCTGGTCAGCTCGGGCATGTCTCGTCCTCGGCCCAACGGGGGAGGCCCGCCCGCAGCCGGCCGCTGCCCTCCGCCGGCATCGAGGAGGGGGCCTCCGCGCCACCAGGTCTCGCCGGGGAGGGCTGCCGGCAGGGCGTGTTGCCTACAGGCCGCAGGCCTTGCGCAGCTCCCGGGTCCGGTGGGTGCGTTCCCACGTGAAGTTCCGGCCGGTGCGGCCGAAGTGGCCGTCGTGGGCCGTCTCGCGGTAGATGGGCCGCCGCAGCTTCAGGTAGTCGATGATCTTCCTGGGCGTCAGGGGGAAGAGGTCCTGGACGGCGCGGGCGAGTCGGGGCTCGTCGACGACGGCCGTGCCTTCGCAGTTGACGTGGACGCTGACGGGCTCGGCGACGCCGATGGCGTAGGAGAGCTGGACCTCGCAGACCTTCGCGAGCCTCGCGGCGACGACGTTCTTGGCGATGTGGCGGGCCATGTAGCTGGCCGAGCGGTCCACCTTGGAGGGGTCCTTGCCGCTGAAGGCCCCGCCGCCGTGGGCGCCGCGTCCGCCGTAGGTGTCGACGATGATCTTGCGCCCGGTGACGCCGGTGTCGCCGTAGGGCCCGCCGATCTCGAAGCGCCCGGTGGGGTTGATGTGGAAGGTGATGCGGCGGTTCCAGAGGTCGGGGCACTCGGCGGTCACGACGGGCTTGATGATCTTGGCGATCAGCTCGCGGCGGGCCTTGGCGGACATGTTGTTCGTCCTGGGGTCCACGGCGGCCTTGGTGTGCTGGGTGGACAGGACGATGGTGTCGACGGCCGCCGGCACGCCGTCGTGGTAGCGGATGGTCACCTGGCTCTTGCCGTCGGGGCGGAGCCACGTGACCTCTCCGTTCTCGCGGGCTTCGCTGAGGCGCGCGGTGAGCCGGTGGGCCAGGTGGATCGGCAGCGGCATGAGCACCTTCGTCTCGTCGCAGGCGAAGCCGAACATCAGCCCCTGGTCGCCGGCGCCCTGCTCGGTGTGCTCGCCCTGGCCCTCCGTGACGCCCTGGGAGATGTCCGGCGACTGGCCGTGCAGCGTCCTGAGGACGGCGCAGGACTGGTGGTCGAAGCCGATGGTGGGATCGTCGTAGCCGATCGACCGGATGACCTCGCGGACGGTGTCCTCCACCTTCAGCAGCGCCGTTTCGGCCTTGTGGTTGTGCACCGTGACCTCGCCGGCCAGCACGACCAGCCCCGTCGTGACCAGCGTCTCGCAGGCGACCCGGGCGCGGGGATCGTGGCGGATCAGGCTGTCGAGGACGGCGTCGGAGATCTGGTCCGCCAGCTTGTCGGGGTGGCCCTTCGTGACCGATTCGCTGGTGAAGAGCGTTCGCCGGTGGTTCCTGCGTTGCTTCATGGCTCGGGAGCTTCCTTTCACAGCTCACATCGGGCTGCCGCGCGGCATCACGGGCCGGCGGCCGCAACCGAAGGGATACAGTCTAGCGATTCCGGGGGGCCTTGGCAATACGACGGGGCGGGCACCGACGGGCTCATGCCCGCAGGGACGCGAGGAGCGTCGCGCGGCGCTCGAGCTTGCGGGGGTCCACCTCGACGCCGAGCCCGGCGCCGGCAGGGGGCTGGAGGCGCCCGCCGTAGCCGAACCGCAGCGACCGCCGGGTGAGGTCGTCGGCCAGGAGGAAGCGGCCGTAGTTGCCCTCGGCGTGCCGCACGCGCGGCCCGGCCCATTCGAGCAGCCGCCGCTGGGCCGCCGAGAGAATGCTGCTCTCGCCGACCATGCAGCCGTTGACGACCGCGACGCCGGCCTCGGCGGCCATCTCGATCAGCCGCATCGATCGCCGCAGCCCGCCGTTCTTGCTGAGGCGGACGTTCCACCAGATGCGCTGGGGCTCGGCCAGCAGCGAGCGGGCGTCGGCGGCGGTCAGGAGCGACTCGTCGGCCATCAGCGGCAGCTCGCATCGCCGGGCGAGGTGGACGAGTTCGGCCGCGTCGCAGCGGGCGGGCTGCTCCACGACGGAGACGCCGAACGGCTTGAGGGCGGCGACGCGCTCGGGCGTCGAATCGGCGTCCCAGGCGCCGTTGACGTCCACCCGCAGCGTGCAGCGTCCGGCGGCGACGGCCTTGCCGATCCGCTTGTGGACGCTCCGGAGGTTCTCGGCGTCGTCGGCCTCGTCGACGCCCAGCTTCAGCTTGAAGTCCCGCAGGCCGAAGCAGCGCATCCGCCGCAGGCGCCGGGCCGTCCTGTCCGGATCGGCCGAGCCCAGCACGCCCGAGACCCGGGCCGCGATGCGCCGCACCGGCGAGCGCGTCAGCCGCGAGCCGCTTCGCGAGAGATGGGCGTCCGCGCAGGCGATCTCGATCGCGGCGACGGCGGCGTTGAGGCAGCGGCCGTCCGGGCAGGCGGCCGGCAGGTTCAGCAGCACGTCCAGCCCAGCGGCGAAGTCCAGCTCGCGTGCGGCCGGCCAGACGACCTGCTCGAGGTCGGCGGCGACCGTCTCCAGGGTCTCGCCCGTGACGTACTCGCGGGGCAGCGTCTCGCCCCAGCCGGACGTGCCGTCGGAGAACGCCGCGCGGACGACGATCGCCTCGGCGACGTCCCGCGACGCCGCGGCGTGCTCGAAGGGCCGCATCGGGATCGCCGTGCGGTACACGTCCAGTTGCGTCAGCCGAATGCTCATGCCGCGGGGTCTCCGGCGCCCCGGCCGCTCGCCGGGCGTCAGTGTACGCCTTCGGCGGTCGCCTGGCGACAAATGGGCTTGACGCAAAGCGCGGCGAATCGCTACCATGGCCGAGTCCAGGATCGTCCCGCGACCGGCTGCGGGCTAGGCTCAGCAAGCACAGCAAGCAAACGCCCCCATCGTCTAGTGGCCTAGGATATCAGGTTCTCATCCTGGAGACAGGGGTTCGACTCCCCTTGGGGGTGCTTGATGCGACCCTTCGCACTCGCGTGCGAAGGGTCGCGTTGTTTCACCAGAAGCCGCGCCGGCTTCGCCGGCCGGAGCCCGGCCTCACTCGCCGAGGAAGTTCTTGTTGATCGCCGGGTCCGAGTGCCGCACGGCGCTGTCGGTGTGCACGTTGGCGACCTCGGTGATGATCGCGCCCTCGGGGCCGGCCAACTGCCAGTGCCTCGCCTCCACGCGGTTGAGCGGGACGAAGTCGCCCGGCTTGGCGACCACCTCGTGCTTGACCGTCACCGTTCCGTTCATGTGGCACTTGGGGACCTTGACGTCGGGGCCGAGGTTGGCCTCGCTCTCGCCGACGACGTGCGACAGGCCGTAGCGAATCAGCCAGCCCTCGAGCTTCGCGGGGTTGCCCTCGCCCTCCACGTGCCAGTGCTCCGGCAGCATCTGGTTGGGCAGGAGGTACAGGTCCATCAGCATGTAGCGGTCCTTGACGTTGTTCTTCCACAGGACCGCGCCCAGGCCGAGATCGGCGAATCGGCCCGTCCCGTAGTCCGAGACCCACATCTTCTCGCGGATGCCCTCGTAGACGGGGTAGCCGTGGTACTTCATCAGGGCCACGTAGGCGTCCTTCGCCTTGTCCTCCTGGAACTTGCCGTCGGCGTCGTAGAAGGTCGAGTTGTCGAACTGCACGGACGCCTTCTCCTGGCACCCCGACAGCACGGCGAGGCCCGCCAGGAACACCGCTGTCATCACACACCATCGATTCATCGTTTCTCTCCTCATTCGTGATACTGTCTTCCGTCCGGATAGACGGGGCGCCGGAGGCGCTAGTCGTCCAGGTGGATCACCGAGATGGTGTTGGGCTTGTCGGTGACGTTGCCCGCGAAGGGCAGGTCGATGTTCGCCACGTAGACCTTGCGCCCGCGGAGGCAAGGCTCCGACGGACGATCCAGCTCCCCGCCGGTCCCGTCGGTGTTGCCGTTCCTGGCGAGCGTCGTGACCTTGCCCGTCTTCGGGTCGACCCGGTGCACGGCGTTGTCGCGGAAGTCGGCGATGTAGACCTCGCCGGTCTTCCGGTCGATGCTCAGCCCGTCGGTGGACAGCATCCCCTGACCCTCGGCGAGGACCTCGTGGGAGACGACCTTGCCGTCCGCGCCGAGCTTCGCCCGGATCAACTGGGCGTCGCCGAAGTTGCAGACGTACATCGTCTCGCCGTGGATGCCGAGCCCGTTCGCCCCGACCTTCCACTCCTCGTTCTTGGTGTGGAACTTCAGGACGAAGTGCGGGTCGTTGCCGCCGGGCTTCAGGGCGACGGGATTGGCCGCGTCCAGCTCGGAGAGCTTGAAGCGGACGACGCCGCTGGGCATCGGCGAGGCGGCCGGGTCGATCTTGCACTCGCAGACGTAGACGCTGTCGCCGTGGCAGGCCAGGCCGTTGGCGTTGTAGAAGCCCGTCGCCACGACCTCGACCTTCGCGGCCTTGCCGTCCTTCATGACCACGCGCAGCAGCCGCGACGTCCGCACGTCTTTGCCGAAGTCCGGGTTGTCGGAGATGTAGAGGTTCCCGTCCGCCCCGACGCCGATCCCGAGCGGGCCGGCCCTCTTGCCGCCCTGCGGGGGCAGCGTCACCACCTCGGTGATCTGGTCATCGGGGCCGATCTTCACGATCAGGGGCGGGTGGTTCGGATCGTTGAAGTTCGGCATGGACAGGAGGATGTTCCCGTCGGCATCCAGCGTCATCCCGTCGGGCGTGTTGTACTTCTCCGGCAGCACGATGACGGAGACCTTCGGCCCGGTCTGGCAGCCGGCCAGCATCAGCAGACCCGCCAGCGCCACGGCCATCCCCGCCGCTCCCACACACCACCGTCTCTCCGTCGTCTGCTTCATCGCTTGCTCCTTTGCAGGTTGGATCTCCCGGACGCGAAGGCCTCGATCTTCGCTTGTGTCTTGTTGCCGACAGGTTCGGTCGCGTCCGACACGACGCGGAAACCCACGTTGACGACGGGCTGGTACGGCTCGTAGGCCAGCCGGAACGCCGAGCGGCAGCGCTTCGGGCGGTCGCGCCACGAGCCGCCGCGGACGACCCGCCGGCCGGCGGCGTGCAGGTCGCTGCGCCCGTCCGTGTCGTCATAGGGATACCGACGGTACAGCGAGAGCGTCCATTCCGCAACGCTGCCGTGCATATCCATCAGCCCCCAGGGGTTCGGCCGGTAGGCGCCGACGGCGAGCGCGTGGCCCTGGCGGTCGTTGAGCCGCCTCGACGTGGGGAAGGGGGTGGTCCGGAGCTTCCCGCCGGTGACGTCCGCCAGGTTCGCATAGGGGGCGAAGTCGTCCTCGACGCCGCCGTACCAGAGGGGCGTGGCGGTTCCGGCCCGGCAGGCCCACTCCCACTGCGCCTCGGTGGGCAGGGCGAAGCGCCGCCCCGTCGTCTCGCCGAGCCACCGGCAGAAGGCCGTCGCGTCCTTCCACGTGACGCGGATGACGGGCTGGTCCGGGCCGTTGGCGGGCCAGCCCCGGACGCTCTGGTCCTTGCCCGCGCGGTCGATGTAGCGGCTGTCGTGCGCCGGGTCGAACCGCGCGAACTGGGCGTTGGTGACCTCGGTGACGCCCATCCAGAAGGGGCGCTCGATCCGGACGCGGGTCAGGGGGCGTTCGTCGGCGCAGCCGTTGGGGTCGCCCATGACGAACTCGCCGGCGGGGATGAGGGCCATCGCCATGGACAGCCCGCCGCCGAGGTTCACGGTCCGGGCGGCCCGGGGCCCGGCGGCGGCCCGCCGGCGCGCCGCCTCGTGGGCGTCGAACGGCCAGCCCGCCACGCGCGGCACGACCGAGGGGGCCCGTGCCGCGGGCGGCGGCTTGATCGGCGCGGTGGCCCCGCGCTTCGCCAGCGCGCCCAGCGCCGCGGCGTACTCGCCCTCCGGGTCGTCGTCCACGTTGGCGTAGCGCTTCGCCAGCTCGCGCCGCCGCTCGCGCTGGTCCACGTCGCGCCACGGGTCCGGGCTCCACCGGCCGTGGTACGGCGCGTTCAGGTCGATCCAGGTATACAGCCGCTCCCACGCCTCGCGATCGAGCGTCACGTTGTGGTGGCCCTTCCGCAGCATTTGGGCCAGCTCGCTCGTGGAGGCGTGGTACTCCATGGGGCGCAGGGCGTGGTAGTCGCCCTCCGGTCCCGGGCGGCGGACGTACTTCTGGAGGCCCGCGTAGCTGTTGCTGAACTTGCCGATGGTGGCGCGCCACGCCGTGTCCGTGGACTCGCGGGCGGTGTCGGCGAGGTTCGGCAGGCCCTCGCGTCGCCCGTCGTGGCACGCCGCGCAGTACTTGTCCAGCACGGGCTGGACCTCGGCCTCGAAGCCGAACGGGCGCGCCGGGCCGTACCACGACTCGATCTCCGACGGCGCGCGGCGCAGGGCCGACAGGCCTGTCAGGTCGGGGCTGTCCGCTTGCGGCTCGTGGCAGCCGACGCACGAGACGACCTCGCCCGGCATGCCCACGAACCAGCTCCGCATGAGCTGGAGGGCCCGCCCCCGCCCATCCAGCGGCTGCACCGCGATGGGCGTGTTGGCCGGAACGCGGAAGTACGCCGAGCCGTCCGCCGCCACCGGCACCGTGCCGAGGACCCGCTTGATGTCCCAACTGCTCTCGATGCCCACGCTCGAATGCCCGCCGCGCTTGTTGTAGGCGTAGTGGTAGGAGATCAGCCGCAGACGCTTCACCGCGCCGCGCGGCACGCCCGCCAGGCTCGGACCCCGGTAGATGTCCGTCAGGTACACGACGGCGTCCTTGCGCCGCAGGTCCACCCGAGGTGGGATCACGGGCGGCCTCGGCGTGCGGCGAAGCGGCAGCGGCTCCAGCAGGGCGCAGCCTTCCACCTCCTTCACGAGCGTCAGGTTGTCGAACACGTCGGCCAGGTAGATGCCCCACAGCGACCCCGGCCGAAGCTTCGCCGCCACCAGGAAGTACCTGCCCGCGCCGCGGTTCGTGCCGGGCTCGGCCAGCGGGTAGGGGTGGAGGAACTGCGGCCAGACCCCGTCCACCAGGCGGTCGCGGATGATGGGCTCGACCTTCCGGCCGCGCCCGGGGATCTCCTGGACCACGCCGTCGGCCTCGTGGCGCCCGATGTCCGGGTCGAGGATCAACATGCGGCCGGAGCGGCTGATCCCGTGGTGCCCGCCCGCGATGCCCACGACGCGCGTCGGGTGGCCCGGGATCGGTCGGGCGAAGAGGAACGCGTTGGGGAAGTAGGAGTTGCTGCCGTAGTACTCCATCTGTCCGGTGCCGTCGGGATTGCAGTGGAACAGCACCCGCGTGAAGTAGTGCGGCGTGTCGGTGTACTCCCAGCGCAGGTACATGAGCCGGCCGTTGTTCAGGACCGTGGGGCACCAGTCGCTGTCCTGCTCGAACGTGATCTGCCGGATGTCGCCGGTCTTGCGGTCCAGCAGGTACAGGCAGGCCATGGGCTTGCCGCCGTACTCGCAGGGCAGGCCCTGGAACGTGGCCGTGGAGGTGAAGGCGATCCGGCCGTTGGGCAGGTAGCACGCGTCGAAGTGGTCCACGTCGGGCAGGTCGGTGGGCGTGAGCTGGCGCAGGTGCTTGCCGTCCGCGCCGAGCTCGAAGACGTGCCATCGGTCGTGCGTGCCGTACATGGACAGGAGCATCCGGTCGGCGTCGAAGTGCAGGTCGACGTCGCAGACCATCCGCCCGCCCTCGGGCCGGAAGAGCGTCGTGAGCCTCCCTGCGCCTCGCAGGTCGGTCAGCACGGCGATCTCGTCGTCCCAGCCCGACCGTGGATTGCGGATGGCCGTGTGGATGTGGGAGTTCAGCGAGGGCATGCCCAGCGAGCTGCTGATCACCTTCCGCGCGCCGTCGCCGAACTGCCGCTGGATCACCAGGAGCCGGTCGAAGTCCAGCAGCGGGCTGGCCAGCAGCGCCTCGCGCCGCAGCGCCGTCACCGTCCTGGCGACGGCCGAAAGCTCCTCGATCGCCTTGACGTCGCCCCGGGCTGCCGCGGCGGAGACCGTCGCGACGTGCCCCTCCAGCGCCGCCAGCCTCGCGAGGTGCTCCCCGCCCCGGGTGTAGCGCTTGGGAAAGGTCCGTGCCAAGTCCTTGACGGCCAGGCGAATCGACTCCAGCGTCTCGGGGCCGAGCTCCTTCGACGCCTCCGTCACCTGCCAGGATCGCACGTACAGCTCGCGGACGGCGGTCAGCTCGGCGGGCATCTTGACGCCGCCGGCCAGCAGGGCCTCCGCCCGGTCGTGCAGCGACGGCAGGCGCGTGGCCTTGGCGTAGCGGCGGGCGAGGTCGAGCAGGTCCGCCTCTTTCCAGTCGGCCGCCCAGATGACGTCGGCCTGCTCCCGGGCCATCTCGCCCTTCACGATCGGGTCGTTGCGGTACGCGCGGGCGACCAGGCTCCAGAGCTCCTGCCGCGCGGTCTGGCGCGGGTCCTTTCCGCGGCGCCGGGCGGTCACGCCGGCGGCCGGCTTCTTCCGCGTCGAGAAGTAGAATCCGTGCCCGCCGCCCGTGTTGTAGACCTTCAGCAGCAGGCGGTTCTCGCCGGCCTTCAGCGCCAGCTTGGCCTGGTCCGAGTTCGGCGCCACGCCGCGGCGGACGTTGCTGTTGACGACCTTCTCGCCGTTGAGCCACACCGCCAGGCCGTCGTCGCTGCCGAAGTAGCCCTTGATCGTCCTGGCCTTGGCCGTGACGAGCGTGCGGTAGAGGTAGGTCGAGCCGTTCGTGCCCGCGCGAAGCCGGTGCGGTCGGCCGTCGTCGAACTGCGGGCATTCCTGCCAGGCCAGCTCGCCGTACTTCCTGTCGAGGGCGATCTCCTTCTCCGGCGGGAAGGCGAAGTCGAACGCCGGCTTGCCGGCGTTGTAGAACGGCCCGATCCGGTGCCAGGGGCCGAGCGTCACGCCCTTGGGGCCCGCGGCCGGTCGCTTCCCGGGCGGCGGGGCCTGCGCCGGCTTGGCGGCTTCGGCCTCGGCTCGCGCCAGCGCCTCCCGCGAGACCCGCAGCGTCTCGCGCCACGTCTTCTTCTTGTGGTAGTACGATGGGGGCGGGGGCTTCCTTCTCGCCGCGGCCGCGGCGCACAGGCCCACGACCAGCGCCGTCGCCACCGTTCGTCTGGTACCGGTTGACATCAACTCCGGACCTCTACTCCAGGCTGCCCGTGCCCGACCGCGCCGCGGCCGCACGCCTCACGGGCGAAGCACCACGCGAAGGGCCTCCCCCGAGACCATGAGATCGAACGCCTTGTGGACCTCGTCCAGGGGCAGGACGTGGCTGACGAGCCGGTCGGCGGGGATCTTGCCCGAGGCGAGCAGCTCGACGGCCTTCGCCACGTGCCGCGGGGTCGAGTCGCTCGTGCCGACGAGGCGCAGCTCGCCGTAGTGCAGCGGGCGGCTGTCGATGGTGATCTCGCTGCTGCCCTTCGGCAGCGACGCGAACAGGCAGACCGTTCCTCGCTTTCGCACCAGGCCGATGGCGGTCTCCTGCGGCTGGGCGGCCGGGGCGGCCACGATCGCCACGTCCGCGCCGAGCCCGCCGGTCGCGTCCAGGACGACCTGCCGCAGGTCCTGCTCGGCGGGGTTGACCAGGACGTCGCAATCGAACGGCTTGGCCATCGCCAGGCGGGTCTCGCTGATCTCCGACAGGATGATCGTCCCGGCGCCCAGGCCGCGAGCGACGCAGACGTTGATCAGCCCCATCGGCCCGGCCCCCAGGACCACCACCGTGTCGCCTTCCTGGATGCCGCTGTTGTCGGCGGAGTTGACCGCGCAACTGACCGGTTCGGCCAGGGCGGCGTGCTCGGCCTTCAGCTCGGGGGGCACCTTGACGACGTGGCCGTTGGCGACGGCCCGCGCGGGGACGACGACGCGCTCCGCCATGCCGCCGGGATAGCTGAAGCCCATCGGGGCGAGGTTGGCGCAGAGGTTCCGCCAGCCGCGACGGCAGTAGAGGCACTCGCCGCAGGAGATTGTGGTGGCCATGACGATCCGCTCGCCGGCGGCGAAGCCTTCGGCATCCTTGCCGACCTGCTCGATGAGCCCGGTGAACTCGTGCCCCATGGTCAAGGGCGGCTTGATCCGGGGGTTGCCGTGGCGGAAGCTCTTCAGGTCCGACCCGCACACGGCGCAGGCGTCGACCTTCACGAGCAGCTCGCCGGGCCCGCAGCCGGGCGTCGGGACCTGCTCGACCCGGACGTCGCCGGGCGCGTGGTAGACCACCGCCTTCATCGTCTCTGCCATGGTGGTGTGTCCGATCAGGTGTCGCCGCCGCCGTCGGCGGCAGGCGCTTCCTCGCAGATCACCCGGGTCCCGCCGGCGGCGCCGAGCCGCTTGCAGCCCTGCTGAAGGTACCCGACGGCCGTGGCGTAGGTCCGCACGCCGCCGGAGGCCTTGACGCCCATCGAATCGCCGACGGTCTCGACCATCACGCCGATGACCTCGGGCGTCGCCCCGCCGTCGCCGAAGCCCGTGGACGTCTTGACGAAGTCCGCCCCGGCGTCGCGGGCGATCCGGCAGGCCTCGGCCACCTGCGCCAGCGTCAGGTAGCAGGTCTCGAGGATCACCTTGACGATCGCGCCGTGCGGCTTGGCCTCCGCGACGACGCCGGCGATCTCCCAATGCACCAGCTCGCGGTCGCCGCTGAGGAACTTGCCGACATTCATCACCATGTCGAGCTCCTTCGCGCCGTCGGCGATGGCGAGCTTCGCCTCCAGCGCCTTGGTCTCGGGCCGGTGGGCGCCGTGGGGGAAGCCGATGACCGCCGAAGCGGGAACGCCGGATCCCTCGAGCTCCCTGGCGGCCGTGGCGACGTCCGTGGGACGCACGCACACGCTGGCCACGCCGTACTTCTTGCCCAGTTCGCAGGCCTCGACGACGTCGGCGTCGGTCATGTTGGGCTTCAGCGCCGCGTGATCGATCGTCTTGGCGACTTGCTCTTTCGTCCACATGTTGGCTTTCTCCGAGGCTTGCCTCTCTGCCTGGTCGTGCGGCGGGCGGTCAGTGCATCTCGCGCCCGCCGGTGATGTTGACGGCTTGGCCGGTCATGTAGTCGGCCTCGTCGGAGGCCAGGAACACCGTCACGGCGACGACGTCCCGGATTTCCGCCAGCCGGCCCAGCGGCACCTTGGCGGTGAACTTCCGGGCGACCTCGTCGATGGGCAGGTTCATGGTCTCGACGTAGTCCGCCGAGACGTTCCGCCAGACGCCGGTGTCCATCGTGATGCCGGGACAGACGCAGTTGACGTTGATCTTGCTGCCCGCCAGCTCGTAGGCCAGCGCCTGGGTGAGGCCGATGATGGCCGCCTTGGCCGACGAGTACGGGCTCATCAGGGCCGAGCCCGTCTTGCCCGACTTGCTCGAGAAGTTCACGATCTTCCCGCCGCCGGCCTTCATGAGCGGCACGACCTCCCGGATGAACAGGAACGTGCCCTTGACGTTCACGGCGAAGACCGCGTCCCAGTTCTCCTCGGTGAGGTCCTCGACCTTCCCGCCCTTGCCGACCGTCCCGGCGACGTTGATCAGGACGTCGACCTTCTCGCCGAACGCCGCCACGCACGCCGCGACGGCCTGCTTGACCTGCCCGGCGTCCGTCACGTCCGCCGCGAGGCCCCTGCACGTGCCGCCCTTGGCGGCCAGCTCCTCGCAGACGGCGTCCAGCCTGGCCTGGTCCAGGTCCGTGATGAAGACCTTCGCCCCCAGCTCGCACAGCCTCGCGGCCAGCCCGGCGCCGATCGACCCCGCCGCGCCGGTGACGATCGCCACCTTGTTCTCGAAGTCCACGATACGTCTCCCTGGGCGGCACGGCGCCGGCCGCCCGCTTGCTTCCGCTTGCTCAGGTTTGCTGCCAGACCAGCTCGGCCCACGCCGGGGCCAGCGCTTCCAGCGCCCGCTTGTACCGGGCGTACTTGCCCTTGTAGACCTCCGCGAGGTCGGCGTTTGGCTCGAAGCTGCGCGAGAACGTGACCATGGCGTCGCACGCGGCCTGGTAGGAGTCGTGCTTGCCGATGGCCACGGCCGCACAGATCGCCGCGCCGAGGGCGCCCAGCTCGCTGCCCTCGGGCACGTCCACGGGCACCTGGAAGATGTCGGCGATCATCTGCACCCAGACGTCGCTTCTCGAGGCCCCGCCGCTGACGCGGATGCGCTCGGGCATGTCGCGGAACTTCAGCAGGCGCTCGAGGTGGGTCAGGTGGGCGAAGACGACGCCCTCGTAGATGGCCCGCAGGACGTGGCCGCGAGTGTGGCGGTCGGACAGGCCGATCAGGCACGCGGTCGAGTCCGGGTCCATGTTCGAGCCGTAGAGGAACGGGAAGAAGAGGATGCCCGCGTCGGCGGCGCCCGTCGCCGCGACGGCCTCGTTGATGATGTCGTAGACGCTGCGGCCCTGCTCCCTGGCGGCGGCGGCCTCGGCGGCGAAGAACTGGTCGATGAACCATTCCAGGTTGCTCGCCGACGTCGCGCTGCCCTCGAGCATGAGGTAGTAGCCCGGGATCGAGTAGCAGCTCGTCATGAAGACGTCCTCGACGACGGGCTCCCGCGAGATGTACTGGTTGTTGCCCCACGTGCCGAGGATCATGCAGAGTTGGCTCTCGTCGGTGATCGACGAGCTGAGCCCGCAGGCGTCGATGTCGAACATCCCGCCGGCGACGGGCGTTCCCTCGGCCAGGCCCGTCAGCGCCGCGGCCTCGGCGGTGACCTTCCCGCACAGGTCCGCGGACTTCACCAGCGGCGGGAAGAACTTCTGCATCTCCGGGATGCCGAACGCCTCAAGCACCTCGGGGTCGTACTCGCTCGTGACGACGTTGATCAGGCTCGTGCCGGACATGTCCGTCAGCTCGGCGCGGGCCTCGCCCGTCAGCCGCAGGCGGATGAAGTCCTTGCACATCAGGACCCACGTGGTCTTCGCGAGGGTCTCGGGCTCGTGGTCGCGCAGCCAGGCCAGCAGGGCGTTGGGCTGGGCGGGCCAGATCGCCTGCGTCGTCCTGGGGCGGACGGCCACGTCCACGCCGTCGGCGGCCCACTGCTCGACGTAGCTTCTGGCGCGGCTGTCGGCGGAGTAGATCGCGTTGCGGACGGGCTTGCCGCTCTCGTCCACGAGGTAGATGCCGTTGCCGTGCCCGGCCGCGGCGATGCAGAGGATCTCCGCCGGATCAATCTTCGACTCGTCCAGGACCTTTCGGATGGCCGCGACGGTGGCTTCCCAGAGCTTCTCGGCGTCTCTCTCGTCCCAGCCCGGCTGGGGGGAGGTCGTCTCGATCCGGTCGGACGCGACGGCGATCTCGCTGCCGGCGGGGTCGAACAGCGCCGCCTTGGCCACGGTCCCGCCGTTGTCGATTCCCAGCAGGTACTTCGCCATCGTCGTCTCCTTGTGGCAATGAACACCGTGAACGAGGCCCGGCCCCGCCGCGTCGGGCCGCGAGACCGGGCCGTTCAAGATCGTCGCGCCGGGGAGCCGGGCCCCGGCGAGAATCGCTGACCTACTCCTCGCCCTCGCCGCCTTCGCCTTGGGGGGCTTCCTCGGGTGCCGCTTCCGCCGGCGCGCCGGCAGCGACGGTCTCGGCGGGTGCCTCCGGAGCCTTGTCCGCGACGGGGTCGCGGAACAGCACCACGAACAGCACGAGCACCACGGCCGAGACGATCAGGCTGAACAGCCACATGGCGGTGTAGTTCTTGCCGCCCTCGGCAGCGCCCATCTCGAGCAGTGCGCCGCAGATGAAGTTGCCCACCAGCAGGCCGACGCCGAAGGAGATCAGGAAGATCAGCCCCTGGGCCTGGGCCCTCATCTCCTTGGGGGCCTTGCGGTCGATGTAGATCTGCCCGCCGACGTAGAAGAACCCGAAGATGATGCCGTGGACCAGGATGCCCACGAAGTACAGCGGGGGGATGCCCACCGTGCCGCCCAACAGGTACGCCCCGTACCGCACCACCTGGGTCGCCAGCCCGATCAGGATCGTCCGCCTCAGCCCCAGCAGGGCGATCGACACCGGCACGAGCAGCATGAGGAACATCTCCACGAACTGGCCCAGGTTCATCGTGGCGGTGAGGTACTTGAAGCCCTCATCTCTCAGGAACGCCGAGCCGTAGGACCAGTGCGCGGCAAACGCGACCGTCCCCAGCAGCGTGCCGATCAGCAGGACGGAGAAGTGGAAGTCCTTCATCAGGCTCAGCGACCGCAGGCCGAGGGCGTCGATGATGGATGCCTTCTGCCCCTTGGCGGGCGGCGCCGTGTGGGGAAGGACCAGCGCGTGGAGGGCAGCCACCACACCCACGCACGCACCGCAGTACAGCGGGATGTTCGTGGCGTCGATGGTGACGCCCCAGAGGCCCGCCACCAGACTGAACCCCGCCGCCGCCACCCACCCGATGGAGCCGAACACGCGAATCTGGGGGAACTTCTCCGACGGGCTGTGCGACATCGCAATGGCGCTGGTCAGCCCCCAGGTGGGCATGTAGGCGAGAAACGCGAGCACGAGGACAACGAACACGGCCCCCGGATCCGTCACCCGGGCCGCCAGGAACAGCAGGATTGCCGTTGCCAGGTTCAGCACGGCCAAGACCCGTTCCGAGGAGAAGTACCGATCGGCGAACATGCCGATCAGCGGGGAGCCCAGGCAGCCGATGGCCATCGAACTGACGATCAGGGCCATCTGCGTCCCGGTCATCCCCAGCTTGTCCGCGTAGGCCGACAGCGGCACGAACCACACCGCCACCAGCATGTATTGGAAGAACATCATGGCACTGAGCCGGATTCGGACGCCCAGGGGGATGCCGGAGCCGGGAGCAGTTTCGATTTCAGACATGGCGTGACTCCATACCAAATGAGGCGCTGCGTCTATATTCTGCCCGCGCCGCCCGCGGGCAACCTTGCGCTGTTCGTCGGTCCCGCCGGACGCGCCGGCGCTCTACCGCATCATCATCCCGCCCGTGACGTCCAGCGTCGTGCCGGTCATGTAGGCCGCCCGGTCGGAGGCCAGGTAGACGACCACGTCGGCGACCTCCTCCGGCGTGGCGATCCGGTGCAGCGGGATGCGGGCGAGGTACTTCTCCTCGTCCCGGGCCAGCCGCCGGGCCACCATCTCCGTGCGGATCATCCCCGGCGCCACCGCGTTGACGTTGATTCCCTTGGGCGCCACCTCTCGGGCCAGCGCCCGTGTGAACGAGACCATCGCGCCCTTGCTGCAGTCGTACGGCAGGTGCCCGCTGGTCGAGCCGAGGAAGGCCGCCTGGGAGACGATGTTGACGATCCGTCCCGTTCGCCCGTCGTCCAGCAGCCGCCGGACCAGCTCGCGGCAGGCGATAAACGCGCCCGTCACGTTCACCTGGAAGATGTAGTTCCACTCCTCCTGCGTGTAGCTCGTGATCGGGCCGGATCCCAGGGCGGCGGCGTTGTTCACCAGGATGTCCACGGGGCCGAGCCCCTCCTCGATCCGCCGGTACATCTCGTGGATGTCGTCCTCGCACGTCAGGTCGCCCGGGACGGCCAACGCCTCCGCGCCGTCTGCCCCGGCGACCTGCTCGACGACGGCGTTGGCGTCGTCGACGAAGTCGATGCCCTTCTCCGCGTTGCGGAAGTAGTTCACCGCCACCTTGGCGCCCTCGGCCGCCAGACCGAGGCAGATCGCCTTGCCCAGGCCGCTCGAGCCGCCGGTCACCAGGGCCACCTTGTCCTTCAAGTGCAGGTCCACGTTTCGCTCCCGGCCTGCGTTGTCGCCGGCAGGGGGTCACACTGTCATGACCTCGATTGCCAGCTCTTCCACGGCGAGGCGGTCTTCGTCGCGCGGTCCGCAGTCGGTAATGATCGTGTCGATGCGGCCCAATGGCAAGACCTTAGCGAAGCCGATGTTGCCATACTTGGACGAATCGGCCAGCGGGATCGTCCTGCGGGCCTGGGCGGCCGTCTTGCGGACGACGCACGTGCCGCTGTGAGCGCGGCAATCGCTATGGGCGCCGAGGGGCTTGGCGGCCGGCAGCGGGAAGCCGCAGGATCGCGTTGCCCTCGGCGTCGCGCCACGTCGCGGCGCCCGCCTCGACCGACTTGGCGGCGAGGTGCTTCAGGTAGAACAGGGTCGGCTCGGCGATGTGCTGGTTGTTGAGGAACGGCTCGGTGTAGCGGATGGCGCCGTAGCGGGCCTTGTCGATGTGGTGTCGCTGCCCGACGTGGTTGTTCCAGTCGACGCCCTCGGTCAGGAACCCGTGCGGGCCGTAGTGGTGCTTCGCGGCCGCCCGCAGGATGACCAGCCCGTCGAGCTCGTACTTCCGGGCTCGCCGGGCATCGCGCGGGCGCGTGTCCACGGCGGCCTCGAAGCACGCCAACGCCGCCTCGGCGTTTTCCCACAAGTAGGACGTGTCCCAGGACTTCTCCATGTACAGCAGGCCGCGCGTCGCCACGCCGTTGCGGTCGTCGCGCATCTTGAACCGATCCAGCCCGGCGAGGCACTTGTCGTAGGCGAACGAACGGATGCGATCGTCCTCGAGCACGCGCGACGCCGGCAGCAGCGTGCGAAAGGCCACCGAGTACGCCACGTTCTCGTGCGGGTCGTACGTGTCGTGGTTGATGCTGCCGAAGATCCCGCCGGCCTTCCGGAAGACGTCGAGCTTGTGCCGCAGGGCCTCGGCGTAGTCGGCCAGCTTCCTCTCGGTCAGCGCCGCCTGGAGTTGGAGGATGAACAAGCCGTCGGCGGACGTCTGCCAGAAGCGGTCCTGCCCTCCGTCGGGCGACTTGCGGTAGACCGTCCCGTCGGGCGTCGTGCGGCGGGGGAACCAGCCGTTGGGCACGGGCTGGACGTGCTTGTGGATCCATGCGGCACAGCGTAGGGCCGCCCGGCGCATCCGCTCCGCGCGGGGGTCGTCGCCCAGTTCGTCGGCGAAGACGAGCAACTGGTAGCCCACCTTGGCCATCGAGCCGGGGCAGAACCAGTCGGAGTTGTGCTTGTAGTTCAGGCAGAGCTTGCCGGTGGTGGTCTCGCGGTAGCCGCGGAGGAAACCGCTCTTCTCGTCGAGGAAGCCGCCTGCCAGGACGTGGTCCAGGATGGACAGGGCCTTCGCCTGCCAGTCGGGCTTGTTCAGGAAGGCCCCGAGCGCGTGGATCTCCCAGGCCCCGCCGACGGCGTTGGCGGCCCAGCCGGGACCCTCCAGATTGCCGAAGTCGTGCCAGCCCATGACCTTGCCGTTGGGGTCGACGAAGCTGGAGATCGACACCAGGTGCCCGCGCTCGTCCCGCCGCAGCGTCTTGGTCAGCGTGAACCGGATCGAGTCGACGGCCGAGTCCACGATCGTGTACTTTGCGTTCTCGGGAACGTAGAAACCCCGTCCCGGGGGCTCGGACTTGGCCCCGGCGGGCAGGGAGCCGCCGAGGGGAACCAAGCTCGTCATGAGGAGGTACAGCATGTTTCGCCTCCCGACGCGAACCGGTACTGGGCGCCGCATCGCCGCGTTTCGGCCTGTGCAGTATGTGCCGGCCGTCGGCGAGACGCAAGGCTGCCCTGCCTCGGCGGGCAGGGCGCGTCCGGTTCGGCATGGGCGGAAGGCTGAAATCCCCGTTCGCGATGTCGCTCTGTGGCGGTGGTTTTTTCCTGTTTTCGGTTGACTTCACCGCCCGCGGCACGCCAGAATCTGCAGGCTCGGATCGGTCGTTGCTCGCCCCTGCCGGGGGCCGTGGCACGGTGCTTGCCGGAGCGCCCCAGGATGCAAGGAAGGGGGCTCCCGACCCGGGACGCGGAGGCCCCGTCCGCTTCGGGGCTGGATGGATTGGCGAACGACTCTGTGGCGCGGGGTGCGGTCAGCCGCACTTCGTTGCCTGAGTGGGATTGCCACACGGAATGTGAACTCGTTGTACCCAAGCCTGAAAGGAGCTGTTCCGAACCATGGCTGAAGAAAGCAAATCGATGGACTCCCTGATGACGGAGACGCGGACGTTTCCGCCGCCGGCCAACGTCCAGGCCACGGCGCACATCCAATCCATGGAGCAGTACGAGGAGATGTACCGGCGCTCCATCGAGGATCCGGACGGCTTCTGGCTGGAGCAGGCCGAACTGCTCCACTGGTTCAAGAAGCCCACCAAGGCCCGGGAGTACACGTGGGACACCGCCGGCCGCACCATCGAGCACACCTGGTTTGCCGATGGCGAGCTGAACGTCTCGTATAACTGCCTGGACCGCCACCTCGGCACGGAGCGGGAGAACAAGGTCGCCCTGATCTGGCAGGGCGACGAGCCGGACGAGGACCGGCAGCTCACCTACAAGGAGCTGCACACGGAGGTCTGCAAGTTCGCCAACGTCCTGAAGGACCTGGGCGTGGAGAAGGGCGACCGCGTCTGCATCTACCTGGGCATGATCCCGGAGCTGCCGATCGTGATGACCGCCTGCACCCGGATCGGGGCGATCCACTCGATTGTCTTCGGCGGTTTCAGCGCCGACGCCCTCCGCGACCGCATCAACGACTCGGACTGCAAGATCCTCATCACCGCCAACGTCTCCAAGCGCGCCGGCAGGAGCATCCCGCTGAAGGGCATCTCCGATGAGGCGCTCCAGGAGACCCCGAGCATCGAGAAGGTCGTCGTCATCCAGCGAAACGACGAGGACTGCCCGATGACCGACGGGCGGGACCTGTGGTACAACGACCTGATGGCCGACGCCTCGGCGGAATGCGAGGCCGTCCCCATGAAGGCCGACGACCCCCTCTACATCCTCTACACCTCCGGCTCGACGGGCAAGCCCAAGGGCGTCGTTCACATCACCGGCGGCTACCTGCTCTTCGTGGCCATGTCGCACAAGCTGATCTTCGACGTCCACGAGGAGGACGTCTACTGCTGCGCGGCCGACATCGGCTGGGTGACGGGGCACAGCTACATCGTCTACGGCCCGCTGTGCAACGGCGCCACGAGCGTGATGTTCGAGAGCACGCCGCTGTACCCGGACGCCGGGCGCTACTGGCACATGATCGACAAGTTCAAGATCACGCAGTTCTACACCGCCCCGACCGCCATCCGGGCGCTGATCCGCCAGGGCGACGAGTGGCCCGCAAAGTACAAGCTCGACTCGCTGCGGATCCTGGGGACGGTCGGCGAGCCGATCAACCCCGAGGCCTGGATGTGGTACTACGAGCAGGTCGGGCGGAGTCGCTGCCCCATCGTCGATACCTGGTGGC